>NZ_JBSGCB010000042.1:0-84741 GCF_053601595.1 Nocardia sp. NPDC004711 | reverse complement strand
CACCGACACCACAAAATTACAACAAACCTGCGGTGGGGGGGGCACCGCTGCGCGGTGCCACCCCATCACTCACTTCGAGACACAACCTAGCCCTCTCTCCAGGCGATTTCAGAATCCGGCGGGTGCTCAGGTAAAGTCACCAGCGGTGGCGTGTCCGAGCGGCCTAAGGAGCACGCCTCGAAAGCGTGTGAGGGGTAACCCCCCTCCGAGGGTTCAAATCCCTCCGCCACCGCTGAGGAGCCCCTCACCTGTTCCGACAGGTGAGGGGCTCTTTCCATGTCCTCCATGCGCGTTCCATGTCCTCCATGCGCGCGATCACCCGCTATTCGAACGACCAAACTCGGTTGGTGTCGGCCGCCCAGGATTCTTTGCAGCGCGGGGCTTTCCGCGTGAGTCGCTGCTGATCCCGATCGCTCGGGATCCGGCAGAAACGCCCGCACCTGGAAACCGGTTCGGGGCTTTCTCTTTCAGGGGCGAAGGCCGTCGAGGAGTAGGTCGAGGACGCGGTTGATCGCGGTGGGGTAGGGCTCGGTGGGGGCGGCGTAGATCTGCAGGGTCATCAGGCGGGCGATGTCTTCGGGGGTGACGTCGGGGCGGAGGGCGCCTTCGGTGTGGGCCCTCGCGGTCAGGTCCGCGATGCGGTCCGTGATGGTGGCGCGGACTTCGGTGAGGGCGGGGTCGGATTTGATGTCGGAGTGGAGGGTGGGTTCGACGGCGGCGGCCAGGGCGCCCAGGCGGAGTTCGGCGCATTCGCGGAGGATGCGGGTGAGGGCTTGCCAGGCGGTGGGGGATTCGCGGTCGGCGGTGGCGGCCAGGTCGGCGAGGGCCGAGAGGTAGGAGTGGGCGGCGGCGGTGATGAGGGCGCCGCGGTCGGGGAAACGGCGGTAGAGGGTGCCCACGCCCACACCGGCGGCGTCGGCGATGTCCTTCATGGAGACGCTGACGCCCTGTTCGCGGAAGACCTGTTGGGCCGCGGTCAGGATCTGGTCGCGATTGCTACGGGCATCGGCTCTGAGCTCGGCCGTTGTCCTCACCTCCGATAAAACTGGACGAAAATCTTCCGGTTAGCGTACCTTCTTGAAAGTGGACGAAAATCGTCCACTTGAATCGAGGGTGATGACGATGAGCAGGACAGTGCTGATCTCCGGGGCGGGCATTGCGGGATCGACCCTGGCGTACTGGCTGGGGCGCAACGGCTTCGACGTGACCGTGGTGGAGCGGGCGGGGGCGCAGCGGTCCAGCGGCAACCCGATCGACGTGAAAGGACCGGCTGTCGATGTGACCGAGGGTATGGGGGTGATGCCGCGGCTGCGGGCGGCCGCGTCGCGGGTGGAGCGAATGAGCTTCGTCGACGCGGCGGGGCGGGAGCGATCGAGGTTGCGGCTCAGCGCTTTTCAGGGTGGTGCGGGTGACCGCGAGATCGAGCTCGCCCGCGCAGATCTGGCCGCCATTCTCCTCGACGCGGCTCGCGACCATGCCGAAATCCGCTGGGCCGATTCGATTTCCGGGATCACGCAGGACACGGACGGCGTGGATGTCGTCTTCGAGAACGGCGCGGGTGGGCGTTATGACTACCTGATCGGGGCCGATGGCCTGCACTCGAATGTTCGTCGGCTCGTCTTCGGCGCGGAGGCCGAGTTCCTCCGCCATCTGGGCATGTACGTGGCGACCCTGCCGGTGGAGCGGGCCTTCGGCGACGAGCGCGAGGTCGTCATGTTCAATCGCCCGGGACAGGCCATCACCGTGCACCCTTCGAAGGGAAGGGCGGTGGCGGCCTTCATGTTCCGCCATGCCGCGATCCCGGGCCGCCGTGATCTCGACGGACACAAGCGGCTCATCGCCGACACCTTCTCCGGGCCGATCGGTATCTTCGGCGACCTGCTCGACCAGCTGAAGGCCGCCGACGACCTCTATTTCGACTCGGTGAGCCGAGTCCGGTTGCCGCGCTGGTCCGATGGCCGCGTTGCCCTGCTCGGCGAAGCCGGATCCTGCCTCTCCCTCTTCGGTGACGGCTCCACCCTCGCCATCGCGGGCGCCCACGCCCTCGCTGAGGAAATGACCCGTACTCCCGGTCGCCCGTACACCGCCTTCGCCGCCTACGAACAGCGTCACCGGAAACTGGTCGAGCCCAGGCAGCGCGGCATGCGCGCCGCGTCGGCCCTCATGGTGCCCGCCACCTCCGCGGGCATCGTGGTCCGCAACGCTGTCACCCGCTTCATGCGGTGAAACGAGCAGTGGCACAAAAGAACTCGGCCCCCACCCGGGTAATCGGGTGGGGGCCGAGTGGATTTCGTGCGGAGGTCAGCCGACCGTGACGGGCTGCTTGTCCTCGACGGGGGTGGCGGACTGCTTCAGCTCGGCGAGCTTGGCGCCTTCCACGTCGATGTCGGGGAGGATGCGGTCCAGCCACTTCGGGAGCCACCAGGCCCACTTGCCCAGCAGGGCGAGCAGGGACGGGATGAGGACCATGCGGACGATGAAGGCGTCGAAGAAGACACCCGCCGCCATGGCGAAGCCCATGGACTTGGCCACCACGTTGTCGTCGAGCATGAAGGCGCTGAACACCGAGATCATGATGATGGCGGCGGAGGTCACGACGCGGGCGCCGTGGTGGTAGCCGCTGATCATGGCGTCCTTGGCGGACTTGCCGTGCACGTACTCCTCACGCATGCGCGTGACCAGGAAGACCTGGTAGTCCATGGCGAGACCGAAGACCAGGCCGATCAGCATGATCGGCAGGAAGCTCACCAGCGGGTGCGCCTCCACCAGGCCGAAGTGGCCCTCCTGGAAGATCAGCACGGTCGCGCCGAAGGTGGCCGCCATGGAGAGCAGGAAGCCCAACGCGGCGGTCAGCGGCACCAGAATGGAGCGGAACACCAGGAGCAGCAGGATGAATGCCGCGCCGGCCACGATCGCCAGGTACGGAATGATCTTGTTCAGCAGCGCCTGCGAGACATCCGCGTAGATGGCCGTGGTACCGGTGATTCCGTACTCCATGCCGTACCGGTCATGGAACTCGGACTCGGCATTGCGGGCGTTCTCGACCAGGTCCTTGGTCTCCTGGTTGTTCGGCCCGGACTTGGGCACGCCCATGAACATGGCGGCCTGCTTGTCCTCGCTGGGCCGGGCCAGGGTCAGGTAGTCCATGCCCGGGTAGGAGGCCAGCTTGGAGCGCAGCGCGTCGAGGGCCTCGGTGCGCTGGTTCTCCGGCGTCTTGCTGAGGTCGACGGCCACCAGCAGGGTGCCGTTGGCGCCTTCGCCGAAGCCCGCGGTCTGCAGGTCGTACGCCTTGCGGACGGTGGTGTGCTTGGGCATGGAGTCGCCGCCGGGCAGACCCAGCTGCAGGTTCACCGCGGGCGCGGCCAGCAGGCCCAGCAGCACGATGGAAATGCCCAGCGTCAGCGCGGGCGCCTTGCCGATGAGGCGGGCGAAGCGCATGCCGTTGGTGACCGACTTCTCGTCCTCGGGATCGTGCTTGGCGACCAGCGGCAGCTTCGGCTTGAACAGGAAGCGGCCGAACGCGCCCATCAGCGCCGGCATCAGGGTGACGGCCACCAGCACCGCCATCGCGGCCGAGACCGCGCCGAAGATGCCCATGTAAGTGAGGAAGCTGACACCCACGAAGCTCAGGCCCGCCAGCGCGATGATGACGGTCAGGCCCGCGAAGATGACGGCCGAACCCGCGGTGCCGACCGCGGTGCCCGCGGCCTCCTCCGGCGAATTCGACACGGCCAGTTCGTGTTTGTAGCGCGAGACGATGAACATGGCGTAGTCGATGGACAGCGCCAGGCCGATCATGGAGGCCAGGATCGGGGTGAAGGTCGGCACGGTCAGGAAGTGGGTGCCGAACATGATGATGGAGATGGCGGTGCCGACACCGACGAGTGCGGTGAGGATCGGCACGAAGGCCGCCACGATCGCGCCGAACGCGATCACCATGACCACCAGCGCCACCGCGATGCCGATCAGCTCGGAGGAGCCGTTCGAGCCGCCCGGATCCTGCGCGATCGAACCGGTGAGCTCGACCTGCAGCCCGGCCGCGCGCGCCTCGTCGCCCACCTGGTAGGCGGCGTCGCGGTCGGCCTGCTTGATGTCGGAGAACTTCGCGATGGTGAACTTGGCCTGGACCGTCGCCACCGAATCCGGGTTGGTCTTGTTCAGCACGTTCAGGGGCGCGCTGGAGCAGATCGCGGAGAAGTTCGGGTTGGAACGGTCGCCGCCCAGGCAGTCGATGCCGGCTGGCTGACCGATCTTCTTGGTGGTGTCGATGGGATTCATCAGCGGCGACGACTTGTCCACGATGGGCAGGTCACCGAGCTTGGTCAGGAACTGCGAGAGCGCGGCCTGCGGCCCGGGATCGGTCAGCTTCTGACCCTCCGGCGCGGCGATCACGTAGGTGCCGCTGACGGCATTGGGGTCGAACTCCTTGGATGCCCCCGGGAAATGCGCGTCGAGGATTTCCGTGGCCCGCTCCGAAGGCAGGTTCGGCATGGTGAAGGAGTCCTGGAACGGCTTGGCGAGGGCCCCGCCGAGTCCGCCGATGACGAGTAGCGCGGCGATCCACGCCGTGATGACTATCCATTTCCGGCGGAAGGCGAACTTTCCCCACCGATAGAGGTATACGGACACGAGGGGTTCTCCTGGGCGATGGTTTGTGCGGGCGAAACAGGGTGCTGGTGCGAGCGCGTAGACAGCACTGCCGCCGGGAGCTCTGCGGGCTCCCCGCCTCCACGAAACTAAAATCTGCCTACCGTGCGGTAGGTAGACTACCGAGCGAATAAGCGGAGGAACAACCTCGACTCTAGGTGGCGTTGATCGCACACCGAGCGCGGGTGAGAGGATGAGAACATGGGTGGCCAGGTCGGTTCCGGAACAATTGTCGCAGCTAGAAGCACCAAGGACGCGATCCGGGACGCCGCTCTACAGCTGTTTTCGACCAAGGGGTTCGATCACAGCAGCCTGCGCGAGGTCGCCGATGCGGTGGGAATCACAAAAGCCTCGCTCTACTATCACTACGCCTCGAAGGTCGATCTTCTGGTAGCGATCATCGAGCCGATGTTCGACGAAGTGCGTGATCAGGTCGAGGGTCTCGATGACATTCCGCACACCCCGGAGAACGTGCGCGAGGTGATCCGCCGGCGTCTGCAGTCGACGCTGGCCAATCGTCAGGTCGGCGTGCTCTGCATGCGGGACACCGTCGCGATCGTGAATGCCCTCGGCAACCGCTATCCGGACATGATCGAACTGCATCACCGCATGTGCCGCTGGATGGCCGGGCCCGATGCCGACAATGACACCCTGCTGCGCGCCGCCGCGGCCATGCAGGTGCTCAGCACGGCGATGATGTCCCAGGAGATCGTGCCCGGCGCCGATGCCGATCACGTCGAGACGACATTGTTGAATGCCGCACTCGGCGTGCTGAATCCGGCGCGATAGGGTTCTCGCTCACCACCGATCTGTCTCAGGAGTTCTCGTGCACATCACCGCGAAGGTCGATTACGCGGTGCGCACCCTTGTGGAAATCGCGAAGGCGCAACCGGATTCGGTGAAGGCCGACGCCATCGTGGCCGCCCAGGACATTCCGCCCAAGGTGCTGGAATCGGTGGTGGCGGATCTGCGCAAAGGCGAACTGGTGGTCAGCCGCCGCGGTCCCGACGGCGGTTATCGCCTGGCCCGCCCGGCCGCCGAGATCAGCATCGCGGATGTGATTCGCGCGGTGGAGGGTCCGCTGGCCTCGGTGCGCGGGCAGCGGCCGGAGGATGTCAGCTACCCGGGTGCGGCCGAACCACTGCAGCGAGTGTGGATCGGGCTGCGGGTGAACATCCGCTCGGTACTGGAGCGGGTCACCGTCGCCGATATCGCCCACGATCTGCTGCCGTCCTTCCTGGACGAGCTGCTGCACGATCCGGATGCCTGGACCCGCCGTCCCCGCCCCGCGGGCGGACCGGTCGCGGCCGGATCGGCGTCCAATGGCGGATCGCCGAGCGCGCCCGCGGCGGGCGGGTGGCGAGATCTGGATCAGCCCGACATCTGAGCGAACCTGCCGAGAGCAGCCGATCCGCGCCGTGACCCGGGCCGTTGCCCGCCGGTGCCGCAAAACGTCGCGGCGGGCTCCGGAGGATGGCGGTAGCCTGCCACCATCATGTTGATCCGACTTCTACGCACCTTCCTCTGGCCCTACCGCAAGCAGTTGGCGGGGGTCGTCGTGCTCCAGCTGATCTCGGTCATCGCCATGCTGTACCTGCCCACGCTGAACGCCGACATCATCGACAAGGGCGTCACCAAGGGTGATATCGGCTACATCTGGTCCACCGGCGGGTGGATGCTGCTGGTGACGGGCATCCAGATCGCCGCTCAGGCCGTCTCGGTGTACCTGGGCGCGCAAGCGGCCATGGGCGCGGGCCGCGATATGCGCGCGGCGCTGCTGCACCGGGTCGGCACCTTCTCCGCGCGGGAGGTCGGCGTGTTCGGCGCGCCGTCGCTGATCACCCGCAATACCAATGACGTCGGCCAGGTGCAGCTGCTCGTGCTGATGAGCGCCACCATCCTGGTGATGGCGCCGATCATGTGCATCGGCGGCATCTTCATGGCGCTGCGCGAGAGCTTGCAGCTGTCGTGGCTGCTGCTGATCGCGGTGCCGGCGCTGGGCCTGTCGATGGCCTTCATCATCAGCCGCATGGTGCCCGGCTTCCGGCGCATGCAGGAGCGCATCGACGCGGTGAACCGGGTACTGCGCGAACAGATCACGGGCATTCGCGTGGTGCGGGCCTTCGTGCGGGAGCGGCAGGAGACCTGGCGCTTCGGGGTCGCCAATACCGAGCTGACCGAGCAGTCGCTCTATGTCGGCAAGTACATGGCCCTCATGTTCCCGGCCGTCATGCTCATCTCGAACGTCACCACGGTCGGCGTCATCTGGTTCGGCGGCCACGCGATCGACAACGGGGAGATGCAGATCGGCTCGCTCACCGCGATGCTGGCCTACATCATGCAGATCCTGATGGCGGTCATGATGGCGTCCTTCCTGGCCATGATGGCCCCGCGCGCCGCCGTCTCGGCCGAGCGCATCGGCGGGGTGCTGGACACCGAGTCCTCGGTGTCGGAACCGCGGCTGCCGCAGCCGTTCAAGGGTGATCCGGGCACGGTGGACCTGGCCTTCGCGGAGTTCAAGTTCCCGGGCGCCGAGAAGCCGGTGCTGCGGGCCATCCGCTTCGAGACCCGGCCGGGCACCACCACCGCCATCGTGGGTGCGACCGGTGCCGGAAAGACCACGCTGATCAACCTGATTCCGCGGCTGATCGATGTCACCGACGGCGCGGTCTACGTGGGCGGCACCGACGTCCGGCACCTGCCCCTGGAGACATTGCGCTCCGAGATCGGCCTGGTGCCGCAGAAGGCGTACCTGTTCTCCGGCACCGTGGCCTCCAATCTGCGCTACGGCAAGCCGGACGCCACCGATGCGGAGCTCTGGCACGCGCTCGAGATCGCGCAGGCCGCCGATTTCGTGCGCGAGATGCCGCAGGGCCTGGAAACGCCGGTGGCACAGGGCGGTACGACCGTCTCCGGTGGTCAGCGCCAGCGGCTGGCCATTGCCCGCGCGCTGGTGCGCAAGCCGCGCATCTACCTGTTCGACGACTGCTTCTCCGCCCTCGACGTCGCCACCGACATGCGGGTGCGCGAGGCGCTGCGGCCGGAGACCTCGGACGCGTCGGTCGTCATTGTGGCGCAACGGATCTCGACGATCCGCGACGCCGATCAGATCGTGGTGCTGGAGGACGGCGCGATGGCCGGCATCGGCACCCACGAGCAATTGCTGCGCGACTGTCCCGAGTACCGCGAGATCGTGGAGTCGCAGTTCAGCGCGGAGGAGGTGCGATGAGGCCCGGAGCCGTCAATCCCGGTGCGCCGGATGCCAAGGCGAAGTCCTTCGGCCCGTCGCTGAAGCGCCTGCTGCGCATGCTCGCGCCCGACCGGTTCTATCTGGTCGTGGTCTTCGCGCTGGCCGTGGGTTCGGTGGTGCTCAACACCCTGGGCCCGCAGATTCTCGGCAAGGCCACCAACCTCATCTTCGACGGTGTGGTCGGCAAGCAGCTGCCCCCCGGGCAGAGCAAGGACCAGCTGGTCGAGGGGCTGCGCGCGAACGGCAACAACACCTTCGCGGACATGCTGGCCAGCATGAACGTGATTCCCGGTACGGGAATCGATTTCACCGCGGTCGGCCATGTGCTGGCCTGGGTGCTGGCGCTCTATATCGGCGCCTCGGTGTTCGGCTGGCTCGAAGCCCAACTGCTGATCATCGTGATCAACCGGACCGTGAAGCGGTTGCGCGCGCAGATCGAGGAGAAGATCCACCGGCTGCCGCTGCGGTACTTCGACTCGATGCCGCGCGGCGATGTGCTCTCCCGCGTCACCAATGACGTCGACAATGTGGCGCAGACGCTGCAGCAGACCATGTCCCAGCTGATCATCAATGTGCTGTCGGTGATCGGCATCCTGATCATGATGTTCTGGATCTCGTGGCTGCTGGCCCTGATCGCGCTGCTGACGGTGCCGCTGGCGGTCATCGTGACCGCGCAGATCGCCAAGCGCTCCAAGCCGCATTTCGTGGACCAGTGGAAGCTCACCGGCGAGGTCAATGCTCAGGTCGAGGAGGCGTTCACCGGGCACGAGGTGGTCAGTGCCTTCGGCCGGGTGCGCGAGGTCGGCGAGAAGTTCGACGAGACCAACGGCAAGCTCTACCAGTCCTCGTTCAAGTCGCAGTTCATCTCCGGTCTGATCATGCCCGCCATCATGTTCCTCGGGAATCTGAACTACGTGCTGATCGCCGTGGTCGGTGGTCTGCGGGTGGCGTCGGGCAATCTGTCGCTGGGTGAGGTGCAGGCGTTCATCCAGTACTCGCGCGGGTTCACCCAGCCGCTCACCCAGATCGGCTCGATGATGAACCTGCTGCAGTCGGGTGTGGCCTCGGCGGAGCGGATCTTCGAGATCCTCGACGCCGAGGAGCAGTCGGCGGATCCGGATCCGGAGGATTCACGGCCGGTGGATCGTGGCCGGGTGGCGTTCGAGGACGTGTCCTTCCGCTACGAGCCGGAGACGCCGATCATCGAGGATCTCTCGCTGGTGGCCGAGCCCGGTCACGTGGTGGCCATCGTCGGCCCGACCGGCGCGGGCAAGACCACGCTGGTCAATCTGCTCATGCGGTTCTACGAGGTGGATTCCGGCGCCATCACCATCGACGGCGTCGACATCACCCGCATCACCCGCGACCACCTGCGGTCGCGCATGGGCATGGTGCTGCAGGACACCTGGCTGTTCGGCGGCACCATCCGGGAGAACATCGCCTACGGCAATCCCGCTGCCACCGAGGAGGAGCTCCTCGAAGCCGCCCGGGCCGCCTACGTGGATCGGTTCGTGCACGCGCTGCCGCACGGGTACGACACCGTCATCGACGAGGAGGGCTCCGGCGTCAGCGCCGGTGAGAAGCAGCTCATCACCATTGCCCGCGCCTTCCTGGCCAAGCCGTCCATCCTGATCCTGGACGAGGCCACCAGCTCGGTCGACACCCGCACCGAGCTGCTGGTGCAGCACGCCATGGCGGCGCTGCGTCGGGATCGCACGAGTTTCGTGATCGCGCACCGGCTTTCGACGATCCGCGATGCCGACACCATCGTGGTGATGGAGAAGGGCAAGATCGTCGAGCAGGGGACGCACGGGACGCTGCTGCGGTCCCGGGGCGCGTACTACCGGCTCTACGACGCGCAGTTCGCCGCCGCCCTCACCGATGGCGAGGGCAACAATGTGGACGATCCGGAACCGGACGCGGTCGGAGCGGCCGCGAACTGAGCCCTCGGCAAGCCGCATCGGCTGCCGCCCGCACCGGGCGGGCTCTGCCCTGATCGACCCGAACCGGCCCGGCCCGCACCCTCCGGTGCGGGCCGGGCCACTTTTCGCGAAGTGAGAAGATGGCTCGGTGTCTGCTGCTTCGGAGTTCTCGTTCAAGGTCGGTGCGCGCCTGGAAGGGCGGCACGGCCGAACCGGCGTGATCAGCACTCCGCACGGTGACATCGCAACCCCCGCCTTCATCCCGGTCGGCACCAAGGCCACGGTCAAGGCGGTGCTGCCCGAGACCATGAAGGAACTCGGCTCGCAGGCCCTGCTCGCCAACGCCTACCACCTCTACCTCCAGCCCGGCGCGGACATCGTGGACGAGGCCGGCGGTGTGGCCGAGTTCATGAACTGGCACGGCCCGACCTTCACCGACTCCGGCGGCTTCCAGGTCATGTCGCTGGGCGTCGGCTTCAAGAAGGTGCTGGCCATGGAGTCGGTCGGCGTGCAGAACGACGATGTGATCGCCAAGGGCAAGGAGCGGCTGGCACACGTCGACGACGACGGCGTCACCTTCCGCTCGCACCTGGACGGCTCCAGGCACCGCTTCACGCCCGAGGTGTCCATGGGCATCCAGCATCAGCTGGGCGCGGACGTCATGATGGCCTTCGACGAGCTCACCACGCTCATGAACACCCGTGGCTACCAGGAGGAATCGCTGGAGCGTACGCGGCTGTGGGCCCAGCGCTGCCTCGACGAGCACGAGCGGCTCACCGCGGCCCGCTCGCACCGGCCGTACCAGGCGCTGTTCGGCGTCATCCAGGGCGCGCAGTACGAGGACCTGCGCCGCAAGGCATGTCGAGATCTGGAGGACCTGCGCGGCGCGGCCGGAACGGGATTCGACGGCTACGGCATCGGCGGCGCGCTGGAGAAGCACAATCTGGGCACCATTGTCGGCTGGTGCTGTGACGAGCTGCCCGAGGGCAAGCCGCGGCACCTGCTCGGCATCAGCGAGCCGGAGGACATCTTCACCGCGGTGGAGAACGGCGCGGACACCTTCGACTGCGTGAATCCCTCCCGCGTGGCCCGCAATGCGGCGCTGTACACCGACGAGGGCCGCTTCAATATCAATACGGCCCGGTTCAAGCGGGACTTCACGCCCGTCGACGAGACCTGCGACTGCTACACCTGCGCCAACTACACCCGCGCCTACATTCATCACCTATTCAAGGCGAAGGAGATGCTCGCGTCGACGCTGTGCACCATCCACAACGAGCGCTTCACGGTACGGCTGGTGGATCGGGTGCGAGAGAGCATCGACGGCGGCTACTTCGACGATTACAAGACCGAGTTCCTCGGTCGCTGGCGCGGTCGGATCAAAGCCCCTGGGCTGTAAGGGAATTCGATACGACCGCGCCGCGTGTTCCGGACGGTGGCCCTTGGGCTCACGCTCACTCGTAGATGGCGGACCGTTCGCGCGGCCGGTACGAGGGCTCGCGCTTCTTCAGGAAGGCGATGCAGCGGTAGCTGATCGGCAGCACCATCATCTCGACGAGGGTCTTCCAGATGAAGCCCACCAGGGTGTAGTTGATGTAGTCGCCCCAGGTGTGGATGCCGATGGCGGTGGCGGCGATGGAGCAGAACACGAAGGTGTCGCCGAATTCGCCCGCCACGGTGGAGCCCAGCAGCCGCGCCCACAGGTGCTTCTCCTTGGTGCGCTCCTTGATGAGCACCAGGGTGACGGAGTTGAGGAACTGACCCACGAAGTAGCCCGCGATGCCGGCGAACGCCAGCTGCGGGGTGTGGCCGAGCACGTCCCCGAACGCCGAACCGTTCTGATCCAGGTCTCCGGTGGGCAGCTTGATGACGATCTGGAAGCAGACGATCATCAGCAGCAGCGCGCCGAACCCGTAGTAGACGATGCGGCGGGTCGCGCGGAACCCGTAGACCTCGCTGAGGACGTCGCCGATGACGTAGGCGAGCGGGAAGAGGAAGAATGCGCCGTCCATGGTGAGCGGCAGCACGGTGATGGGGCCGAAGGACACATGGTGTCCGGTGAAGAATTGGACGCCTTTGGCGACACAGACGTTCGAGATCAGCAGGACAGCGGTGAAGGCCACCGCCACCGGCGTGAAATATCCCCCCGCCGCGTCCGCGAATGCCGCGTGCTCGGGCGTGGGGTGTCCAGATCGGTCGGTGCCGATGTCGCTCTTTTCGATTTCACTCACGCCGAAAAGTATCCCTGCCTCGACCGATGGGTACGGACCGATGGGTTGCCCTAGGCTGAGCGAATGACGAATCCCGGCGATTCCGACGAGTGGTGGAAGCAGTACGGCGGTGAGGGCGTGACGCCCGAGACCCCGCCCGAAACGCCACAGCAGCCGGCCCCGCCCCCGGCCGGCTACACCTCCGCTCCGCAGTACCAGAATCCGCCGCTGACCCCGCCGCCGCAGCCGGTCTATCCGAATTATCCACCGCCGCAGGCGAATCCGACGCCGTCCTATCCGGCCGCCGGGCAGCAACCCCCGGCCTACGGGTATCCGGGTTATCAGCCCTACGGCTACGGTCCGCCGGTGCAGCAGACCAATTCGCTGGCCATCGCGTCGCTGGTGGTGTCGATCATCGGCGTGCCGGCCATGTTCTTCTGCGCCTTCCTGCCTGTCGTCTCGATCGTCGGCCTGGTGCTCGGCATCGTGGCGCTGAACCAGCTCAAGAACACGCAGCAGCAGGGCCGCGGGCTGGCGCTGGGTGGCGTCTGGGTGGGCGCCATCAGCATCGTGATCGGCCTCGCGCTGTTCCTGATCCTGATCATCGCGGGATCGACCGGATCGTCCTGACGAAAGGCTTTGCGCAGCAATGAAAACGGGCTTTGCGCAGCAATGAAAATGGGGACGCATCCGTCGGGATGCGTCCCCATTTCGCGCTCAGCGGAGCCGGGCTCAGCCCTTCAGCACCTGGGTGCCGCCGGCGAACTTGTCGTGCCAGCCCTGCTTGTTCGGGTCCTGCTCGATGGTGATGGCGATGTAGATCGCCATGCCGAGACCGATCAGCCAGCCCAGGCACGGGATCAGCTGGACGACCACGTACAGGTTGCGCTTGGCCGAGGTGGCCGGGTCGATCGGGCCGCCGCCGGGGCCGACCACCCGCAGGCCCAGCAGCTTCTTGCCGAGCGTCTGGCCGCCCTGCTGGGTCTCCATCAGGATGAAGTAGCCGAACAGGATGATCGGCAGCAGCACGTCCCAGGCCCAGGCGATGCTGTTGGGCAGCAGCGCCGCGATGATGCCGCCCGGGATACCGATGATCAGGCCGTCGATGATGCGGGCGGCGAACCGGATCCACAGGTCACCCGGCTGCCCGCCACCGAAACCGCCGGCGCCGAAACCGGGCTGGCCGCCGCCCGGGTAGGGCTGGTACGGCTGCTGGCCATAGGGCTGCTGCTGGCCATAGGCGTCGGACTGACCGAACGACTGCGGCTGCTGCCCGTACGGGTCGGGCTGCTGTCCGTAGGGCTGCTGGCCGTACGGCTGCTGCGGCTGCTGGCCGTAGGGGTCGGACTGCTGTCCGTAGGGCTGCTGCGGCTGCTGGCCGTAGGGGTCGGACTGCTGTCCGTAGGGCTGCTGCGGCTGCTGGCCGTAGGGATCGGACTGCTGTCCGTACGGCTGCTGACCGTACGGCTGCTGGGGCTGATGCGGCTGCCCGTACGGCTGGCCACCCTGCGGATACTGGTTGGGGTCGTACCCACCGCTCGTCATTGTTTCGCCGTCCTCGTCGAATTCGTTCGGGATCTGGTCGAGTGCGTACGTTACGGATACGAACTGGGTTGCAACAACCCGTCGGGGTCGAGTGTCCACGGTTCGCGCGGCAGGTTTTCCGGATCGAATTGCGCCAGCAAGGCGGACGGCGTAGTTGCGCCCGAGTAGCCCAATGACGCCGCGAGCAATCCCAGCACGTGTTGCGGGGATTCGCCGAGGGCCATCCGGTCGCGCAGGGTGACGGCGCCGTCGCGTTTCGCGAGCCGTTGCCCGGAAGTGTTGAGTACCAAGGGGACATGGGCGTATTCGGGCACGGGCAGCCCGAGCAGGGTCGCCAGATACGCCTGCCGTGGCGTGGAGGGCAGCAGGTCGTCACCGCGCACCACCTGGTCGATGCCCTGTTCGGCGTCGTCGACCACGACCGCGAGGTTGTAGGCGGGGGTGCCGTCACCGCGCCGCAGCACCAGATCGTCCACCGCGCCGCGGTATTCGCCGAGCAGGCGATCGGTGACGGTGAATTCGCCGACCTCGGCGCGCAGCCGCAGCGCGGCGGGCCGGCCCGCGTCGCGCCGGCGCTGTTTCTCGTGCTCGGTGAGGTCGCGGCAGGTCCCCGGGTAGGCGCCCATCGGGCCGTGCGGTGCGGTCACCGCCTGCTGGATCTCCTTGCGGGTGCAGAAGCATTCATAGGTATGGCCCGCGGTGGTCAGGCGCTCGATGGCGGCGGGGTAGAGCGGCAGCCGCTGTGACTGCCACACCACCGGCGAATCCCAGTCCAGCCCGATGGCCGCCAGATCCTCCAGCTGCCGCTGGGCCGCACCCTTCTTCACCCGATCCAGGTCTTCCACCCGCATGCGGAATCCGCGGCCTGTGGAGCGGGCGAACAGCCAGGCCAGCAGTCCGGTGCGGAGGTTGCCCAGGTGCAGGTCACCGGACGGGCTGGGCGCGAAGCGGCCCACGCCGCGCGTGGTCGGACCGTGGCCGGGGTGGGGAGCCCGGCGGCCGGTTGTTGCGGTGGCGGGGTCGGTGGGCACGGTTGTCGATGGTAGTTCGCATGCTTCGCAGCGCCGCTGGTCCTTCGCCTTCTTGCGGGCGCACACGCCGGGTGCGGTGCGACAGCGGGCTTGCGAATTCAGTGCGGGATTGTGAGCCGGGGCCGAAGATCGTTGTCGGAGATGGGTTTTCCCTGGTCGAGCGCGGTGAGCAGGGCGTGCGCGCGGGCCTCCAGGCCGGGTGTGTCGATGTCGTAGGGCGCGGGTCCGTATGCGGCGAGCCGTTGTGCCGCGCGCTCGAGCAGGGTGCGCGCGCCCTTCGGATTCCCGCGCTGAATGTGGGTCAGTCCAACGGCAAATTGCGCGAGGCCCTGCCACAGCGATTTCTCGGCGAACGGACCGCTCTTCCAGGCGGCCTCGAGGACCTCATGGGCGTTGAAGGCCAGGCCGTCGTCGAGCAGCCGCTGGGCGTAGTCGAGGGTTTCGAGGGGCGGCAGGTCGAGATCATCGGGTATGCGGGGGATGCCGGCGCTGCCGAAGGGGAGGGGTCGCCCAAAACGGTCACGAGGTCGGGCATTCCGGGCGCGTCCGTTCTCGTCGCGGTCCCGTCCGGTGTCGTCGTGGGTCGGCTGGGGCATGCCCTCCATGATTCCCCATGGCCGGTGCCGGCGGCCCGCGCGGAGTTCGCCTGCGGGTGCGCGAATGGCTGGGTAACGGAATTCGGACTTCTGAAATCGAATAGCCTCAAATTAAAGCTAATTCTGTGCAAATAATTAGCTGGCTAACCTTGCCACAAATTTGCTGGTTGAAAACGAAAGAATGCGATCTCCCTATGACGAACCCTGCTAGGGTTTAGCGCGGGAACGGCCATCGGGGGTGCATTCCCATCGCGAAGTGCAGAGAACGGGTTGTACGGAGCGTTTGCGTGCGACCCGAAGCACACCTGGGATTCGTGATTAAGGATGGATCCCGAGGTCGCCAAGATCGATGCCAGCAAGATTCCAAGCTTGACGCAGAAAAGGAGCTAGTACCGTGAAGGTGGATTTCACCGGCGCCGTGTGGCGCAAGAGCAAACACAGCGGGCCCAACGGCAACTGCGTGGAGGTCGCTTTCCTCGGAGACGGCAATGTCGCGCTCCGCGACAGCAAGGACCACGGTGCCGGGCCGATCCTGGCCTTCACCCCCGGCGAATGGGATGCCTTCGTGGCGGGCGTCTCCGATGGCGAGTTCAAGCGGGCCTGACCGCTGCGCCACCGGGAACAATTGAAGCCCCCGAGTCCCGGAGACTCGGGGGCTTCGCTCTGTGTCAATTTGCCCTCCGCTTCGCTCCGGGCGGGTTCGCGGCCCCGAGGTCTCGATTCTTCCCTCCTCCGCTCCTCCGCTTCGCTCCCCCACTACGTCAGTCCAGAATCGAGACGGCCGCGAACCTGTAGGTGCGGTTTCAGTGGGCGCGGTCTTGGACCTTGCGCAGCACCGTCAGTTGCGCGTGCTCGGCCGCATGATCGTTGGCGGCGTTGAGTTCGCGCTCCTCGGGCGGATCGGACCAGAAGAACGCGCCGGTGCCGGGGCGGCCGGCGATCCCGAGTTCGTTCATCTTCCGGGGTACCCGGGCGCCCTGATACGCCAGGGGAATCGGATGGCCCTGCTCGTCCACCGGCCCGAGCGGCTGGTGCACCTCGATGTACTCGCCGTGCGGAAGTCGCCGCACCACACCGGTTTCGATGCCGTGCTCGAGCACGCTGCGGTCGGCGCGTTGCAGACCCACGCACAGCCGATAGGCGATGGTGTAGGCCAGCGGCGGGACGGTCAGCAGCGCGATGCGGAAGGCCCAGGTGGTGGCATTGAGCGAGATGTCGAACTTGAAGGCGATGATGTCGTTGACGCAGGCCAGGGTGAGGATCAGGTAGGAGCTCAGCGACATGGCCCCGATGGCGGTTCGCACCGGCACGTCGCGCGGCCGCTGCAGCAGGTTGTGCCGGGCCCGATCGCCGCTGAGCCGCTTCTCGATCCACGGGTAGGTGATGATCAGCGTGAAGATGAGCGGCATGAACAGCGCCACCGAGAACGCGCCCGGGACGGTGTGCCCGAAGGGATAGGCCTCCCAGGCCGGGAACAGGCGCAGGAAGCCGTCGGTCCACATCATGTAGAAGTCGGGCTGGGTGCCGGCGGAGACCTGAGAGGGGTTGTAGGGCCCCAGGTTCCAGATCGGATTGATCTGCAGCAGCCCGCCCATGAGCGCCAGCACGCCGAGGGTGAAGGCGAAGTACGCGCCCTGGTCCAGCGAGAAGACCGGCACGATGCGGGTGCCGATGACGTTCTTCTCGGTGCGGCCCGGGCCCGGGTACTGGGTGTGCTTCTGGTACCAGACCAGCGCGATGTGAACTCCGATGAGCGCCAGCATGATTCCGGGCAGCAGCAGCACGTGCGCGATGTAGAGGCGCGGGATGATGATGCTGCCGGGGAAGTCCCCGCCGAACATGAGCCAGTGCAGCCAGGTGCCGATCACCGGACTGCCCAGGGTGATTCCGGCGAAGGCGGCGCGCAGGCCGGTGCCGGAGAGCAGGTCGTCGGGCAGCGAGTAGCCGAAGAAGCCCTCGAACATGGCCATGATGAACAGCAGTGCGCCGATCACCCAGTTGGCCTCGCGGGGCTTGCGGAACGCGCCGGTGAAGAAGACCCGGCACATGTGGATGATCATGGCCGCGGTGAACAGCAGTGCGGCCCAGTGGTGCACCTGCCGGACGAAGAGTCCGCCGCGGACGTCGAAGGAGATGTTCAGCGCGCTCTCGTAGGCGCGCGACATGGTGACCCCGCGCAGCGGCTGATAGGCGCCGTTGTAGGTGACGTCCTGCATGGACGGGTCGAAATACAAGGTCAAATAGACGCCGGACAGCAGCAGAATGATGAAGCTGTACAGCGCTATTTCACCGAGCAGGAACGACCAGTGTGTCGGAAATACCTTGTTGATCGATCTTTTGAGGAATGCGGCGCCTTTGTAGCGCTCGTCCATGCCATCGGCTTGTTGCGCAAGTCGACCGGCGAGCCTGCTGGTGGTTGCCATCGCGGTCACCCCGCCCCCGGGAGAATGGTAAGGCTTCTACTACAAACGGTAGCACCCGGAGGCGCTGCGCCGTACGGGGTTTCGTTATGGTCATCGGGTGAAATCCCTGGCCGCCCGGGACGCCACCATGTACTGGCTGTCCGCGCGTACCCGCAACGACCTGTTCCTGCTCTACTGCTTCGCCAACACCGGACGCGAGGCCGGCGAGCTGCGGGCGGCCGTCGCCGGCCGGGTGGTCCACATTCCGGATTTGCTGATCCATGTGCTGGATACTCCTGCAAATATTGCGTATCCGATTTGGGCGACTTGCGAATTCACGAACGAGCAGTTCGTCGACCATCGACTCTCGGACGCCACGTGGGTGAATGTCACCGCCGCGGTGGGCGATCTGCTCGGCGCGGGCCTGAATGCGAACGACCGCCCCTGGCGGCTGCACGTGTTCCGAAGTGTCCGGGACGTCCCGGGATTCGCTACCGGTGAGTGTGCGCTGGTAGTGGTGCTCCAGCTATCCCACGCCCTGGCCGACGGCCGCCGCGCCGCTGCCATCGCGCGAGCGTTGTTCAGCAGCAGTGAATTTCCGGCATCTGCCACCGGGGTCCCCTCGCGCCGACTCGTCGGTCGGTACCTCCCGCGCAGCCTTCGTGATGTCGTGACGAGCGCCCTCGCCGCTACTGTTGCGCTGCCCGGCATCCCGATCGGCATGGCGCGCACCGTCGTTCGCGGTCTGGCCGCCGCCCGGGCCCAGCGCCGGCTGGCCGAGCTCACGGCGGCCGGGGAACTGCCGCCGCCCGCACCCGATACCGAACCGACGGCCCTGAACGGCACCGGCGCACCGCCTGCCGCGCATATCGTGCGCATGCTGGTGTGCGACCAGGATCGGCTGCGGGTACCGGACCACTCGGTAACGGTGGTGGCGCTCACCGCCATTTCCATCGCGTTGGAGACCTATCTCTCGGAGCGCGGCGCCGCGGTCGCCGACCTGCGCGCCCAGGTCCCCATGGCGATCGCCACCGCGGCAGCCGGCCGCAACGGCTACCGCGACCTGTCGGTGGATCTGGCCGTCGCCGCACCCCTGCCGCGCACCCGCGCCGACCGCATCGCCGCCGACCTCGCCGCGCGCCGCACTCGCGCCGCACATCCGCTCCAGGACGCGCAGGATTCGGTGACCGCCGTCCTTCCCGCCCCGCTGCTGCACCATGATGTGACGCACGCCCCGATAGATGTGCTCCCCGAACGAGTTTCGGGTCATACCGTCGTCTCCAGCGTCGACCGCGGTCCGGCGGACCTCCGATTCGGCGGCGGCGCAGCCCGATTCACGGCCGGCTTTCCAGCGCTCGGCACGGTCATGCACCTGACTCACGGCATCCACGGCCTCGGCGACACGGTCACCGTCTCCATCCACGCCGATCCCGCGGTAATCCCCGACGTGGACCGCTACAGCGCCCTGCTGGATTCGGCGATCGACGAGATCACCTGCGCATTGCGGGAATCCGGCGGCACGGGCTGACCGGGGCCGGATGTGTTGCGGGGCTGGATATGCGGAAGGCTCCGGCCGGACCGAGTCCGGCCGAAGCCTTGCGGGCCCAGCAATGTTGCCTGTTTGCCCGAATCACCTCTGATGCTTTCGATCAAGCGAATGGATCGTCGAGTTCAACAGCGGGATCAGACCATACCGTTGACCAGCGGATGCTCCGAGACGCCCTCGGGGACGCCCCATTGACTATGTGCGAGTGCTTCGAAAACGCAGATCAACAACAATTTTCGGGCGCGATGCCCGGCATTGACTTCGGATTCGACACCGGATTCCTGGCTGCGCATGCTGACCACCGGGCCGCGCCGCGGGCCGGGCTCGGACAACATCCAGAACAGTTCCGGCCCCATCAGTGTCGAGCGTCCGCCCGTCTCACTGAACCACCGACCGGAGTATTCGATCATCAGATCGGTGAATGCTTCGACGTTGCCGACTGCGTCGGTGAACTGTGTCATCGCACCCGATCGATCCAGACTGTTCTGGATGATCGAAGCCAGCCGGCTCGCGATTTCCCGGAACTGATCTACTCCTTGGTCCTGCCACATGTTCATCGCCATTTTTCGCTCCAGAGAGGGTTTCAGAGGTGACTGAGGGGTCGATCGAGCTGCATCCGCCATTACATTTGCGCGGCGGTCATCGAGACCTGGGGTCGTTCGACGCCGTCCGGCGCAGCTGACCTGTGCTGTGCACCGATGCCTGCGGTCTGCCCGCGGGAATACCCGGGCCCGATGGATTCGAGCGGGTAGAGCCTGGGCTGACGCGCTGCCAAGGCTTCCGCGGAGTGCTCCGGATCCGGTGAGGTGAACGACTCGGCCTCGAGCTCGGTGGCCTCGAGGTCGGCTTCGAGCTCGGCGGTCTCGAGGTCGGGCTCGGGCTCGGCGGCGCCGAGCCCGGCGGCTTCGAGCTCGGCTGCCAGCTCGGCCGCGACCTGCTTGCCGCGTTGCCAGAGCATCAACGTGAGGTGCACCGCGAAAAGCATGGTCAGCGGCATGCCGGCGTAAATGAACATGGCCACGACACCGCCACCGATCTCGTGGGCGTACTGGATATTCCCGGCAATCGAGAGCATGGTCGACAGAACGAACAGCACGGTCGAATACCACCAGCCGACGCTCCATTGCCGGAACGAGGCGGTGGCGATGATCGAACCGATTACCAGGCCGTCGACGGCGATCGGCACATTCGAGGCCAGGTCGGGCGGTACCAGATTGCGTATCGAGAGTTGGTGCAGAGCGGAAAAAGACATTTGAAATGACTTGACTGCTACTACGCCCGCGACAATTAGCGAAGCATGTGCCAACCGGGGTCTGAACGAACTCAGTCGCCCCATGACGCCCCCCGCCCTGTGCAGCGCGGGCGCTTGCACGTCGCCATCTGTGGATCTCGCGGATGTGATCTCCATCATGGCGGCGAGGGTACTGTGCGGCCGGTCCCCGGATTGTGCACCGCGCCAGTTTCAGATTCGGTGCTGTGCGGACGCGCGCAATCGCGCTCTCGAAAGTTAGCCATCGATTAACTCGAATCCCCAGGGCTGCAACACATCACGCCCGACTGCACCGATCGGGCCAACGCAAGGACCCAACCAATAGGTGTTTCGTGCCAATCATCCGTTTTGGTCGGTCATCTCGTCGCACCCTGACGAGAACCCAACTGCAACTTGGCCAAAGCCCATCACATGATCTCCACCGGCGTGCCCTCGAGCGGACCGTGCCGCCACCGACACCACGAAAGTCATTGTGCCCGCGATGAACAGCGCTGATGTGGGCACGACCAGCCCCAGGACACCGGCCAGCGCCGGGCGCGCGATCCGTGCGATCCGGCTATTGAGATCCATGGCCGCGACCAGTGCGCCGCTGGTCCACGTCCACCAGATCGGGCACCAGAGCGCCGGGGGGCGATGGCGACCTCGCCCACGACCGCCGGGCCGGGATATGCGGAAGGCCCCGGCCGGACTGGGTCCGGCCGGGGCCTTCGAAGCGGAGGATAGGGGATTTGAACCCCACCTCTGACCAGGCAAAACATGCCCAACGTGCGCGAACGTGACGCCAGCGTGAAGCTCTGTACGTCTCGCGACCTGCAGGTTACGGGGGCTGTGTTGCCGCGGCAACGGGTACTGCCCGCGAGGTTTTCGGCAGGTCGCAGGGGCTCTGACCGCTGCCATTGGCATCCGTTGGACCCCTTGATGATCAGGGGATCCGCGCCCAGGAGAGCGCGAGAGAGCGGCCGAGTTTTATTGGGGGTAACGCGAGCAATTGGCTCAGATGGCAAGACGTACAACATGATTGCCGCGGATATGTGTCCGCTTCTTATGCGCCTGGCGACGATGCCAGTCTCGCGGATGGCCGAACACGTGCGGCCGAAAGTTGATCGACTACTGGTTGGTCTACATGTGCCAGGGCATCCGTCGCACCAGCTCGGAATCGATGTGCTGCACCTCTTTGGAGGTGAGGTGGTGTAGTCGGATCCTGAGGGTGGGGATATCCACGAATAGTTCTTCGGCGAGTTCGTAGTGATTCGACGGCTCGGCCCACATCACCGCTTCGGTGAGGCCCGCCAGCGGGATCAATCGTGTCGCTGCGATAGTGCCTACGGTTCGCTCTTCGCGGATTGCCAGCCTGAGATCGGTTGGTAGGGGCCCGCGTTCGAGGTGGACGATTTCGTGCCCGAGCGCGCATCGGCGGGCGGCCTGGCCGAGGGAGCGGTCGAGGTAGATCCCGTCAGTGGTCCAGGCTGCGCGTTGAGTGCCTGGTAGGGCGGCTTTGCAGTTGACACGGATGTGGGGGTGGTGGCGGCTGAGGTGTCGCCAGGGATCCCACCGATCGTTTTGTATTCGTAAAGAAGTCCCCATGAAACGGGATTCAAACACACGTTCGATATGGGTTGCTAGGGTTTAGCGCCCCGCTAGCTATGACGGATCGTGTCAACCAGATGCCATGGGATGCCAACTGGGTGCTACGAGATGTTGTCCCAGTCCTCGCGGTCTTTGTCGATATCGCCGTCTTCGGGGGCGAATGCGGCCAGTTGACGGTCAGGGTTCCACGGCGGCATCTCGTCTGAGGGCAATGGGTGAGCAGTGGCCGAGTGGTCGTCCTCGGGTCGGACTCTCACTGCCTCGACCATCCCTGGCAGTAGTTCCTCGGCCTTCCTCATGGCTTCGTCGAATTCGGCCCGTGTCATGCCGGCGGTCAGGCGGATGCCTTGCTGGGCGTGTTCGAGTTCTTCGGCTTCCAAGAGATTGCGGATGACCTCTAGGGCGATGCGGCGCCGCCGAGGTGAGAGCTTGTCTGCTTCGGCTGGAACTTCGTCGCGGAACGAGATGGTTGGCATGAGCTGGCCGGCCGCGGCGAAGGCGACTGACTCGGGTGTGCCGGCCAGATACGCGATGGCTCGGATTGTCGAGTCGGACGGCTTCGATTTGTACTTCCCGCTCAGGATCAGGGAGGCGGTCCCACGGTTGAGGCGCATGTCGATGCCGGAACTTTTGGCCGCCATATCCACCGCCTTCTCCATTGCGCGGGTGGACATGCCCTTGTCGGAGGCTGCCTGGAGTAAGTCACGCAAGGTTGTCATGTGCTGAGCCTCCTCGCTGGCTGCTTTGTTGCGTAAGCCAAGACGCCCAACGCGGCTGGCAACTCTCTTGCTCAGTTTCGCATATCTAGCGGCGTGATTGACGGTTGACAGCTTGGCAATGCAGCGCTTAGTGTCATGGCCATCGATTGACAACCCGGCAAGTGGAAAGCAGGATGAGGTGGCACAGCAAACCCGGCGAAAGCCGCGACAGTCAAGGAGTCACTGGATGCGATTGCGGGACCCCGCAACCCTGCGGCGCTGGCGAAAGCAACGTCGGTATACCCAGCGGGAGCTGGCAATGCTGGTGCGGCGCAGTCACACAACTATCTGGGCGTTGGAATCGGGAAAGCTCCGAACGGTTTCCGAGGATCTGGCAATCGCGATAGCGGCCAGGCTCGATGTCCCCTGGGCTGAGCTGTTCGATGCCCAAGAAGTCGCGTCGCTGGTGTCAATCGATGCGCAAGTCGGATGACGGTCTAGTGTTCGCGTGAAAACGGCCCCCACCTGGGCGAACAGGGGAGGGCCGCGAATGAAGAAAGGAGTCTTCGATGCCTGAAGCTACAGCACTCGATCTCTCAACGGCAGCTGGGCTGATCGTATGAGCGTCGTATCCGAATCGTTGGCGACGATCGAGTTCCACGGCGATCAACTGATGGTTGCGGCGGTCGACGGCAAGCCGTTCGTGATCCTCAAACCCGCCTTCGAGGCGATCGGATTGCAGCCGCACCAGCAGATCGCGAATCTGCAGGAACAGCCGTGGGCAACCACTCGCGTAACACGAGCAACTGGCTCAGATGGCAAGACGTACAACATGATTGCTGCGGATGTGCGTTCGTTCCTGATGCACCTGGCGACGATCCCAGTCTCGCGGGTGGCCGAACACGTGCGGCCGAAGCTGGTCGACTACCAGTGTGAAGTCGCCGAGGTCATCGAAACGCATTTCACGCGAACCAGCCCACGACCCACGAGCCCGAACACGGTCACCTGGCATGAGCTGGCAGCGCTGATCCGGCAGCGGTACGGCCTTGAATTCGAGGTTGCCGACCTCACTCGTGGACTGCGTGATGCGGGGGTGTTGATGCAGGACTGCTGCCGTCCCAAGAAGGAATTCCGAGCGTGGTTCTGGTTCACCGGGTCGGCGTGGACTGTGCACCCCCATGTGCTTCCCGAGCTGGCGCGCAAGCTCGTCGACGTGCGCCGCGCGCTCGGCGATCTGCAATCGCAGATGCATCTCGACCTTGTGCTCGACGACCAGTTGCGCCACGAACTCGCCAGTGCGAACCGCCTTCCCATTCCTCCTAAGGGGCAACAGTGACCAGTCTGGAAATCGAGACCTACGACCTGGCGTACGTGGCCGCGAAGACCGGCGCGCCGTCGGTGCGCTGGATCCAGGACCTGTTGCGCGCCGGTGTCATCCCCGGCAAAAAGTCGGGGCGCAAGTGGCGCATGAGCGAATCCGACATAGCCGCGCTGGTCGACTACATGGCCAAGCTCGCCCGCGACTCGGTCGCCCGCAACGGAGGCAGCACCGGCGCGTACCTGCCCGCCGCGCCCGACCCCGAACCTCAGCCCGCGCCCATCCGCCCTGGCGGCGGGGTGGGGCTGACCGCACGCGCCCGCCGCAACTTGCAGCGCAGCGCATAACACGCTTCCGTGCGCGGCACACCGACACCGCGCCCGGATCGCCGCCCCCTCGGCGAGGGCCACCAGGCGGTCGTTCCCGCGCCACCTGCTCGCCGAAGGGCGGCACAACCCACGAGAGGAATCCCACGATGACCGAGCTGACCGAGAATCGGATCCGCGAGATCGTGCGCGAGGAAATCGACGCCGCCACCGCGCGGCAGGTCGCCGAGGCCCGCAACCAGATCGCCGCGGGGTTCGCTCGCCTGGGTCGGCGTCCGACTCCCGCCCCGGGAGAGAGCACCCCCAGCCGAGACGAGACCGCCCGCCTCAGCCGGCGGCCCGCCGAAGGATCCGACCAGTGATCACCGAGACCGAACTGGAGCAGCGCCGCGACCACATGAGCTTGCGTGAGCGCGTCGCCGCCCGGGCCGTACTGGACCGCGCGGCGGGGATCACTTACCCGCCGCTGACCGACACCGCCGCCGCCACCCTGGCGGGGCTGTTCACCAAGGAGACACACCGATGCTGAAATCTTTTGCCCTGTGGATCAATCCGTGGCGATTCGAAACGCCGATGCTGGTCATCGACATCTGGACCTGGGGGCCCGGCCTGTGAGCGCACCACGCATCACCGCCCGCAGCATGATCACCGCCGACGCCGTGCGCGCCGGGTGGGTCATGGCCTACGAGAACACCGCCGCCACCGGGTACGCGCGGCGCGGCGCGCTGCTGACCGTGCTCTGGACCACTGACGGCGATCTTTTCGCCGCGACCCTGTCCGGCGGCGGCGCGCCGATGCCCGAGCGGCTCGGGGTCACCCCGCACGGTGACACCTACGCCGCGCAGGCCGTCGTGCTCGGCTGGCTGCACGGCCGCACCGACGCGCGGCCCGAGGTCGCGGTGATCAGCTCTCCGCCTGCGGTTGTCGGTGGTTTGGACTCCGCACTGCGGGCCGCGATGCGCGAGCAGATCTCATGACCGAGCGCATGTTCCTGGCCTGGGCCCACTGCCGACGCTCGGGTGTTCCGATGGAGCAGTTCTTTCCGACCCTGCCCATCGGTGACGACCGCGACGAACTCACCGCGCCGCTGCGTCAGCGCTGCGCCGAGCAGTGCCCGGTGCAGTCCGCATGTGCGGCAGATGCATTGATGCGCGGGCAGCTCCATGGAGTGGTCGCGAGTATCGATCTCGGACCGGGCAAGGTCCCGCGACCCGATGCAGTCACTGCCTTGCATCGGATCGCGGGCCAAGTGACCAGCTACTAAACCAGCCCCGACCCGGTGGGGGGACCACGCCCCACCGGCCACCTATCAACGAGACAGTAGGAGTGTAACCATGGATATCCAGCTGAAGGCGGGCAGCCCTGCGGCCAGCGATGTTGCTGCCGACCTGCGGGCCCTGGCCGACCTCGCCGAGGGCGACGGATTCATTGCGGCTGTGCTGCACGGTGTGTTCGAGCGTTCGATCTTCCCCGAGCATTCCGCGGCGTACTCGATCGAGGGCGGGATGATCGTGCGCGAAGTGCCCGCGATCCTGGCCGAGACGATCCGACGGATCAAGCCGTTGGCCACGGGCCCGGTCGCCAAGACATACAGCGACGGATTCCACGAGTCGCGGATCGGGTTGCGCGCGTTGGCCCTGCGGCTGACGGCCCGGCGCAACGACGTGTGCGAGCGGATCGTGACCGGTGTCACCCAGGTCACCGAGGAAGTGCCGGACCCCGAATACCTTGCTGCCGCACCGATGGTGAGCGTCACCCGCGAGGTCGAGCAGGTCGAGTGGCGGTGCGAACCGATCCTCGCGCACGCCGAGAAGTCCGGTCAGTGAACCCCGCAGCCGATCATCTACGAGACAGTGAGGGTGTAACCATGTTCATTCAACCGACGACCGGTAGCCCGTCGCCCAGCGATGTTGCCGCTGACCTGCGTGCTCTGGCCGACCTGGCCGAAGCCGATTCCGATGGGTTCGTTGCCGGGGTCCTCGCGCGGTTCTTCGCCGGGGCGGGCGTGTGGCCTGCTCATGCCGCAAACCACCTGTTCGACGATGAGGCGGGGCGGCGTGCCGCCGTCCAGGAGGCGATCCGTCGTTTCGCCACTGTGCAGCACAGCGCCCCCATGATCAGCGAGGTCGGTTCCGGCAACGACAAGATCCGGCAGCACCACGTGGTGATGCGGGTGCTGACGGTGAAACTGAGCGAGCGGGCGTCCGTCATGACCGAGGACGCGGACGCATGAGGCGGCACCACGGCCCCCATCACCACGGCCACTTCGACGACCCGACCGGACCGATTCCGACCTATACCCGGTTCGAGTCGCGCATCCCGGCCGACGAGCAGCCGACCCTGCAGATGGCCCCCGTGCACATCCCGCGCCACGCCCGCCCCGCCGGCCGGTTCTCCGACCGGGTGCGTGAGCTGATCGACCGCATCCGGATCGAGTCCGCGGTGTGGTTCTGGGGCATGGCGATCGGCGCGTTCTTCGGCGGCGCGATCGGTTTGCAGATCGGATCGGTCTGGTGAGCCCGGCCCAGTTGCGAGCGCGGTGCGATCCGCGCTGGGAGCACGACGAGCGGCGCAGCACCGAAGCCGATTGCACCTACCGACCACTGGCCCGCCCCGGCAGTCTCGACGACCCGGACGGCCCGACCGGATGGGACATGCGATGACCGGAATCCTGATCAGCTGGCAGGAGCTGGCCGCGTGCGGTCAGCACCCCTGCCTGCACTGGTGGAGCAGCAACGCGCGCACCAGCCCGGACGCCAAGAACGCGATGAAGGTTTGCGACACATGCCCTGTCCGCAAGGCATGCGGGCTCAACGCGATCACTCTGGGCGAGCGGCGCGGGATCCATGGCGGGTTCTGTGTGCGCGCCAAGAGCGAGTGGCTGGCGTTGCACGAGTTCCTCGGTCTGCCTCTCCCGGACGCGCAGTCTCGAGGCGACGATGAGTAGCGCACTGGCAGAGCACTGCGTGGAGGTGCTGGAGTACGGGGCCGACCGCGCCGAGTGGCTGCGCGTGCGCGGCCAGGGAATCGGCGGGTCGGACTGTGCGGCGGTCATGGGTATGGGCGGCCAATATGACAGCCCGTACACCGTGTGGGAGGACAAGACCGGGCGCGCACCGCACAAGCCCGAGACCGAGTCGATGTTCTGGGGCACGGCTTTCGAGCCGATCGTGCGCGCGGTCGCGATGGAGCGCCTCGGCCTGGCGGTCGAACTGCCGGGCACCCTGCGGTCGCTGAGCTATCCGTGGATGCAGACCAACCTCGACGGCGCGGTGTCCGATGGCGGCATCTACGAAGGCAAGGCGACCGGCGAGCGAGCGGCGCACCAGTGGGACGGGCAGGTGCCCGACCGGGCCGAGCTGCAGTGCCAGCACAACATGGCGGTGTCCGGCGCGAGTCATGCGTGGGTGGCCGGCCTGGTCGGCGGCAACAGGTTGAAGATCGCGCGCATCGAACGCGATGACGAGATCATCGAAATGATCTGCCATGAGGAAGCCAGGCTCTGGAATGCGCACGTCCTGACCGATATCCCGCCGCCGCTGGATCCCTCGGCGGCGACCCGGGCCCGGCTGCTCCGCAGGTTCCCGCGCCACAGCGGCACCATCGAACTCGACGAAGTCGACTGTGGTGTGGACATCGCGCGGGCGGTGCAGCTGGCCCAGCAGTGGCGCACAGCCGCGGACGCGGAGAAGGCAGGCGCGAAAGCCAAGCGGCAGGCCGAGAACGAGATGCGGCTGATGATGGGCGACGCCGCCGCGCTCACCCTCAGCGGTCGCCCGCTGGCCAAGATCACCGGTGCCACCTGGGCCAGCAAGCAATTCGAGGACGCCGAACCTGCGCTGGCGTCCGAGTACCGCATCAAGGTCGACGCGATCGATTCCAAGGCGTTGCGCCGCGACCACCCCGATGTGTGGCTGCGCCACCAGGCCACCCGATTCACGGCATTCCCGCTCCCCCTACCCGAACAGGAAGGTTGATCGATGGGTCACAACCTGCGCGAACGGACCCGCGCGGCGGTCGCCGCCCGCACCGACGCACCCCCGCCGGCACCCCCGGCCGAGACCGACCGCGACGAGCAGCTGCAGCTCGCGATGACCAATGTCATTGTCGGACTGCATGATCAGATCGCCCGCGCGCTGCCGCGCCACATGGACGCCGACCGGATGGTACGGGTCGCGGTCACCGCGGTCCGGCTGAATCCGAAGCTGGCGCGCTGCTCGGTACGCAGCATCTCCGGCGCGGTGCTCACCGCCGCCGTGCTCGGCCTCGAGCCATCGGTGAACGGGCAGTGCTGGCTGATGCCAGAGATGCAGATCGACGAAGCCAGCCAACAGCCATGGTGGGAATGCCAGCTGTGGATCGGGTATCAGGGCTACGTCAAGCAGGTACTGCAGTCCGGTCTCGTGTCCTCGATCGACGCGCAGGCCGTGCGCGAGCACGACGTGTTCAAACACCAGAAGGGGACCACACCCTATCTGGTGCACCAGAAGGCGCGCGGAGACCGCGGCCCGATCATCGCCTACTACGCGATCGCGCAACTGCCCACGGGAAACGACGCGCCGTTCGAAGTGCTCTGGCCCGAGGAAGTGCGGGAGCTGCGCGGCGGCAAGGAAGGACCCAACCCCGGGCACACCGACCCGCAAAGCTGGATGGAACGCAAGGTGGTAGTGCGCCAGCTGGCCAAGCTGCTGCCCAAATCCCCGGAGCTGGCCGCGACCCTCGACGCCGACGAACGCAACGGTGCCGAGCTGTACGCCCAGCGCCTGGCCGAACGCGAAGCGGCCGACGTGATCGCCGACGCCACCCCCAACCCCGAGCCCAACCCGCCGGCACCCGAACCGCCCGCCACCGCGAATGCGGCGGCCCAGTCCGCTGACCTCGGCAAGGCCCACCGTCAGCGAACCAGCCGCCGCGCACGCAAAGCTCGCCACCGAAAGCGCGGCTGACGAACCGCCGCCAAATCCCTTGCACAAGACGAGAAATGGAGACATCGACCGATGACCATGACCCCCAAGGCGGTGCGGCGATGGGACCATACTGCCGGTACTGCGACATGCGCTGTTTCGTCCACGACCCCAAGGGGTCTGGCTTCATCCTCGCCACCTGCGACAAAGGGATGGAGAACGACCGCGCGAAGCTCGGTTACGACATCAACCAGGCGCGCGCCGAGGCTGAATCGCTCGCGGACGCGGAACAGTCGCACGCGGGCAAGGCCGAGGACGACAGCCAGGCCCGCCCCGCGGCCACGCACCCGCTGCCGAAAACGCTTGCCGCACTGCGCCAGCGCGACGACCAGCGCGAAGTGATCGGCCACCTGCTCGACACAGACCCGCTGTTCGTGCGTGACCTGCTGCTGCAGGCGCTCGACCAGCTGCCGCCGACGGCACCGTAGCCGCCGGCAGTTCCAACCAACCACCCCACCAAGAGAAGGGCGCCAGCATGGCGAAGGTCACCAGGCACAACGGGACCAAGGGCGGGACCAAGGGCACCGCAGAGGGATTCACCCGATACAACTTCACCGGTATGCCCACCGATCAGTTCGAGCACCGCCCCAAGCCCGGTGAGATCCGCAGAATGTCGGTGACCGTCGAATGCACCGCGTCCGGCTACGAGTCGATTTCCGAAGGTGTCCGCCACAAAACCAGATGGAAGGTCACCAACGCAACGCTGGGCGAGACGATCGAGCGCCCGCGCGATCCCGAGCTGCCGTTCGAAGACGAGGACGAGGACGACAGCGCCACCCCGGGCGAGGCCCGCACCGGCGAGCAGTACGGCGACTACACCGCGCCCGCCGAGGCCGAGGCCGAGGGCGGCAACGTGGTGGCGTTCTCCGACCGCAGCGACAACGCCTGACCCATGTATCTCGGAGACAGTCACACAGTCACGACTGATCCGGTAGTGCGGGCCGCAGCGCACCCCGCCAGGGGTGGCGCTGCGGCGGCCACGCCGGCGCTGTCGTTGGCGGCCGTGGGGACCGCCGCCTACGTGCGCGCGCTCGCCGACTACTTCCGGCTGATCGGACGCCCCCTGCCCGACCTTCGCCCCGGACCCGAGGGCGGCACCGATGCGTGAGACTGCGCGCGGGGTCGTCGCGCTGCTGCTGGTCTTCGCCAGCTTCACAACCGCTATGTGGCTGCTGGCGATCGTCGGCGCGTGGTGGTGGGGCTGATGCCGATCCGCCCGGAGAACCGACGGCGCTACCCGCCGAACTGGCGGGCGATCTCCGACTGGGTGAGGTTCTCGCGCGGTCAGGGTCGCTGCGAATGCCGCGGGGAATGCGGGCGGCCGGTCGTGCACCTGGCCGCCGACGGGCGCTGCCACAACAGGCACGGGCAGCGCGCCTACGGCACGGGTTCGCCGGTGGTGCTGACGACCGCGCACCTGGATCACACGCCCGAGCACTGCGATCCGGACAACCTGCGCGCGTTCTGCCAGGGCTGCCACCTGCACTACGACCGCGAGCATCACGCGCAGACCCGCGCAGCCACCGAACGCGCTGCGGTCGAGGCGCAGATGGATCCGCTGTTCGAGCTGGGGGAGGGCCGGTGAGGGGGATTCGACTGTGGGACTGGGTGAGAGGTGGTGGCAATGGAGCTTGTTCCCGTCGACCGGTTCGACTGGGAGCGTTGGATCAAACGCCTGCACCTGCCGCCGACGGTCAAGCTGATGGCGCTGACGCTGGCGACCTACGCCGACCCCGACGGGTCTCGGGTCTTCCCGGGCGTCGAGGAATTGGTGGCGGTGACGTGCCAGAGCCTGGCCACGGTGAAACGGCAGATGGCGACTCTGCGCGAGATGGGGCTGATCGAGCTGGTCAGCCGTGCCAGCCGCCGCGCAGGGCTGGCCGACGAATACCGGCTGACCGTACCTGCGAACGTGACCGAGTTGCCTGGCCTGCCGCCTGATCACGGACAAGACAACAGGGCTCACCGGTGAGCCCTGAATTGTGCCCGGATCACAGCTCACCAGTGAGCCCTGATTGTGGATAACTGCCATCCACATCTGTGGATAACCACCCTCCAGTGATCTGAAGTTAGGGCTACCTCAGAGCTCATTTGGAGGGGTATCAGGGCTCATTTGAAGGGGTATCAGGGCTCACCGGTGAGCCCCCACCAATAAATAACCAACCACTACCAACCCCTAGATGCGTCCCCGGCTCTCAACGCAACTCACTACAGCGACGCCGCCTGTGGACAAACCCATCTCTCGCGGAAGGAATCCAATGACACCCACACCCGAGATCGTGACCGGCGCACCTCAGCCAGTCGCACGCCTGGAATGGACCGAACATGTCCGCCAGATCGACATGCCCGCCCAGCAGAAGTACTGCGCCCTCGTCCTCGCCACCTACGCCGACCTCGACGGGTCACGAGTATCGCCAGGCGTGCGGCGACTGGCCGCGGTCATGGACGTAACCGAACGGGCAGCCGTCCGTTCGATCAACGGGCTGCAACAGCTCGGCCTGATCCGCCACGAGATCGGCAAGGCGATGTACCTGATGCTGTCGTGCAACCCGACCGCTTCGGAAATCCTGTGGCTCGACGACTGGACCTACACCACCGACCACGGCCTCGAACTGATACACCTGCGTAGCAATTTCCTGTCCGCGCCCCGAGTGCGAAGCGCCTACTTCGGTTACGCGACAAGCCAATTCACGCGACTCATCGAACGCGGCCGATTCGCTGGCAGCCTCGAAACCCGCCGCGAGAAACACGCGCGGCACCTGATGCGGCTGCTGTGGCAGGGCTACCAGGTCTACACCACCGGGCACCTGCCCATCCGCGTCGAGGATCCCGACCGATTTCACGAGTTCGGCCGACAGGTCGCCGAAGACCCCGAATCCGACGCGGCCCGCGCACTGCTGATCGAATACGAGCACAAGTTCGACACCGCCCGCACGGTGCTGCCCGACCAGCCCGACGAAGCGCCGCTCGAGGATCTGCTGCAACGCGTGCGCCGCGCCTACCTCCAGGAGAACCGCCGTGCCTGACAACAACATCTGCCAGATCGAGCTGGGCCACGGCCGTTCCGGTGAACCGTGGGACCCGCCGGACTGCCTGTGCCCAGACTGCCGCGAGATCGCCGACGACATGGCACTCGCCGATGAGGAGATGAATCCCGATGGCTGACAACGACATCCGCGACCAGCTCCACAGGCTCCTGCGCCAGCACATCAGCTACGACCACCAGGCGGCTGCCGTAGACGCGCTTCTGGCCGAGGGCTGGCGTCCACCCGCCCGCGTCATCGACACCACCGAGATCGAGGCGATGCCGACCGGCACTCTCCTCCGGTCCGCAGATGGCGACGTCGCCTCTGTGGACCACGGAGGCGACGGTGAATGGCTCGGCGGCGACACCAAGGTCCATTTCCTCGGCTTTGTGACGCGTTGGTGGGAGTTCGTCATACATTTGCCGGCCAACCAATGGACCGTGCTGTGGCAGCCGGAGGTGGACCATGCCTGACCGAGACCTCACCCGCGCGATCGAGGACGGTGCGATGAACACGACCATCGCCGCGCTGCTCACCATGTCGATCATCGCGGTCATCCTCGAAGTCGCGGGCCGGCACCTGCGCCTGCCCATGCTGCGCCAGCTCGCCCTGTTCCAGGCCCTCGGTGTCGCCCTCGCCTGGCTGCTGTTCGCCGCCACCCGCGCCGCCCTCGCCTGACCCCGCCCACCTGCCCTGCCCGGACCACACACAGGAAGACAACCAATGCCCACCGTCGTCGGTATCGACCCCAGCCTCACCAGCACCGGACTCGCCATCATCCGCACCACACCGCCCGGTGACCCGTGGGGGCTGGATCCGGTCGAGTTCCGCACCATCGCCTCGACCGGAAAGAAGGGCGACACCTGGGCGCAGCGCTCCGAGCGGCTGCGCAGCCTGCGCGACCGCACCATGAACCGCGTACCCCGCGACGCCGAGCTGGTCGTGCTCGAAGGTCCCGCCCTCGGGGTGCGCGGGCCCGGCCAGCACGACTCAGCCTGGTACCGCGGCAAGCTCTACGACGCCTGCGCTGCGCTCGGTATCCCGGTCTTGGTGTGCCCGCCGACCAGCCGCGCCAAGTGGGCCACCGACAACGGCCACGCCAGCAAGGTCGACGTGGCCGTGGCGATCTCGAAACTGTGGCCGCACGCCGAGTTCCGCGGCGACGACCAGGCCGACGCGCTGTGCCTCGCCTCGATCGGCGCCCAGCACCTCGGGCTACCGGTCCCGTATCGGGTGCTGGAACGCCACAAGCTGGCGATATGCAAGCTGGAGTGGCCGGACCTGTCGCCCGTGCGTGACCGGATAATCTAGGTGACAGTCGCACTGTGCCGTCGATAAGAGAGGGTGGTGGTCGGGGATGGTGAAGCCCGGTAAGCAGGCCGCGCGGCGCCTCGCCTCGGCCGCCACCCGCCGCGAGGACGCGCTGGAGATGTTCGTGCAGGGCCGCACCTATCAGCAGATCGCCGATGCTCTGGACTATTGCGACCGGGGTGCCGCGTACCGGGCGGTGCAGACCGCTCTGTCGGAGACTGCCACCCGTACCTCGGCTATCGCCGATGAGGCCCGCCCGATCGTCCTGGAACGGCTGCAACGGCTGTGGGGCGCATGGTCGGCCAAGGCGATGGCCGGCGACGCGAAAGCGGCCGAGCTGTGCCTGCGCATGATCGACCGATATGTGCGGGTCACCGGCCTGGACCGGATCACGATCGAGGCCACCATCACCGGGCACAGCGAGATCGATGCCGAGATCGAACAGCTGATGACCCAGCTCCGTACACCCCGCCCGCCCGAGCTACAGCCCGGCGACATCGAAAGGACTCCATGACCACCACCACCCCCACCGACGCGGAACTGATCCCCTGGATCCGCCGCATCCAGAACTGCGGCGGCATCGGCGCCCCGGGCCGCGAGGACTACATCGATGTGTTCCGGGCCCTGCTCGCCGAGCACGGCAACCCCGCGCCAGCCCCGGCCGGGGAAACACCCACTCAGCTCCCCGTGAAGCTCATGATCGGCGACGTCGACGTGACCTCGCTCCTGCGCGAGCAGCTGATCGAGGCGCTGTTCTCGAACGAGATCGCTTACCAGCGGTACAAGGCGAACGCTGCTGGGGACGGCAGCGCCGAGCAGGCCACCCAGATCAACGACGTCAGCGACCCCCGCGCCGACCTGCTCCCCGCGATCCTCGACCAGTTGCAGCTCGGCAACGTGATCGCCGCGCTCACCGGCAGCAGCACCGCTCTCGAGCTGGTCGGTAACCACGATGTCGGCGAGGCCGCCGCGTACGTGCGCGAGCAGATCGACGCCATCATCAACCCGACCCGGGGCTGACCACCTGAATGTTCGTGGTGCGTTCAACCCGGGCCGATTCCCCGGGCAAGCGGCCCAAGGAGATCTCGCGCAAGCCCGCCCCCGCGGGTGGTCACGCTGCGCACCACGAACCGGCCGGGCAGGAAGCCATCGCCTGCCCGGCCACCCCGCCCGCCCTGACCACTCCGACCACGAGAGCCACCCCTGTGAACGCGATCTACCGCGCCGGTGACCAGCCCGGCGAACTGATCACTATCTGTGAACTGCCCGCCACCGCCACCGCCGTACTGACCACCCGCCGCACCGGCAGCCGCGACTACCTCGCCGGCACCCTCACCGTCGACCCCGACGTGGTGCGCACCCTGCTGCAGCTACCTGGCACGCCGACGTGCTGGGCGCTGTGGGACGGCACCTACATCCGTATCCGGGACATCTCCATCACCGACGGTGGTGCCGGTCTGCTGCGCGTCGACCAGTCCACACACGCCATGTCGACCAAGCAGGCCGAGGGCGGGCGGATCGCGCTGCGCATCGTCGAACCCTCACCGCCACAGCCGGTCTCGGAATGGGTGCCCGCTGAACGCGAACGCGCCCTGGCCGACCACCACGCCGCGACCGCAGCGGGGCGTGCGCTGTGACCGAGGTGTACACGATCCAGGCATGCCGCAGCTACGAAGGCTGCGAGCTGTACGAGGTTTGCAGCGGGCAGGACACCGCCGACGCCGCGGCCCGCGCTATCTGGACACAGGACCCGGGCCGGCGTGTGCAGATCAGCGCCTGGACCGTTGACGGCGCCCGCCGCGGGGTGTTCTCCGGTGACTTCACCGACTACACCGACCCCGAGGATCCCGAGGACGGGCCGCAGTGGGATCCGGCACCCGGAGTTACGCCGTGAACGCGGGCCGGGAAATGACTGCCCGCACACGGCTGCTGCGCGAACACGTGGCCCGCGTGTTCCCGCCCTGGCTGCTGCCCGATGAATCGCTACGGCTGGCCCCGCGACTGCCCGACTGGATGCCGTCGCCCATGCTGCCGCCCGATGAACCGCTCTGGCCGACAGTCGCCAACGCGCAGCCGAAACGGCCGGCCCCCCAGCTGCCCGACTGGATCGCGCCGCCCATGCGCGCGGCGGTGCTGCCGATGCTCACACCGGCCGAGCAGTGGACCCTGGCCCACGCCCTCGGCACCCTCGCCGCCGGTGTCCGCGTGCGCCTGTGGGATGGGGAATTCAACCTGCGCGGCAACATGCACCCAGCCAAAGACAGGCCAGGCTGGCAGGTCTGCCCCGGCGACGGATGCGCCTGGTGCGCGTGGGCAGCCAACCCCAACCCCGAGCTGCTGCCCGCCATGTATGTCTGGCCGAACCCGTTCCTGCCCAACGATGTATCCCACGATCCGGGGTGGTGGGGCGGCGGCAGCAGCTTCACGCTGGACAGCCTGCCGGTGCAGCGGCCGGGACTATGTACGGTGCAGCGGCCGTGGCTATGAGCGATTACGAATTCGAGATCGCCGACGGCGACCCGTACATGGTGCGCGACCTGCGCGTGCCAGGCGAGCAGATCCGCGACTCGGCGTGCTGCCTCACCTGCGGGCACCGTCGCGACTGGCACTTCCGCGGGCGCGGGGGCTGCGATGAAGGACCAGACGACTGCACCGCGCAGTGCATGGAGTTCCTCTCACCGCTGCTCGACGACATGCGGGTATGCCGCTGCGGGCACCGGGCCGAGGTGCACGGCCCGGGGTGCTGGGTCGACAACGCCAGCGCCAGCGGTGCACCGGACTGTAATTGTGCCCAGTTCGCCTCGGCCGAGGAACTGCTGCCGCCCGCCTTCGTGAAGAGCAGCGAACCGCGCGGGTTCGTCACGATGATGCTCACCGCGGGATCGTGCGTGATCGTCGAACCCGACGGACGCAAGTACAGCGCACCCGAAGCTCGGGTAGAAGCAGGCGATGGCGTGCGTGCGGAGTGGACCCGGGAGGGGCGGTATCTCATCGTCGTGCGCGGTGATGTCGAGACGCGCTATCTGCTACGGGATGAGGCAGGGTTCCACGCGACCGACTTGCAAGTGAGACCTGCGTGGTCGAACCCGTACATGATGGCGGGCTGGGAGAGTGAGCGGCCATCGCACTACGTCGCGTCGCGCCCGCAGCTGCCCGCCGGCGAATCGTCGCGCCGGCTCGCCCTGCCGTGGGGTGATAGCGCCTACACCAGCCAGACCATCGCCCGGTGGCTGCCCGGCGATCCCGACCCCACCGGGCCCGGCTGGTGCTACGGTCCGCCATCGAACGGCCTGACCCCGTCGAGCGAAGGCCCGCGCCGCGCTGAACAGGTTACGTTCCGTGCCCTCGCCTGGTCGCGCACCCCTGCGCCGGACTGGGAGCAGGTGATAGGCGATGCCCCCTATGCCTATCGCAACTGGCCATTCCTAGAACCCGGCGACCGGGTGGGCGTGGTCGACGGCACCGGCGAAGTGCACATCGGCATCGTCAAAGACCACAGGCCCGTCGGCGCCAGCGAGTGGGAGCTGGATGTGGCATGGCCACCCAACGGCGACCCCGCCAGCCCGGCAGGTGAGCGGTCATGGTGAGTCTGAGCTGCCTTGGTCGGACTGCACGACCGCCACCATCTCGCCTACAGCCACCGACTCTGTGCACGCGATGGGCGCGTGCCGGAAGGTTCACCCCTACCAGAGGAGACAATCATGGGCACCATCCTTCTGAACGCCGGTTCCGCTGCGCTGCACGCTGTGGACTGGAAAGACGTCATCATCGCAGTGATCAAGGAACTGTTCTGATGCAGCCGACCATTGGGCGCATCGTCCACTACACCCTCAATGAGTCCGACGCGGAGGCCATCAACAAGCGCCGCGGCGACTTCGTCAGGCACCGCCGAACCGAGGGCTACGCCGACACCGGATACGTCGCCCACTACGGCAACCCGACCCGCGCGGGCGAGGTCTACCCGGCCCTCATCGTGCGCGCCCGGGGCGACTTGGTGAATCTCAAGGTGCAGCTCGACGGCACCGACGAGTACTGGGCGACCTCGCGATCCGAAGGCGATGGGCCGGGCCGCTGGAACTGGCCACCGAGGAGCTGACCATGTGTCACGTCCCAGCTGGGGTGCATTGATTGGCGTAGCTGGATCCATCGCGGTGAGGTCCGGAAGTAAGCCTCGGGAGTTCCTGCCGGATGACAGGGCCCGGGGCTTGCGCCGTATCAGGGGTCGATCACCCGCTGGCGAGTCCGCTACCGCCCCGTGTCGGCTGCCGATGGGGCAGGATCAAACCCGTGAACAGACGCGATGAACTGATCCTCCGAGCACTCGAGCTGGGATGTGTCGATAAGCCCGAGGAACACACTGATGAGCAGCTCCGTAACGCCATCGAGGCGGCGCAGGCCACGCACTGGACGGCCAACCTGCCGCATGCAGACCGACCTCCCCGCATCGTCAGGGGCAGACAAGAGGCCACGGGTCGGCCCTGATGCACAGGCCCACGGCCGCAGCCTCGGGTGAAGGGTGAGGCACGATCGACGTGCCCTTGCGCAAATTGACTTCTCCGCCAGGCTCGACGACGCTGGGGGTCGCCAATGGGCGTTGTGGGATGGGTCTGGTGTCGCAACTGGGATCTGCCCCCTGAGAAGGCCGGTCACGCTGGACGCGTGACCGGCCTCTTTCGTTCGCCAGCGTGAGCAGTTGCCGCTGGTGCGGGGTCGATCGGCTAGAACGTGTCCAGCGTCCGCATAGCCCGGGTTAAGTCGAGCAGCATGCCCTTGTCTCGCGCAGAGATCGCGGACTCGCGCTTGATTGCGGCCTCCAGGTCCACCTCGCCCAATTCGGGGATATCGATCTGCATGCTCGCTAACGCCGCGCGCACGACCTCGGACTCCGGAACCTCGAGGCCAGCAGCCAAAGCACGGATGGTTGACCCGGTGATCGAAACAACCTCGGTGTTGCGGATTCTCGACAGGTTGGACTTGCTCAGCCGATGGCCCGCGGCGGTTGCTCGCCGGGTGACATCAGCATCTGACCATCCATTGGAGTCTTCTGCCCGATCGATCAGTGCCGCGAGCGGGTGTCTGGGTTGCTGCATGGTGTGAGTAATTTACGACAGCAAAGGTGGGTTGGAGCGGCAAGCATGACGCGACATACATGGGCGGGAGAATAGGCGAGGTGACCAGCGTTCTCGAGGATGACGGCTGGCGGTCCCTGCCCGCCCGCGACAAGCAGCATTTGCGTGACCGGCTGCGCGAGGCGTGCGCACGGATGGGCATGCCCCTCGACACCAGCGACACCCCCGGCATGCTCGCCGCCAAACATCAGCCCGGCACCGCCCGGCGTGACTACCTCGACCGCATCGACCGCGAACTGGTGTGGATGCGTGACACACCCAACGCGAAGCTGATGATTTTCACGCCCAGCCAGGTGGGCAAGTCCACCCGGGTCAGCCGCTGGTTCCCGTTCTGGTGGCTCACCCAAAAGCCTTCGGACCGCATCATTCTCGGCAGCTACGCCAAGCACCTGGCCGCAGGCCACTCCGCGGCCTGCCGGGATCTGATCCTGGAGTTCGGGCGCGAGTACGGGCTGCGGCTACGCGGTGACGAAGCCACCCGATCGGACTGGACCCTGACCACCGGCGGCGGCTACCGCGGGCGCGGTGTCCGCTCCGGTCTGGTCGGCCAACCGATGGACTTGGGCATCATTGATGACCCGTTCGCCGACCGCGCCGCCGCCGACAGCCCCACCATTCGCGAAGTCGTATGGAACTGGTACTCATCGGCATTCGCGTCGCGTCGCGCCCCGGAATGCCGTGAGGTGCTGGTCATGCACCGCTGGCACCCCGACGACCTGGCCGGGCGCCTGCTCAAACGCGAAGGGCGTCAAGAGGAAGGCGGCGAGTGGCGGGTGCTACACCTGCCCGCCATCGCCCTGGCCCCCGACCCCGCCCGCGGTATCTACCCCGACCCGCTCGGCCGCGAACCCGGTGCGCCGCTGCAGCATCCGAAGATCCCCGCCGACGATGTCGAGGCACAAGCCAAACACTGGGCGCGGCTGCGTAAATCGATGACCGCCCGCGACTGGGCATCGCTGTCGCTCGGGCTGCCGATCACCGCCGAGGGCGCGCTGCTGACCGAGCAGCTGATCGATGACCGCCGCGCCCAGCCCGGCCCGCCTGCCCGCGTCGGGGTCGGGGTCGACCCGTCCGGTGGTGGCCGCGACACCGCCGGCATCATCGGCGGGCACCTCGACGACAGCGGCCGATTCTGGTGGACCCACAACAGGACTGCCCGCATGTCCTCGGCCGAGTGGCCGGTGCAGACATGCTTGCTCGCCCATGAGATCGGCGCGGACCGGATCGTGTTCGAATCCAACTACGGCGGCGATATGGCGCGCACGTTGATCACCCAAGCGTGGGATGCGCTGCAGCGCGACGGCGATATTCCTCGCGGTGCGCTGTGCCCGTACGTGCGCAGCGTGCACTCGCGCCGTAACAAGATGCTGCGCGCCGAACCGGTCGCCCAGGCAGTCATCACCGGCCGCATCGGATTCGGCACACACCCCTCGCTGCAGGGACTGATCAGCGAGTGGGTCGACTGGGAACCCGGATCCACGTGGTCGCCCGGCGCGCTCGACGCCGCAGTGCATTTGGCGTCGGATCTGCTGCCCGATGTCGCCGCGGGCGCCAAGACCCACAGCGTGGCAGGCCGCCGCCGCGACGGGGTCAACCCGACCGGTGGCGTGGCCGGGCGGCGCCGCTGACCCCCGCACGCAGGTGTGCTCGATCTAGGCGATCATTACTGATCCGCGGCCCGGACGAATTCCTTCGGGTACATGTCACGGATTGCTTCGCGCACGATGGCAGCATCGGGGGCGTCGCTCTGCTCGATTTCCTTGACGACCTCGGTGACGCGCCAGATGTTCGATGGGACGAGCCGCCCTGAGGTGACTGCCTCGATGGCGACGCTCGCGGCCTCATCCGGTTTGTCCGCCGCGACGAGGGCCAGCCCGAGATCGATCCGAGCGGTTGCGATCCGGCGCGGCCGCGGATTCTCAGCCGCAAGTTGGTCGGCGAGGACATGGCGGGCGTAGGACTCGGCGGCGGGGTCGCCGAGCCACGCCAGCGTGGTGGCGACATAGGCATCGGACTTGGCCGGGTCGTATTGAAAGTGGTGTTCTGGCCGTTCGGGCGCTTCCATTGTCGAGACCAGGCGAGCGACTCGCCGTAGTGTGCTGTGAGTGCCGGCGGTATCGCCGAGGCGGGCGAGCGCGCGGCCCTCCTGGGCGGTGGCCTGGATGTATACCGACGAGTGGCGGGGCGCGCGATCCTGCGCGGCGCGCGACAGTTCAACAGCCCGGGCGAAGTCGCCGTCGATCAACCGCTGCCATGCTCGGGTTTCGAGGCACCATGCCGAAATGACAGGATGCTCGGACTCCTCGGAGATGCTGTCCGCCACCGAAATCCGGGCATGCGCGGCCTTCAATTCGCCCAGGTCGACGTGACATGTTCCGGCGAGCAATGACAGCCAGCCCACGGCGACGAGTAGGCGCCGATGCTCGGTGAGTGTGGTCTTGCCGTCCAGCATGAGGCGGGCATAGGTCAGGTGGCGCTGTACTTCGGCGAGCAGGTGGTCGGGCTTCGAGGTGGTGTACCCCGCCGCGAGGTCGTCGACTGCCAGCTCGAGGCGGTCGAGGGCGTCGCCGCTGATGTCGGAGGTGGAGACGCGGTTGGCCCATTCCAACGCCGCGAGCTGCCCGTCAGCGCTGTCGGAATCCGTGACGGCAGCACCGATTTCGCGCTCGTAGGCCGACACGATGTCGGGTAGCGCGGCGCGCTTCCCGTTCTCGATCATGCTCAGGTAGGCGACCGTGTAATTGGTGCGCAGCGCCATTTCGCGAAGGCTGAAACCTGCAGCTTCGCGGGCCCCACGCAGCAATGCACCAAGTTCCATCGAATCCCTCGCCCGAGGACTGTGAACGCTTTGTGAACACCGTAACTGGGGTCACCGCGTCCCCGCAGATCTACTTTGAATTTCAGGGCTACGCCGCCGGGCTGGAAGCCATCGCCCAAGCTCCCCGGCGGCGCGGCCTGTTCACCGAATAGCAGGGGCAACAGGGCAACCCATCAGCCGGAGGCACCGGACATGGCATTCATTCTCGCTCTCACTCTGACCTCGCTGGCGCTGTTCGTCGGCGCAATCGTCGGCCGAATTGTTCAAGGCTCGCAACGAGATACGTCGCAGCTGACCGTCGACAAGATCCGGGCGCGCCTGGCGGCCGAGGGGGCACGCACCTACGTTCCAGTCAGCCGGGGGTGGTGATCATGGGTCTGCTGCCTTCGGCTGTAGGTTTCCTGCGGAGCGACGTATCGGGGCTGAGCCAGCCTCAGGACGAGTTGAAGATCCGCCGGGCCGCAAAGCGAACCGGCTATGACCTGAGCCGGACCATCGTGTTCAGCGAGCGCACCAAGGACCGAGCGCACCGCCTGCGCGTGGCGATCACGCGTCTCGGAGTGGACGCCGTCATCGTGCCGAGCGCCGCCCACTTCGATGACCATGAGATTCCCGCCGAGGTGCTCGCGGTGGCGACCGTGATCACGGTATCGCCGGGGAACACCCGGCATCGAATCCGGAGCGCGACGAGCTAGGCCATGCGATGTCTGTCGAAGGCGTTCTCGCACTGCTGAATGGGGATCGGCCGGCCGGGTGGCTGCAGTACCTCGACGGGTCGTGGGCCCCGGTCGGGCACGACGGGTGGATCGGGCCGCCGATCACCGCCGCCGACCTGCTCGAGGTCGCGAGCCATGACCTGGCTGCGCTCGAGGCGGCCGGATTCATAGGTGAGGTCATCGACGTTGAGCCGCTCGCGGTCGTCGATGTCGAGCACGGCGATTCGAAAGGAGGCCGGACCACCCGGCTCGCCCTGCGGGCCAGCAGACCGCCAGATCCGGCGGAGCACATCTCAATCGCGGTAGTATCGCCGCGCCGACCCTATCGAGGGACCCCCAAGATGAGTGACGACCACGAACTGAGCCCCGGCAGTTTCGACGAAGCCGCCCAACAGAACCCAGCGTGGATCGACTGGAAGCAACCGGACCAGATCGCTGCCCGCGTCGAAGCGCTGTTCGCCGAGACCGTGCCCACCTGGACGGACGAGAAGCCGCCCGACGTGGAGCGGTACAGCCACGACATGATCGATTGGTTGTGCGCGGAAGTCTTCGAGGAGATTTTCCGCGATGTCGATGCGCTCGAAGCGCCGGACAACGCCCAGGCGGCCGGCCAGTTCGTGACCTACTTCGGTGAGGCGTTGTGCTGCTTGGCCGGTGGTGAGTGGTTCGCGGGGTACAGCGCCGCAGGCAATTACTCCACGCTGTTCGAAATGAAGTTCACCCCGACCGTGGGGTACCGATGGGGCAACACCCTCGAGTGGGCCTACTCTGCCGGGGACGATCTCACCGACTTGATCTATCAGGCCGTGGAGTCCGATGACACGGACTCACAGTTGATCGCCGACCTGATCTATCGCCGCGATGTCGATCACAAGCGAGCGATGGGGATACCAGACGAGTTCGACCAAGCGAATCGGCAACACGACGCGCAGTAAGCCGGTGCGTCGTGAGCGCCGACGAGAACGACCGCAAAGAGCGGGAACGTCGGCAGCGGGAGCACCTCGCAGCCGAAGCGGCGCGCCGGGACAGGAGGGAAGCCGAGCGCCGAACCGAACGAGCTCGCAAGAGCAATGAAAAGGGCCGGAACTTCCACGAGGGCATGGCCCAACTCAGGGGCGAGACACCCGAGAACGGCTGGGAGCACGAGAAGACCACGGAAACCTCTCTTGGCGGGCGGCGGCACGACACCTCCCTGAGTGACGAAAGGGGGCGAGTTCGCGAGGCTACCGAGTACAAGAACAGGGAGAGAATCCGTGCCGACGAACTGATGCAACTGGCGAAGATACGGGAATGTCTGGACCGGGATCGGGAGTTCAAGCAGAACTATGTCATTCGCGAGCACACTCGCATCGATCCGATAGTCGAACGGCAGCTCGAGCGGATGCGGGAGGTCTACGGCCCCAGGTTCAATCTCGAACGCGTCAGCCGGGAACGCGCCAGGCAAGCGGACAGAATCGGCCGCGACTACAACAAAGGTCACCTCAAAGGCGATCAACTCGAACTGCACAATGTCGAGCAACTGCGGAAGCAACAGCGCGAAAAAGAGCGTGCTGATCGGGTGCGGGAGAAGTTGAAGACTCAGGAGGCCGTCGCGGCATCACTGGCACGACGCGAGGCCGAACGCGAACGCGAACGTGTTCGCGATGCTCGGCAACACGAGTTCAAGGATCGAGAGCGTGAGCTACGGAAGATGATGCCTGGCGCGCCCGACGACATCATCCAGACCCTAGCGCGCTCAGGGGAAACGCCTTCGGAGGTGGCAGCTCGTCAGGCCCGTGAGGCTCGGGCAGCGCAGGAGCGCGGCCGCACCGAGCGGGAGGCACACGAACGCACGCACCAGCAGGTCCGGGATCGAGATGCTCAGGCCCGCAACCGCGACGATCGAGGACGTGATGGAAGAGGGCGGGGGTAATCCGCCGCAGACAGAGCGGCGGATCGCCGGCCGTGATCTGGCACGGCTACCTAGCTGCGCGGGTCGCCGGGCAGTTTCGGCACCAGCTGGTCGAGCGGTGGCATCGTGCCCGTGCAGTCACAGGTGTCGACCCGAACGGTGACCGTCATTGTGCCGCCGTGGATTCCGCCCTGCGGACCGCGCGGCACCCACGGCCCGAGCACCGTATCCGCGCCGAGGCCGCAGCATTGCACCGCGCGCAGCATGGCCGCGGCGTCGTCGAGGACGTCGCGCGCCATGCTGTCGAGGATCGCTATCTCGGGCATCGAATTGTCCTCGGTCGTCCAATAGCAGCGGTCCACGCCGAGCTCGATCACCGCGGCCAGCTGGGCGACGTTGCCCGCCGGCACCGGGTGCGCGACCGGGGTGGGGAAGTGCAGCACCGGGGTGATGGACACGACCCGCGTCCAGGCCATTCCCTCCCCGTCATCGCTCTTGCACCACCCGTAATCGGGGGTCATCGTGCCCGGGTGCACCACCGAAATGCACGGTGCCCCTGCACGTGTCGAGGCCAGCGCCGCGGTGAGCGCGCCGATCAGGGTGTGCGCCACCTGGTACACGCCGGTGTCCATCAGCGCACCCGGATCGGATCGCGGCGGTCGGGGGAGTAGACCCGCGACGGTGCGCGCCGCCCGCCCGGGTTCACTGCGGCCAGCCACCGATCCACTGTCTCGACCCCGGTCAGCCCGTTGTCGAACAGTGTTGCGGGGTCGATCAATTGGATGTCGACGCCCTGGCGGGTGATCTGCTGGGCGCGCGCGGGGATCGAGCACTTCCCGTTGCCGGTGCGCGCTTTCAGGAACTCGACCGCCAGATCGACGAGCACGATCAGCGCCGTGTCCGGGATCGCCAGCCCCCGCATGTATTTCACCGTGAACTGGTCGGGCCGTGCGTGCAGCGGCCACAACTCGCCGTCGATGCGGACCAGCCAGCGCCGGTTGTGCACCACGTAGGTATCGGCGTCGACCAGCTGGCCGTCGACGCGGACCTCGGTGATCGACTGCACCGGGCCCGGCAGCGCGACCCGCTCCCGGGATCCCTTGCAGCGGCAGCCGGTCCCGCACCCGCACGCCATGCCCGCCCGCACCCCGGTGACCCGCGACAGGGGCCCGCCCGGACCGTCGTAGGTCGAGGGCCGGTCGGGCTCCACTACTGGGCTGATGGTGTCCTCGCACACCCCGAACACGCGCCCCGACAGCGCCCACAGGGTGGACGCTGCCAGGGCTTCGGCCGCCGCCTTCGCCCCGGCATCAGCCGAGTCGTAGGCGGCCGGCCACTGCGTGATCTGCCATCCGCATGCAGGCATCAGGCGAGAATCAGCGCCGTCGCCGCGCACGCAGCCTGCGGCGGTGCCACAAAGGTGATGTGCATGTCGACATGTTGGGTGGCACCGATCGGGGTGAGCAGCTTGCCTGCCACCGGCGGATCCGCCTCGGTCGCACCGGCATTCAGGTCGACGTCGTAGGGGCCTTTGCCCCACAGCGACCCGGCCTGCGTGCGTGCGCCTTCAATCTTGAATTTCGCGCCGCCGTTCTCCAGCGTCCACGAGGTGAGCTTGCCGCCGTGCAGCCACGGCGCGAGGAAGTACCCATACGGCTTGCCCGCGGCGCAGGCCACGCCGGGGATATCGGTCCAGGTCTCGATCGCCCAATCGGTCGGCACCACCTGGCCGAGCCGGAAACCCACGGCGTTGCCGAGGTGGTCGAGCACGGTCGGCTGTCCCAGGATCAGGTTGACCGCATCCGGGTTCACGCCCGTGAACTCAATGGCGACCGTGACCCACTTGAGCTGGTCGTCATCCTTGGTGATCCAGGCCAGCTCGCCGTTGGCTTTCTTCTGGCTCGACTCCTGGCCGTCCTCGTATTCGGGACCGAACTCGACGGTCACGAAACCGTCGAAGGCCAGCGAGTTCTTGGCGCCCGCGACGGCTTCGCCGCACGGGGACACCTTGGTGAGACGGCTTGTCCTGGCGCGGACCGGGTTCCAGCAAGTGGTGGTCATCGGGTTCTCCAGCCGATAGTGAATCGGTGGCCCGGCCCGCAGCCAGCAGCACGTCTGTTAGCAGGATAGTCCCGACAGCCGTGACCCTCGCGGCGTCGAACCGCGGTCGGGTGTCGGGTCGGTCGCCGGTCACAGATCACGGGCTTCGATCCAGTCGATCGCGATGGACCGGTAGTCACCGGCGAACTTGTTGTTGCCCTCGACAACGAAGCCCCACCGTCGATTCGTAGCGCCGCTGGATACGACCGCGCCGGTGTCGGTCCATGTCAGGAATGACGTGCCGTTTCGGTAGGCGGTGAAGACGTTGCCGACGCGCTGGAACTCGATCAGGTCGGTGGCGGCCAGACCCGTTCCCGTGGTGACACGCAGGGTTTGACCTGTCTGCCCGCCGTTGGCGATACCGGAGGTGGGGGGACTGCCGGACTGGGTGACGATCGCGCACCCGTTGCCGGTGCTGCCCACGAACATGCACATGACCCCGGACCCGAATGTGTCGGCGACCGCCAGGATCACGCCCATGACGTTGTCGGTGGCCAGCGTGGTGGTCGGGGCGATGAGTTGTGCACGCACGCTGTAGTTGTCGCCCGCGAACCGACCGGAATTCGCCCCGGCCTGGTAGGACACCCAGTTACCGGCCTCGGCGTCGTTGAACCCCATCGCTTTCATCTCTGCCCGGTTCGTCGCGATGCGGGGCTGAGCATTGATGTCGACGCGCCAGTCAGACCCCAGCGTGGCCGCGTCGGCTCGGTTGAAGTCGTCGCGCGGGAAGATCTTGATCGTCGGGGCTGGCACGGTCGCTGTCGCCACAGCTGGAACGGCGGCAATCGTCCTGTCTGCCAGCACGACCGGGGCCGGCACTACCGCTGAGGCTGTGGCCGCGGCGGCTTGCACACGAACCGCCGTCGTCGGAGCCGCGGCCACCGCGACCGCGACCGCAGCCGGGACGGTGACACCGACACCGGTCATCGGTGCCGCGACGACCGCCGCCGCGGCGGCTGCAGGGACGCGTACCTCGGTGAAGATTGCGATGGTCGGCGGTGGGACCGTGGCGGCCGCGACTGCCGGGGGCACGGTCACCGTGGCGCTACTGCTCGCTACCGGCGCGGGAACCGTCGCTGTCGCGACTGCCGCAGGCACCGTCACCGCGACCACCAACCCCGGGACGGGAAGTGCGCCGGTGGCGACTGCCGGTGTGACCGTGAGGTTTTGGCCGGCGGCGAGCGATGGCGCTACAACAGTGGCGACGGCCCGGGCCGCTGGCAGGTAGACAGGGACCGGCATGCCCTTCTCCCACACCAAGATGTCCCCGAGGTACACCCGCGAGACGGGCTGGTCCCCGAGGAACACGTTCAGCGGTGCGACACCGTTGCGGGACAATCCCATTACAGGGTGATGTAGGCGATACCGAGTGCGTCCCAGGTGACCTGGAACGTTGAGCTGGTGACCGGGGTGTCCGCACCGAAATCGATTCGGGCGATCAGGGGCCGTGTGGCATCGGTGGCCGGGCTCGAATCGTAGAGGATCAGCTGGCGGGCATTGGTCCATGTCGCGCCCGGCCAGGACAGGTTGCCGCCGGTCAGCTGAAATCGGGAGTTCGCGCCGTCGAAAGCGAATGCCGGTGTGGGAACGGTGATCCCGCCGGCGGTATAGCCGGTGCCGGTGATCTCGGTCGCGCCCAACTGCGACTTGTAGCGATGCGCCTTGTCGAAGGTGTAGGCGGAGGTGACCAGCATCGCCTTGATCGCGTCGGAGTCGAAATCGACTTCCTTGTTGGCGAGGGACATGAAGAACCCGCCGTAGAAATTCGGTGTCATCGCCATGATCGGCTCCTAACCGGGGAAGGTGATGTAGATGGTGTCGACATCGCGCCCGGTGGGCATCGCATCGAATTGGGATTGCGGCAGCGCCTGGATCCGACGCACGCCACCACCGTCACGCACGAATTCGCGATCGGCCACAGCGGGGACACCCGCATCGATCAACGGCCACAACCGAATCGGGGTCGGCGAGACAGGAACAACGATCTCGTAGGCAATCCCGCCGATCCGCACCTGCGCCGGGCCAGGCTCCAGGTCCGGGCTGGTGAACGTGCCGTCACTGCTGATCGGTGCCGAAATCCACTGCGGCGTCACGATCTGCGTGTGGGCGGCAGCATCACGCAGCACCGGGACACGGAAATACACCGCGCCGACATCGGGGCCGTGCCCGATGTCGACCATGGTGTCAGCGATGACGGTCACCGAACGCTACTTCGATCGCGTGGCGCGCTTGGCCGGTGCCGCCTGGGCCGGGGCATCATCGACGGTCTCGACCGGCGGCGGCGCGGTATCGGCTGCTGCGTCGTCGACGACCAGCTCGCCGTCGCTGGCGTCGCTCTGCGCCGGTGCGGGGGTCGTCTCGGGCGAATCCGTGTTCGTGTCAGGGATTTCGGTGCTGCCCGCATTTACTACCGGGGTAGAACTCGACTCGGCGCCGTCGGCCTGGTCGTCGATGACGAAACCTGCCGCGCGCGCCAGGTCGTCGTCGACCTCGAAACCGAGGTACTTGCCGCCGGTGACAACCTTGACGCGGTCGCCCTGGTCGCCGGCCGCTTCGAGCAGTCGGGCCGCGATTTGCTGGGCGTTGTCGTTGACAGCGAGGATGGTGGGCATGGGGGGTTCTCCTAGGTGAGGGTGATCGGAACGGCTGCGCGCACGCAGTCGTCCCAGGCGATGACATAAGTGCGTTCGGCCATGGACCGAATCGTGTTGTCGGCGCGGTCGAATGCCTGCGCCATGGTGTCGGGCCGGTAGGTGACCCCGGTCCGCCGGTAGGTGACCGCGCCGGTGACGACCAGCCACGTGGTGCCCGCGGCGGGTCCGGTGCCGTCGGGGCCGGTGCCGGGGTAGCCGGACCCGAACGCCCACCGGTTCCCGAGAGGTGTTGTGAGGCGGCCGGGTTCGCTGCCGAGCAGCTGCGCGGTCGCGGCGTGCGCGGCCACCGCGCGCGGGGCATGCAGCACCCCGACACCGCCGTAGCTCGCGCCGAGGAACGCTTCGAGCAGCCCGACACCGCGAGTGATGGACACCGGGGTAGCCGACAGCACCGCGGTTGCCTCGCCGACGGTGTTGCTCATCAGCCGCAGCCCGGTCTCGCTCCACACCGTCTTCTCGACGGCCACCCACTCGGTCGCCAGGGCGGCGGCCGCGCGGTCGCGCATCTGCTGCTCGCTGATTCCGACTGCGTGGCAGGTGAATCCGCCGTAGACCACGATCGGGTCGGCGGTGTCGAGACCGATCCCGTCCGACAGTTCCCGGTCGGTGGGGGTGTCCCCGCACTGGGCGGGGTCGGTGTGCGCGGGTCCGCACGGCAGCGGCTCCCACGCGATACCGGATGCGATGCGGCCATTTTCGGCGACCTGGTCGGCCGCCGACTGCAATCCGAACCGTGCGGGACTGACCGCGGGCGCGGCAACGATGATCGGCGGGACAGCCACCGGGTACCTCCTGGATCAGGTAGGGGACCAGGAACCCGGCCACCGCGGACGGTGGCCGGGCCCAACGGGTTACGGGGTGACGACGATCTTGCCGTTGGCGTCGAGGACCTGGCCGGCGGCGGTGGTCCCGTTGGAGGACAGGGCGATACGCACCAGCCGCGGCTTGTACCGGCGCTTGATCACCAGCAGCTTTTCCTCGGTGAACAGGTGCAGCACATCGTTGTTCACCAGGTTCTGGGTGTCGTAGACCGCCTGCATGGTGATCACCTCACCGCGCGAACGCAGGTAGGTGCCCGCGATGTACACCATCGCGTCCACGGTGGTGGGCCAGGCGGTGATCGGCGACGCACCACCGAAACCACCGGAGACACCGGTGAACGCGTCCTGCCAGTCGTAGACCCACTGGACGCGCGCGTTGCGGCGGGCGAACCAGGCATCGATCTTCGCGTCCTCGACCTCGTAGGCCTCGGTGACCGAGGAGTGCGTGCGGATCGACTGATCCGCGCGCACAACGTCCCTGACCCACAGCGGCAGCGCCACCTCGAGGATGGTGTTATCGCTGAGGCGATTCGCGTATCGAATATCGGCGATCTGGATACCGATGCTGTTGAGCAGCTGCGGGGTCGCAGACGGGCCCAGGCTCAGCGTGACCGCCGCACCCGCATCGGCCACCATGCGGGTGATCGTGCGGGCGTTGACGCGGTGGGCGTGCGCGATCAGCGAGTGCGCGATCACGTCCTCGGTCAGCTCGGAGTAGGCGTTGTGCTGCAGGATGCCGCCGTTGATACCGAACCCGATCGCCTCGGCACGGCCTTCCTGCCAGACCGACGGGCAGGGGACCCGGAAAATCGGCTTGGTGGTGCCCGCGACGGTGCCGCCGATCGCGGTGGTGAACCCGGTGCCCGCGATCGCCTGCGCCTCGGTCTGGATGAACCCGGTACCGCTGTAGATCGCGGTGTAATCCGGGCCCTCGGTCCAGGTCAGACCGCCACGCGCGGACTGCACATCCGGAACGTCGATCATGCCGGCGCTGGCGTCGGCCAGGATCGGCGACAGCTCCCAGAGGCGTTCGGACGGCGAGCACCAGCCACCCGATGCCAGCAGCGACTTCTGTGGCAGCCGCGACTGATCCGCCGCGCGGTCCATGACATCCATGTCGTCATCGGCGCGGCCGGTGACCTTCAGCTCATCAGGGAACGGGATCGCGAAGTTCGCGATGTTCGCCGAAATGTGGACGTTTTCCTGGATATGGCGGGGGAACGCGTCGAACTTCGCCGTGCCTGCCCGCGCGACCGCAGCCAGGTCCGCCATCGGCGCACCAGCCGCGTACCCGGGAACCTCAGCCGCAGCGGTGATCACCACACCGGCCGGGGTCGGATCCGGGCGGCGCACCTCGCGCGCGGGAATGTCGGCCAGCCGGACCGGGCGGCGGCGCGGTGCCGCGGCGGCGACCAGCACCGGTTCCGCGGCGGACGCTGCTGCCGCGTCGGTGGCCACGGGCGCGGCCTCGCCCGCGGCGGATTCACCGGTGCCGCTGTCGGTCTCGGTGGTCTCGGCGGCGCTACCTTCCGCGCCGTCACCGCCGCTGCCCTCGCTCTCGCCCTCACCGGCGTCGGTGTCGTCGGTGCCTTCGCCCTCGCCCTCACCAGCGTCGGCGGTGTCGGTGGCAGGGGCGACCCGGGCGGCCAGATCGGCGATGCGCGCCTGCTGGTCGGCCACCGCCTGGTCGCGGCGCCCGAGTTCGATCCGCACGCCCTCGGCGACCTCGGTGAGAGCTTCGAGGGCGGCCACTTCGTCTTCGGTGTAGTTGCGGCCGGCGTCGTCGCCGCGCAGCTCCCCGAACTTGCTGATGGTGTCGTCGAGCAGAGCCTGTACATCGACCTCGCCCGTGGCTTCGGCGAGCAGGGCGGCCACGGCATCCTTGCCGGTCTGGCCTTCGCCCGCACCGGTGGCGGTGTCGATGAGCTTCTGGAGAGTGATCTTCACTGCGTGCCTCCGTGCGGGCAACCAAAAGTGGTGCCCGGCCCGGAGCCAGCGGCTTAGCTGCGTCTAGAGTAGCCGCTCACCGCTGTATCGCCTGGTACGTCCCACCTACCTGCCCGGCGACCGCGCGCGCTTCGCCCTCGCTGGCGTAGGTGATGGTTTGCCCGTTCGGGTGCACCACCTGGTGCAGCAGCCGGGTAGGTCCGCAGTTGCAACCCATGATCAGTTGTCCTTTCCCTGGTCACCGCCGGGCCACCGGCCGAAGACCTTGTGGTAGTAGTTCGCCGCGAGTCCCTTGATCTGCTCGGGGGTCATCTCGTCAGCGCCGATTTCCTTGGTCAGTTCCTCGACCAACTTGGTGTAGGGGTGGGCGTCGCTCGACCAGCGCGCCAACCCCTTGCCCTCGGTCCAGTACTTCTCCAGCGGCTTGGCCTTGTGGTCGTCGACCGGGTCGGCGCCGGCCGCGACCAGCACCCGCCGCGCGGCCAGCGCGGCCCGCTCGGCCCGGAAGAACCGTTCGACGCGGCCCGCTCGCCGCGCACGCAGCAGCTCATCGAGGGTGGGGCGGTGCACGCGCGGCGGGCGGCGGCGCACACCGGCAGTGACCAGGGTCCGCACCCCCGACGCGGCCAGCGCCCTGGTCCTGGGCACCGGGAAGCCCGGCACGTTCACACCCAGCACCGCGACCAGCTCGAGGGCTTCCGGGCCGGAGCGACGCCGGATCCCGCGCCAGTCACCCGAGACACCGCTGCGGCGCAGCTCATCGACCCGATCCTCGGACACCCCGGGCAGGATCCGCCCCGACAGCCACGGCCCGCCCGCGCCGTCGCGGCAGCGGACCACCGCGACCGCGGTGCCCGTGTGGTCGTAGTGCTCGGCCGCGGCCCGCGCGCTCGCGTGCAGCGAGGCGTGACCGGTGCCGAGGGTGATCTTTCCTACCGCGAGAGTGCCTGTGTCGGTGCGGATCTCGCCCTGGTGGAAGTAGGCGTATTCGCTGGCGCTGGTCGGTGGGGTCACGCAGATGTCGGTGAATCCGATGTGGCAGACCTCGCTGTCGGCGAGGTGGCCGAACACGCGCCCGTCGGTGGTGACGGTCAGCGCGGTCAGCTCATCGGGTTCGGGCATCTCGAAGTCGCGGTGGTCGTAGACGACCGCCGCCGCGGTCAGCGCCGCGGTCACCGGTTCCAGCGCGATATCGGTGTTCTGCCCGGCGAACGCGATCCGGATCCGATCGAACCGCACTGCGCCGGTCTCGGTGAGCTGGTCGACGGGCAGCCCATAACCAGCCGTGAGATGCGGCACGAACGGGTCGTGCTGGGCGGGCATCGGCCCGTCGATGTCGAGCAGCGCGCCGAGCACCGCCTGCCGGAAGTCGCCGAGCCCGTCGGCACCCACCAGGTACACCGCGCACGGCTGATCTCCATCCGGGTTGAACTGGGCCCACCCCCAGACCTCGCCGGTCATCGGGCCGGTCGGCGCGATGTCGGCGATCGCGGTGCGCACCGCGTCGGCCTGCTCGGGCGACCAGTCCGCGGCCTGGCCCAGGTAGGCGAGGGTCACGTGCAGTTCCTCGACCGGGTCACCACCGGCCACCGCGAGGCGCTGGGCGTCCTCAGCGGCGGGGATCAGCGCGACCATCGCGCCGGTGTGCTCGGGCGCGGTGTCGTCTTCCTCGTCGTCGCCGTCATCCGGTTCGGTGTCCGCGCCGGCCGTTTCCCCCTCGGCCGGTGCGCTGCCATCGGGCGCGGCGGCAGCGGTCAGGGCCGCCACGTCGTCGGCGGGGGAGATCTGCGCGCCTTCGAACGCCGGGCTGGATACGAGCGTGGCACCCATGACCTTCCACTGATCGAACCGATACAGCCAGCCCGCGACGGGGCAGGGCGCGGGCGGCTGGCCAGGTTCGGGTTCGGGCTGTTCGGTCATCCACGCGGCCATCACGTCGTCGGGCACCTCGGCACCGGCCTCATCGATCGGGACCTCGGTCCAGGCGATATCGGACAGATCCGCCGACACCCAGCCCGCGACCCCGCGCGCGAGCCGCGCCGCCCAGTCCGCGGCGGTCGGGTCGGCCAGATCGAAGGTGCCCTCGGCCCACACCGCGCCGTCTTGGACCCACAGGCGGGTGATCAGCCCGACCACCTCGGATCCCTTGTGCGCGTCGTCGAGGGCGCGCTGCGCATTGAGCGGCAGCGGCAGCGGTCGGGCAGGCACGTCCTCGCCGAGCAGCGTGAACTCGCGGCCGTCGCCGGAGGGCACGTTGATCGGCAGGATCGGGCCGCGCCAGCCGGTCGGCGGGCCCTCGGTCACACCGGTGTCATCGGCGGGTGGGGAATCGAGCGCGGGCGCGGTCATAGCGGGTCTCCAATCGTGGGGAACAGATGCACTGTATCCACGATTATCGCGGCGTCAGGCGATCACGCCCGGCGGTAACACCGGTAGCAGCGGGTAGTCCGGCACCTGCCCGGACGCGACCGAGGCAGGGATGACGTGCAGGGCAGCGGCCAGCAGCTCGGACTCACCGGGCCCGTACCCGACCTGCACCGGGCCGGTCGGGGTCAGCGGGAACGCGAACCCCGGCCGGCGCAGCACCGCATCGGTGTCGGGGTCGGCGGTCCATGCGCGGCCGTCCCAGCTCAGCCAGCGGTCGCCGTCGCCGCTGTCGTCGTCGCTGAGGTTGTCGCGGCTGCGGACGTGGAAGGCCATAGCAGCAGCATCACCCCCAACATGAACGCGGTCAACTCGCCCCCGGCCGTGTCGCCGTAGACCGTGGTGGACCGCCCGAGCAGATCCTGCACTCCGACTTGGAACACTTCGTGAGCGATCCGGGCCGGGTGCAGGTTGCCGAACGCGTAGACCTTGCCGGTGTAGGGGTGACGCCACCAATCGGCGAGGGCGTATTCGCCACTGCCCTTATAGATCTCGGTGCGCTTCTCCAGCCGCTTGCCCTCCATCGCGCGGCGGCGCACCAGCGCGAATTCCAGCGCCTTCAACCCCGGCACCGCAGCCTCCATACGGTGGCCGAGTTCGTGGGCCATCACCTCACGGGACTCGGAGGAGAACGCACCGTCATAGCCGGGCACCGGCGTGCGACGGCCCGCAATCATGTCCCGCCCGCCACCGCCGCCACCCACGATGTGGAACGCGCGGTCCACCGCACCGAGGACGAGTTCGCCTCGATCGTCGGCGGCTTCGAGCCATTCGCGGGGGAACACCTGCTCGGCGTCACGCAAGTCGTCGACTATCTCGCTGCTGGCCTGCCGCACCGGATCCTGAGGGCGCTGATAGGCGCCGGTTCCACGGTCGGTGCTGACGCGCTGCTGGTGCCCGCCGAATTCCCGGTATTCGCCCATCGCCTTCCGGATGATCTCAGCCTCGCGGCGCGCGACTTGCTGGTGCGCGTCGGGGCGGTCGAACGCGTTGGCGGCGTCGCGGTCGTGGCGTGCCTGCACCAGCTCGGCGTCGCTGTCCATCGCCGCCGCGATGTCGGACCACACCGCCGCCCCCGCGTCGAGCACCTGATCGAGGTGGCGATCGAGGTCTTTGCCGGGGATCAGATTGCCGTCCGCGTCCTGCCGGTACGCCTCGGCGGCCTGGTCCCATGCGTCGGCGTCGGCCGGGAGCGCTTCGCGGGCGCGGTCGAGCCGCTCGCGCACCGGGTCGGACAGGATCGGCGCGGGTTCGGGCTCGGCCTGGTCCTCGCCGCCGTGATCCGGCTCGGTGCCGGCGGGGTCGTTTCGTCGGGGTGATCCTCGCCCTGACCGTCGCCGGGCTGGTCGTCGAGGTTCTCGCCGCGCTGCTCACGCTTCCACCGCTGCAGCGCGGCATCAGCGTCGTCGGGGTCATCGGGCCCGATGCGTGCGTGGCCGGGCCCGACACCGCGCCCACCCCACGCACCCTGCAGCGCGTCCTGCACCTCGTCCTCGCGCAAATAGAGAGTGGTGCACCGGCATTGGATGACCTCGCCCGGGGGCCCACCGGCCTCGCCGGGATGCTGCAGGTGCGCGCGCCCGACCTGGAAAGCCTCGTGCAGCTTGACCATCTGCCCGTCGGCGATGACGTGGGTGCCGCGGGTGCGTTCGTCGGTGGTAGCCAGCCAGCGCTTATAGGTGGCCGTGCCACCGGCGGCGGCGACCGCCTGGGCGGCAGCGAGCGCGCCGCCCTCGATCGCGCCGTGAGTCTCGGTGCGAGCGATGCGCCGCGCCAACCATTGCCACTGCTGCAGCGATTCGTCGTGCTGTCCCCACAGCTCGCGCTTGCGGGCCCGCAACGCTGCCTTGTCCGCGCGCGACAGTTCGGGGTCGGCCAGCTGGCGATCGATCTCGGAGATCTCGCCGCGGATCCGCCGGGTCGGTGCGTCGATGTTGAGGATGCGGCCGATGCGCTCGGTCATCTGGTCGTAATCCATGCCCTCGCTGAGCATTTCGAGCAGCTCGGGCCGCAGTTCCTCGAAGGCACCCTCGGGCCAGATCCGCAGCCGATCGTGCACCTGCTCGAGGTAGTCGAGCTGGAACGGAAGCGGGGAGATGTCGGCGCGGCGTGCGGCGTCGAGGAACCCTTCGCCGAACGCTTCGGACAGGGCCGGGTCGACGTGCTCGGCGACCCCGCGCGCCCACACCTGCGCCGCACCGCGCACGGCATCGATGTCGGGTTCGGCAGCGGCGGTCAGCGCGGGCGGGCTGTCGAGCAGTCGCAGGGCGGCGGGCGGCAGCGGCTGCCCGAGCACCAGGGCGCGCGCGGTATCGAGCCACACCGTCATCGCCTCGATGACACCGGCGAACACGCGCGCTTCGGCGCGGCGCTGCCGGTCTACCGCGTGCAGCCGCTGCGCCAGCCACGGATCACGCGGGCTCACACGCCACCGCCAGCACCTGCCGCAGCTCGGACGCCTGGTGAGCGCGCCCGGACACGATCAGCTGCCGCACATACCAATCCGCGGCCGTGATGATGCGCGGCTGATCGGGCACCACCTGGGCCAGCAGATCCCACACCCCCACCAGCAGCCGATCGCACTGCTCAGGTGCGGCGGCCAGACGGCGCGCGGTGTGGACCTGCCACGCCGGGAGCTTGTAGAGCTGGCCGCGCCCGCTGCGCCCGCTGCTGTGGTGGGCGCGTTTGCCGGCCAGCTCGAGCGCGCGCAGCACCGCCACCTCGACCGCCAGCGCCACGCACTCGGGTGCCTCGGCCGCCGTGGTCACGGCGCGCTCCCATCCGGGGTGCCGGACGGGGCGGGCTGCTCAGGCAGGGACCGCTGCTCGCTGTCTGCGCCGCTGTCGCCCGCGGTGTCCGCGGGTGCGGTGTCGGCGGGCGGGGTGTTGCCGCCGGTCGCCGCCGCGATGTCGGAGGTCTGATTGAGCACGCTCGTGTCGACGTTGATGCCCAGCAGCGGCAGCAGCAGTGGTGCGAGCGAGGGAGCACCGATCAGCAGCTTGGTCAGCAGGATCCGTTTCTTCTCGTCGTCGGTGGGCTTGTCGGCGTCACCGAAACCGTTCTCGCGCAGCGTCGCGTCCAGCGACAGCGCAGCACGATCGAACAGCTCACGGCTGTCGGCACTGCGATCCGGGCGCAGCCGCAGCGCCGAAGCGTCGTACCAGACCAGGTATTTGTTCCAGTCCGGGACGCCTTCGGCACGCAGCAGCGGATGCAGCCAGCCGATGGTGAGAGTGTGGGCGATGAACACCATCTGCGGTGTGACCGCCAGTTTCACGTCCTCTTCCGAGATCGCCCACGCACTCCAGTGGTTGGATCCCGAGCCGAGCCCGAGCAGCGCTTCGGGCGGGGAGTCCATGCCGAGCGCGATCCGGCGGATCGCTTCGTTGCGCAGCTCGACCGCCTTGGGATCGAGCGGCTCGGCGAACTTGATGTGCTTGACCTTGTCGATCAGCTCGCCGGGTGCCTTGGCGACCAGCGGCACCAGCGCCGCGGCGCTGCCCCGGTCCTTGATCGGGGCCAGCATCATTTCCATCAGGTCGCGCACGAAGGGGTCGATGTCGTCGTCATCGTCGCCGCTCGGGCTGCCCTGCCCGCTCAGCACCTCGATCTCTTGGGGCACCAGCAGCAGGCCCGCACCGGCCAGCCGCGAATCGATCTGCGCGCTGACATGTTCAGTCAGCCCGCGCAGCTCCCGGGCGACCGGCATGATCGCGCGCGCCCCACAGTCGGCCCACGCGGACTGCCTCGGGTGCGGAATCCAGCCGCGCACCACATGCTCTGTAGGGGTCAGCGGCCGAGTATCCAGGCCGTTGTTGTAGGTCCAGGACTTGCCGGCCGGAGTGAGTTCCTGCACCGAGCACGGCTGCCAGGTGAACGTGTCGTCTTCCCCGTCACCGAGCAGCATCAGTGACTCGCCGTTGAACCCGAAATGCTGACCCGCCCGAAACAGTGCCTGGCTGTTGGCGGCCGGGTTGGAAAACATTCGACCGCCCAGCTCAGCGGGCAGCCCCTCGGTCACTTCCACCGGTTCGTCGCCGAGCCGCTCGACCTTGGCGATCATCGGCCGCATCTGCGACACCGAGCGCGCGGTGCGGTCACCGCTGAACCGCAGCTCGCCGATCTCATCGCGCAGATCCCAGATCTCATCCTGCCACCGCTGTTTCGTGTTCTTGGCCGTGGTGCGTGCCACGGTCGGGCCCGCGAGGATCTGCGCGGCAGCGGTGATCGTGCGCGGCGGCCGGCCCGGATTGGTGCGGGTGGCCTGGTCGAGATGAAACTGCGTGAACACCGCCCTCGGCACGCGGGCCCGCGCCCCGCGCCGCGTGCCCGCCGTGGCGGCCAGCTGCTCGGCGATGCGCGCCGCGGTCGATTCCGGGCGGCGCTTCATGAGCGGTCCCCGTCGAGGTGGGTCGCGCCCAGCCCGATCAGGTGCGATGCGCTCAGCGCGGCGGCCGGCCAGATGAACCACGGCTGGTCACCGTAGAGATATCCGGCGGTGAAAACAGCTGCCGCGCACCACATTCCGAAGCACCACGCACAGGTGACCAGCCAGGACAGGTCGCTGGCGTGGCCGGTGCGGGTGATCACCGCGGTCCGCAGATGCCGGGTGATGTAGTCGTCTGTCACCAGCCGGGTCAGGCGCGCGGCGGCGCCGAGGCAGAGCAGGAATGTCAAGAAAGGCACGGCTGACCACCTTCGACGCTGGAATACATAGAGACAGTGTGACTGTATCCTCGCTCGCATGACCGATGTGACTGTGCGAGCCGAGCAAGCCTTCGAGGACTGGGCGGCGGGCGAGGTCCGCACGGTGGCCCACACCCCGCGGATCGGCACGCTGATCGCCGATGGGCGCGTGACCGTGCTCGCTGACCCGACCCCGCCCGCCGAGGACTCGACCGAGGCGCAGGTCGAGGCCCGCGCCGAGGCGGTGCAGCAGGCCAGCGACGCAGCAAACGAAGCGCAGGCCGACCTGATCAGCAGCCGCGCCGACGTGGCCGCGCTGATCGCCGAGCCCGAGTCGCCAGCGCCGCGGGCGCGCCGCCCGCGCGCCGACAAGGCGTAGTGCAGTGACCTCGGGCCAGATCCACCGCGACCGCATCCAGGCTGCGATGCAGAGCGCCGCCGTGCGCTGGGGTGACCGTGTCGGCCGCGAGATCGCCAACCGCGCGAAAGCCAATTGCCCCGTGGATGAGGGCAGGCTGCGGTCGAGCATCACCCATCTGGTCACCGCCACCGCGAGCGGCGCGATCGTGCGTGTGGGATCCCCGCTCGCCTACGCCCGCTGGCGCCACGAGGGCACCGGCCTATTCGGCCCGCACCATGCCCGCATCGTGCCGGTCACCGCCCGCGCCTTGAAGTTCCGGGCCGGCCGCACGATCGGGCCGCTACCGCCTGGTGTCCGCCGCCCCGCCAAGACGCAGCGCGCGTGGATGTTCGCCAAGTCGGTGAAGGGCACCCCCGGCTCGCCATACCTGACCCAAGCGCTCGAAGAAGTGTTCGGCCCCGGCATCTCCCGCAACCCCACCACCTAGACAGGACAGCACACATGCCGCCTCGCACCCGCAAGCCCGTTAAGCCCGCGAACCCGCTGCCCGCCGAGGGCGTCGAGGACGCACTGACCGTAATCAACGAACCCGAGCTGGTGATCCCGCCGGTCCTCGACGACGCCGAGCGCCCGATCCCCGCCGCGCTGCAGTTCACCACCGGCAGCGGCGAGGACAGCGCCGACCCCGAGATCAGCGATGACGACATCCTCGAGTTCTCGATCGACGGTCACACCTGCGTGGCGATCAAGCCCACCGAAGAGCAATGGGGCGTGCTGATGGGCATGATCTCGGGCAGCTCGACCATGCCCGAGCGCGTATTCGCCATGCAGCAATTCGCCTCACACACCCTCGATGAGGAGAGCTTCCACTACGTGCAGCGTCGGTTGCTCGACCGCACCGACGAATTCGGCACCGAGGTCTACCACAAGGTGTTGACCGCGATCATCGATCATTTCTCACCCAAGCTCAATCGCACCGAGCGCCGGCGCGTGGCGCGGAACCTGCACCGGTAAGTGTCCGCGGTATGGAAGCCGCACGCGGGTGCGTGGCGGTGGGGCGAGCGGGTCGTGCACCTGGCCGACCCGCTGCCCGGCACCCGCGACCTGGTCGCAGTGACCCTGTCCGACTACAGCTTTCGGGTCCTGACCGCGACCACCCGCGACACCGGGGATGCAACCTGGCTGATCGAATCCATCCTCACCGGCGCTATCACCACCCGGCAGATCGAAGCCATCGCCGACGCCGTGGTCGAGAACATCTTCGGGCAGCCGCGATGGACCGTCACGAAGATCTGGAAACAGACCCTCAAGATCTGGCGCGAGGTCGACGGCGAGCTGGGCCAGCGCGGGGTCGACCTGCTCGCCCTGGCCCCCGACCGCGCCACCGCCGTGGCCTACAGCTGTCTGCGCCACCGGCACTCTCACAACGACGACGCCCTGAGCCGCTGGCTGGGGGATCTGGACCAGGTGCCCGACCGCGCGCGTGATACCGGCGCCGATGACGATGCGGCGGCAGCTGATTGGCTGGCGGCGGCAGCGATGTTCGGCGGGGGCACGCCGCCGATGATCGCGCTGCCCGAGGGTGTCGACAGCGAGCTGACCTTCACCTAGCCCGATACGCTGATACCGATCCATCTGCTGCTGGCTGCGGGCCGGGCAACGAATTCGTTGCTCTGGAGGCCCGCCGGTGACATTGCCATTCGCCGAGGCGCACGTCTCCGCCCAGCTGGATTGGAACAACCTCGACGCCGAGCTGGAAGCGCGAGTCAAAGCTGCCGCGCGCAAGGCTGAACAGGTCCTCAAAGCCGAGCTGAAAAACGCTCGGTTCCCGATCAACATCGCGCTGTCGGCCAACGTTTCCCAGTTCCGCCGCGACACCCAGACCGCACTCGATGCGATTGTCTTGCGCAGCAAGGTCTCCTTGTCGGCCAACGTGGCAGCCTTCCGCCGCGAGGCGCAGACCGTACTTAACACCCGGACTCTCGACGCCCGCGCGAACGTGCGCCTACAGGTGACCACCGCCGAGCTGCAGGCCTTCGCCGCGGCCCTGCAGGCCCGACTCGACCGGCTCGCGCCGCATGTCAACGTCAGGTTGAACATCACCAACGGCGCAGCCTTCCGCGCGGAACTCGCTGCGCTGACCCGTAACCAGACGGTGAATGTCGACATCGACCGCCGTGGCGGTGCCGGCGCGAAGACGGCGAGATCGTCGTTGCCCGACGTGTCGGGTCTGGTGGGCGGGGCCGGGAAAGTCGGGCTGATCACCGCGGCGGTAACCGGACTGACCGGTGCGATCGGCGCGGCCGCCGGCGCGGTCGCGGTGCTCGGTGTCGGGCTGGCTTCGCTGGGGCCGGTTGCGATGGCGGGGATTGCCACGATCGCGGTCGGGTTGGGTGGCGTCAAGGATGCGTTCTCTGCGCTGTCGAGCGCCGAGGATTCCGCCGGTAGCGACGCCGCCGCCAAAGCCTCGGCGATCAAGACGGCCACCGACCAGGTGACCTCGGCTGAGAAGTCCGTGCGCAACGCGAAAAAGGACTCCGAGCAGGCCGAAAAAGACCTGACCACCGCCCGCAAAGACGCCATGAAACAGATGCGCGACCTCAATCTGGAGGTCCGCGGCGGGGTGCTCTCGGAGAAGGAAGCACAGCTCGACCTCGCCGACGCACGCAAAGACCTCGCCAACATCAAGCCCGGTGACGACTACGAGCGCGCGCAACTGCGCGTCGCCAAGGCAGAGCAATCGCTACTCGAAACCCGCACCCGCAACTCGGATTTGGCGGAGAAACAGCAGGAAGCCCTCGCCAAGGGAGCCGAGGGCAGCGACACCGTCGTGGCAGCCAAGGACAAGCTTGCCGCAGCGAACGAACGGGTCGACGACACGACCAAGGCCCTGGCCGACGCACAGGAAGCATTGAACGACGCCCAGACGAAATCCTCTGGGGCGCAAGACAAAGCAGCCCAGGCCATGGCGAAACTATCGCCCAACACGCAGTCGTTCGTGCTGGCGACGCGCAGCCTGAAGGACAGCTGGAAAGACCTAGTCAAGCTGCCGGTGCAGGATGCGCTGTTCGCCGGTGCCGATACCGGGATCAAGCAGCTCGCCGAGGTCGCCTTCCCGGTCCTCGGGCGCGGCATGACCGCGGTTGCAACCCAAATCAACGGGCTCACCACCGATTTCGCGAACTTCTGGAAGGCACCCGAGAACATGGGTGCGCTCGAGTCGATCTTCAACGGTGCCGCCTCGTTCATCGGCGGGCTGGGGCCGGGCCTGAAGCAGGCCACCACCGGAGTCCTGTCCCTCGGGCAAGCATTCGAACCGGTCGCGGGCAAGATCGGTGAGCAGCTGGGCGGGATGCTCGGCCAGGTCGGGCAAGCGTTCACCGACGCGTTCAACAACGGTTCGCTGACCCAGCTGATCAGCACCTTTGGCGACATGCTGCAGGGCCTCGGCGCTGGGCTGAATCCGTTGATCGACGGGCTGATCCAGATGGGCAACATCGTCGGCCCGACCCTCGGCCCGCTGTTCACTTCGATCGGCCAAGCGGTCCAGACGATCGCGCCGGCACTCGGCCAGATCGGTGCGACCTTCGCCACCACGCTGACCGCGATCATGCCCGACCTGGCGAATTTCATCTCCGCCCTGGCGACCGGGCTGCAGCCGGTGCTGCCGGTGATCGGGGACCTGCTGCAGTCGCTGATGACCGCCCTGACCCCACTGATCGGCCCACTCAGCCAGATCGCGCAGGTCGTGGGAATCGCACTGTCGCAAGCGATTACAGCGCTCGCCCCCGCCATGAAACCGATGGGCGACGCGTTCGCGGCGTTGATCACCGCGCTCTCGCCGATCATCCCGGTCATCGCCAATGTGGTGGCCGGGCTGATCACCGCGCTCGCGCCCGCCCTGACCACGATCTTCAACGCGGCCGGTCCGCTGATCCAGCAGATCGCCGACCTGCTGATGCCGATCTTCGAGCAGCTGCAGCCGATCCTCGCCGACGTGGCGCAGAAGATCGGCGGCTCCCTCGCTGATGCGATGAACCAGCTCGCGCCGCACCTGCCCGAGCTGGCGAAGGCTTTCGGAGACCTGATCATGGCGGTCGCGCCGATCCTGCCGCAGCTGGTCGACCTGGCCGTGAAGATGCTGCCGCCGCTGCTCGATGTGCTGATCGCGATCCTGCCGCTGCTCGAGGACCAGGCCAAGTTGTGGACGTGGTTGGTGCTCAACGTGATCGAGCCGTACGTGATCCCCACCTTCGAGAAGATGGCCACCACGATCGGTGAACAGCTCGGCAACGCGGCGACGGTGATCAAAGCATTCAGTGACCACGCCGATGTCACGCTGCGCGGGATCGCCGGATTCTTCACTGGGCTGGGCGACACGGTGACCAGCGTGTGGGACACGATCGTGAAGGGCATCAAGTCTGCGGCCCGCGAGATCGGAAAATTCCTGGTCGGGCTGCCTGAAGTGAAAATCCCCAATATTCCCGGAATCCCTGGCGGGGGCGAGAAGATCGGATTCCGCGGAGTCGGCCAATCGATGATCGACTGGGCTGGCTCCGAGGGCAAAGCCACCGGCGGGCGGCTGGTCCGCGGGCCCGGCACCGCCACCAGTGATTCGATCCCAGCCCTGCTCGACGGAGTCAAACCGCTGCGCCTGTCCGATGGCGAATTCGTGTCCACCGCAGCGGCATACGGCGCGGGCGCGCCACTGCTGCACGCCCTCAATGCCGGCTGGGTGCCCTCGCCGGAGTTCCTGCGCACGATGGTCGGCGGGGTGCCCGGGTTCGCAGGCGGCGGTCTGGTCACCGCCGACCAGCTCGACGACTTCGCCAAGGGCATCGAGGGCGCGGCCTACAACTGGGGCGGGGTGCACTGGGGCGACTGCTCGGGCGCCGCCAGCGCGCTGGCGAACTACGCCACCGGTGCGTCGCCGTGGGGGTCACGGTTCACCACCGCCACCGAGGGCCAGGCGCTCGCGGCGATGGGCGCGCAGCCCGGCATCGGCCCGTCCGGGTCGCTGTCGTTCGGCTGGTACAACGGCGGCCCATACGGCGGGCACACCAGCATGACCCTGCCCAACGGCACGAAGGTCGAGATGGGCGGGGCCCGCGGCGACGGCCAATACGGCGGCGCCGCCGAGGGCGCGAACTCCGCGCTCTACACCGATCACGCCCACTTCCCCCCGGAGTTCTTCCTGGGCGGAGACCCGAAGACCGCCGGCGGATCCACCACCCCGGCGACCACCACCACGACCACCGGCGGGGGCGGTGGCGGGTCGAGGCCGAACACCAGCACGACCACCGGCGGCGGCCCGACCGTGCTGGGCGCGACCGGCATACCCGACACCCCGGATCTGAACGTGAACACCGGCCCGCCCGCCACCGGCATTGCCGCCGCGAACGAGTGGGCATCGAAACAGGATTTCGCGGGCAAGTTCCAGACCGTCGGCATCGACGCCCTGAAATCGATTGTCGGGGAGTTCTCGGACAACTTCGGCCTGAAGAGCCTGACGGACAAGGGAATCGACCAGGCGGTGACCGCGGCCAAGAACTTCAAGCTGGCCGACACCATCAACTACTACGGCATGGATCCGCAGAAGGTGGCCGATGAGACCGAGAAGATGCTGGGCCGCACCACCGCGATCTCTGACACGTACAGGAACGGGTGAGCCGTGGCTATCTGTCTGACCAACCCCGGCAGGATCATGCAGCTGATCCTGCGCGACATGAAACCGGGGAGCCCGACCTACGGCCAGGACAGGATCACCCTGGACATCCTCGGCCCGAACGGCGGCGAGCAGGGGATCCACCTGCTCGATGGGTCGTGGGAAGACCTGTGGCACGCCCCGATCACCCAAGTGCGCGAGTCCTACGCCTACCAGGAAGGCAGCACGCTCGACGACGTGCCGCGCGTCAATGAGCGGCTGTGCACCCTGCGCATCGGCACCATCGGGCGTACGACGCTGCTGTGGGAGCAGATCGACGATCTGCTGTGGCGGGTGCTCGGCCCGTCCTGGGACTGCTACCTGCGGGTGTTCTCGGAGATCTCGCCGCCGCGCGAGCTGCGGCTGCGGTGGGAGAAGAAACCCAAGCCGTTGACCCAGCGCGACCCCGGCCGGACCAAGGCGCTGGCGTGGGAGGTCTACACCCTCAGTGTCGATCCCTACTGGTACGCACCGGAACTCAGCTACTCGATCAAGCGCAGCCAGATGACCGAGATCAACCCCACCACCGGGGCACCGCAGACCGGCACCGGGGTGTGGCAGGGGACGCTGCCGATGCTCAACCCCGCCGATGTCGAGTGCTGGCCGCAGTTCGCGACCAGCACCCTGGCCGCGAACACCGTGGTGTGGCTGCCGGATGGACTCTCGGGCAACACGGTGCAGGTGCCGGCGGTCGGGGCGCTCGGGCCCGGCAAGGAATGGCTGATCCGGACCTTCCCCCTCGACGAAACCCTACTGGCGCTCGACGACTCACAGCCGTGGGCCGACCTGAACGGGCAAGCATTCGAGAGCGCGATCCCGAAAGGAACGGGGTCACCGGTCCAGGTGCCGATCCGGATCCAGGGCGGCAGCCCCGACACCGAGATCCGCGTCTGGTACCCGCAGCGCTACACCCGATTCATGGGCGGGGAGGCGGTCTGAGTGCACTATCTCGGAAACAGTACGACTGTATCCATGGATCGCTGGGGTGATCGCTGATGCCGCCGCTGCTCAGTGCCGACGAAGTGCGGTCGACGATCCTGCAGCAATCCGCGCAGCGGATTGAGGAAATGCGCCGCCCTCCGCGCATTACTCTCTGGGATAAGAACTGGCAGAATCCCGTGCCGCTGTTCGGTGTCGTCACCGCGTCCTTTGAGGAACGATTCAACGAGACCGGCGAGGGCGCGCTGGTCGTCCAGGCATCGAACAAAATCTACCGCCTGGTGATCGAAGATCTCGGCGAATACGAAGACCTGCACATTACCGCTGACATGTCCGGAAAGCGGTGGTCGGGGAAGTGTTCCGCGATTACTGATGGTGAAAAGTTCGGCGAGATCGGCAAAATCGAGCTGAAATTTTTGCACGAATTTGAGCATATTAAGAAAATAATCTGCTATAGTAACCCGCTCTTACCCCCGGAACTGCAGTACCCAAAAATGTACGCATTCCTGGGCCCGAGTATTTTCGGTGCAAAGACTTTATTGTTCTTGAATTTTTTGCGCCGATTTGCGCCATTGTGGGCGCTGCCGGAGGACATATTCAATCCGGGGTCGTGGTTGGCGAATCTCGACCCCAACAACTGGCCCATCGTGGTCATGCCGAGCGCGGGTCTGCTGTTCGACACCTCGACCTGGTCGGTGATCAGCACCAGGTTCGGCAATGCGTTCGACGTGCTCAGCCCCACGCTGTCCGATGCCGGGCTGCACCTGACCGTGCGCCGCTGGCTGCCCGGTGACCCTCAGCCGGCACCGGATCACATGCACCTGACCAAGCCCACGCTGCTGGTCGACGTGCTCGACAAATCCGGCTACGCCGGCATCACCGGCACCGCCCTCGACGGCCTGATCCACTACGTCACCTCGGTGGCCACCGACCTGATCAACCAGGTCGTCGAGGTGGTCGGCATCCCGGACGCGCCGGAGTACGGCGAGCCCGGCTACATGGGCACGACCCGCCCGTGGGTGGCCTGGCGCAACGCGCGCCGCACCGGGGTCTCGGGCATCGGCGAGTGGCAGGCCACCGTGCACAAAGCGTTGGCGGGCGCGATCGTCACAGGCGGTCACTCACCCGACTGGGTGAACACCGGCCTGAAACTCCTGGCCAACTCGCTATTGGGGTACATCGGCGCGATCTTCGGCAACCCCGGGCTGACGCTGGGCATCTTCGACAGCCAACTCGAGGACGTGGTGCTGGCCTTCCACCGCGTCGGCAACCCGGTCCGAATGGCCGAGATGGGCGTGAACGGGCCGCCTTTCGGCGAGTATTGGGAATCGACCGGTGGCACCGGATTCAGTCTCTCTGCGCTGCAGGCGATCCGGGTCGGCTTCGACCGCACAAAGGCTTTCCGGTCGTACAAAATTTCCGTCGTCAATGGCCAACCGTTCTGGGTGGGAAGGCATTTCGATGTCGGGGATAGGGTCGCCGCCGAGGTCGGGCGCAACGGCCGCTGGTACGTCGACCACGTGTACGCGCTGAAGTACGTGATCACACGCTCGCAGGCAGCGCGGTGGGAAATCAGCATCGGCGACGACCGTGCCAGCGACGACCCGAGCGCGATGCTGTCGCGGCACGTCGCGCAGATCAAGTCGCTGATCCAGATGGTCGGCGTGTCCAGCTGACCGCCTGAGCGTGGATACAGTGCCACTGTCACCTATGAATGGAGATTGGTAGATGGGCAAGCAGAGCGGCAAACCGAAGACGCGGCTTAGCTGGTCGGAGCGCTCCGACCGTCTCGATGGCATCCGCCGCGACCCCAAGACCGGCATTGTCTTCGCCCGCGAACATCAGCACCCGCTCAGCATGTGGTTCCAGTCGGTGCCGATGGGTCAAGGGCTGCCGGGCATGCAGGTCCCGTCCGAGGCATGCCATCTGTTCGCGATCCACGTATTCGACAACCTGCGCCTGCCGGCGCCCTCGCAGCCGCTGTACCGGCCGCGGCGAGACCCGAACGCGCGCCGCGACATCGGGGTGGAGGGTGTGAAGTGGGTGCCGATCGGTGACCCCGAGGAAGCCGAGACCGAGGACGCGAGCGAAGTACCGGCGGTCGTGGCCGACATCTCCGGCTACGACGACACGCAGATCGCCGCCCTGAAGGCTCAGATCCGTGAGGTCGAGCTGACCCGCAAGCTGATCGCTCAGGCCGACCAGCCCGACATCCACGGTGCCCCATGACATCCCCGAATTTCCCGGCCGATCCGGCACCGGCCAAGACCTACACCGCCAGCACGGTGGCCTCGCTGCAGCACGCTGACCGCGAGCAGCTGGCGATCGAGGACAACCAGGGCACCTACGATCTCGCCGAAGCTGTGCGCGGCCAGTTCTTCAGTGTGATCTATCAGCAGGTGCAGCAGATCCCGATCGTCGGCGGGCTGATCGGCGACATCATCGAGATCATCACCGGCGTCGAAGACGGCGACCTCAACGACCTCGGCACCTGGATCCACAACCTGGGCAATTTCGTCAACAACTTCATCGCCGCCGCCCTGCACGCCCTGGCCGATCTGTGCGAATGGATCCCGTTCGTCGGCGACGACCTGGCGTCGATCATCGACGGCATCGCCGACGGCATGAACACCGTGCACGCCACCGCGACCACCACCGTGCAGGGCATCACCGGCGGCAGCAGCGACCCCAGCCAGGTGGCCAGCACCGTGGGCAGCATTCAGGACAGCCTCGCCGCCAACTCCGCGGCGATCGCCGAGCTGCAGAACAACCAGACCGGCGGCAGCACCGGCGGCGCGTCTTATACGGTCACCTTCCCTGACACGATCCTGGGCAACCTCGGCCCGGGCTGGACACTCGGCGGGATGCCGACCGCGCTGTGGGCCACCGGCGGCGGGGTGGCCGGACTGCAGCCGGACAACGGCTACGCCAACGGCACCCGGTGGGCGCTGCACAACACGGTGATGCAGACCGACGACCACCACGTGATCATGGTCGCGGGCAACGCCGGAACGACCCAGTCGATGACCTCGCTGATCGTGCGCGCCGCCGCCGACATGAGCAAGTTCGTCTACCTCAACGTCTACAACGCCCGCGCCTATTTGGGGTGGGCCACCTGGAACGGCACCGCGTACGCCTACCACGACTGGGCCGACACCGACGACTTCACCGTGGCGGCCGGGAAGACCTTCACCCTCAAGGCGGAGGGCAACACCTACACCGCCACCCTCAACGGCGTGACGCTGCTGGCGCACACCGATGCCAGCGGGCAGGCCGCGGTCGGGGCGGCCTATCGATCTGTCGGCATGATGTCGAGCCAGTGGACCGACATTTTCGGCACCCCTTACACCGGCTGGAACGTCAAGAGTTTCAGCGCCGCCGACGTGTCCAGCCCCGCGGTCACCGGCACCGGCTGGTCGATTTACCAATCGACCTCGAGTGTGGCGCTGCCCTCGGGTGGTGGCTGGACAACCGTAGGCGCGGGCACCTTCGACGTGGTACGCGACGGGCAGTTGGTCAACTGCGACATCATCGATTTCGGGCGCGGCGTGGTGCAGATCCGCAAACCCGGCTGGTACCACGTCGCCGGTTCGGTGCAGGTCAGCGTGTATCAGGTCGCCCTGCAGTTAGGCATCTACTTCAAACCTGCTGGTAGCAGCAGCAAGAGCGTGGCCCGCTCTTTCCACTACGTCGACGGCGGCGGGTCCGGGGACAACACCGGCACTTTCAACGCGTCCACATCGAATGTGATGTACCTGCGTGCAGGCGACCAGGTTTCGCCCGCGGTGTTCTCCAATCAGGGCGGCAACCTGACCGGCAACGGGCCCGCCGGCACCGGGTACAGAACATATTTCGAGGGCGCGCTACTGAACGGATGAGGGTGTGGCCCGTATCCTCTGCGGTAGAACGCTGCTGGCTGCGGGCCGGGCACCCATTCTCGATCCGAGGGGGCCCGCATGCCGATCCGGTATCTGCCGCTGGCGCCGGGCAGCTACACCATCAGCTCACCATATGGGCCGCGCGACGGCGCATTTCATGCCGGCCTCGACTTCGCCGCCCCGATAGGCACCCCGTTCTATGCCCCGGTCGCCGGGGTGATCGTCGAAGGCGCCGAACGCGATGGCGTGCAGGGCTTCGGGAAATGGGTGTGGCTCGACGCCCAGACCGCGGCCGGTGTCGACATCATCATCGGCCACGGGGATCCCGCTGTGCGCGGCGGCGACCGCGTGCGCGCCGGCCAGCTGCTCGGCTACGTCAACACCCACGGCGAATCCACCGGCCCGCACGCGCACGTCGAGATCTGGACCCCGCCCGGCCGGCTCGGCGGCACCACCGTCGACCCCGCGCCGTGGTTCGCGGGCGCCCTCGATCCCCGTACCGCCGCGCCGGAAAGGCCCACCATGGATAGCCCCATTACTCGCGAAGACCTGTCCGACAACTGCCATTCCGGCGGTAGGTCGGTGTCGTGGATCGCGATCCACACCCAGGAAGGCGGCGGCAACGCCCGCAGCATCATCCCGTACCTGCAGAACCCGGCACCGGGTGGCGACCCCGACCGCGCGGTGTCCTACAACGCGGTGGTCGACGACCACGAATCGGTGCTGGTCGTGCCCTGGGACATGAACCCGTGGGCGGCGATGAACGCCAACCCGCGCGCCGATCACATTCTGATGGCAGGCAGTTTCGTGTCGTGGTCGCGCGGCAAGTGGCTCGAAACCGACGCATCCGACGGCGTCAATGAGGACGAAATGCTCACCCGCACAGCCGCTCTGGTCGCGTGGCGCTGCCTCGAGCGCGGCATCCCGATCGAGTACGTCGGCGGCACCGGCCAGACCCCGCCCGCCCGCCGAGGCGTATGCGGCCACGTCGACTTCGGGGCGTGGGGCGGCGGGCACACAGACCCCGGGCCCAACTTCCCGTGGGACGAATTGATCAGGCGCGCACGCGCTTTCGCTGAAGGAGACGACATGCCCAGTGCAGATGACATCGCCAAAGCCGTATGGTCGCAACGGATCCGCAAGCCCGGTGCCCGAGACGGTCAGAACGTCGATGGTGTGGACAACGAGACCGCCGGCAACATGCTCAGCTGGGGAGACCTGCACTCTGGTGGCGCGGTCGACCAGCTCGGCGGGCTCGGCAGCAAGGATCGCCGCGACGGCTCGGTGACCGGGTTCGAGCAGCTCGGTGGCCGCTCGGTGCCCGACGCCCTGGCCGCGATCGGCGAGCACCTCGGCATCGAAGGATTCACCACCCGCCCGGGCGGTAAGTCGTGAAACTGCGATTGCCTACGCGCGTACCGGAACCCGCGCTGGTCCGCACCACGCTCATGACGATCACCGCTGTCGCCGCCTATGTTCTTGGTCACCAGGTGAACACGCAGTGGGTCGAGACCGTCACCACGATCTACTCGCTCGTAGTCGCGCCGATGATGGCCGCCTACCTCACTCGCCGCGTGGTGCGTCCCACCCCCGAATATGTCGGGCGCCACATGGCACGGGAGACGTAATGGAGTGGCCCAGCGCGGAACTCGTGCAGGCATCCGGGCTGGCCGTCGGCTCGGTCATCGGCGCGGTCACCGCCTGGCAGGCGCGTGAGGTGAAGAAACTCCGCGGTCGTGTCGAGGTTCTCGAGGCTCAGGCCAAGACAGACCACAAGCTGATTCGGTCGGCGAGCAGGGTGATTCGGTCCTTGCTCGCTGACCGCGATGCCCTGCTGAACTTCATCAGCCTGCACATACCGGGCGCGGAGCCTCCAATTATGCGCACCATGATTCCAACTGAGTTGGATGAACATATCTAAGCCCTGCGGCATCACGTCGTGGAACCGCGGCATGGGGCGGGGCACGCGTGCACACCAACACCTCGGTGGGGACGTCTACACTAAGGGCGGCCGAGGATTTGCCTCGGCTTGGAACGCCGAGGCCCTGCCGGAGCGGACTCCAGCAGGGACTCGGGATTGTCCTGCCAGACTTCTCGATCCTAGCGCCATCGATCCTGGCTGTCTCAGCAGGTAGGGGTTTTGGGGTTCCGCGAGTTGCATCGCCTCCGGTGAGCCATGCAACAAACAAGGGACATACCCCAATTGAAGACGACGGCAACCACTACCTACTTCCCCGCGCTCAAGGGCAAGCTCGGCGAAATGCAGGCGCTAAAAAACCTGACACCAGTGCAGCGCGCGGCGACGATCCCGATCTTGGACCTTCCCATCGATGACACCGCTGATAGCTCGGAGGCCGCAGCGGCCGTTGACAAGTTCGCGAGCAAGCTCGGCCAGCATTACGACGCGACGAACTACGTAATCATCGATGCGACCATGACAGATCGGTCAGGTGCGGATGGAACGGAACGGGTGGTACATCTTCACCGCCACATGGCCGACGACCTCGCCGCTGTTCCTGTCGTCACGACGTCATCGTCGCCGGAGTTCCTTGCCAGTGTTTCCACTATCGCCGACAGCGAAGGCAACGGGGCATGTATTCGTCTCAGCGCCGAGGACATTGCGAACATCGCGCAGCTACCAATCGAGCTGACCCGGGTTCTGAGCGCATTGAACTTGCCCCCCAGCGCGGTCGATCTCGTCATCGACGTCGGTTACGTTGACGCTAGCTCGATTGCGATCAGCTCGGCGTTGATCTCCTCGACCATCCCGCACTTGCCGCACTTGCCGCAGTGGCGGAATCTGGTCTTGCTGTCAGGAGCATTCCCGGCCAGCCTGTCCAACCTGAGCGCCTATGTCCCCCAACGGTTCCTACGGTACGACGCGGAATTGTGGCGCCGTGTCGCTGCTGCTACCGCGGCTTCCCGGGTGTCTCAGTTCGGTGATTATGCGACGACCCACCCGATCTCTGGCGCACCGGTCGCCCGGCGCTCGGCGCCCAACCTGCGGTACGCCACAGGAAGCGAGTGGTATTGCCTGCGTTCGGATTTGGACAAAGTGCTGGCCAACCAGACCTATTACAGGATTTGTCAGCAGCTGCGGGACGAGACGCCCGTCGTTCTCCGGTCGGATACGTTCAGCTGGGGTGACAGCCAGATTCATCGTAGCGCCGGCTCCATCGGAGGTCCGGGTAATGCGACGAGCTGGAAGGCATGGGCGACCTCGCATCACCTCACGGTGGTTATTGAGAATCTCGCCAACACTGGCGCTCCTTAAGCCGCTGCCGAACTAGGTCGCGCAACTCTTCACGATCGATAACCTCGGTGAGGCGGGTCCAAACCGCCCATCGAGGCTTCGACCTAACCCCACGATCTGCATCACGCGCTGCCAGCTCTTCGAGCGCCTCTTCGCGCCACAGCAGCTGGGCCAGCGCCATCGGCTCAACATCCCGGTTAAGCCGGGGCTCACGGTCAACCTCTAGCCTCACCGAATCCCCTGCCATCGTGGCTATAGTCAATCCCCACCACGGCTTGATGATCGACGCCGACGCGTGGGCGTGATTCCCAGCGACAACCAACACTGCGAAGTCCAAGACCTTCGAGTACACCTCGACCTGTCGTGGGAGACGGCGCAGGTTGTCGCGGGCACTCTTGAGCTCGAACCCAGACAGCGAACCGTTGACCACCGCTATATCTACGCGTACTTCTCCGCACAGTCCGAGTTCGTCAAGGATCAGAGTGTCATCGATATGTGCAGAGTGCTCGACCTCCAGCTGTTCCCGTACCGCCGTACGGACATCGACATCGCGCATGGCAGGAACAGTACTGGGTGATCCTTTGGAACGGAGAACCGAAAACGGCGGTGTGTTCGTCGCGCGAATTGTCCGTCCACCCAAGTCTGCGAAGCAGGCAAGCGGGGCCGGCGCCGGCCACTAGTAATGTGCCTACTACGGGTGACAGTTGGCGGTCGGGAAGGGTGACAGTGTCGCGTGCGTATGGCTGGCAGGCCGACGGCAAGACCATCGAGCCCGCCGAGGCGGCCGAGGTCCGCGAGCGGTGGGCCACGTATCTGCTCGACCAGGATGCCGATCCGCAGCCGAGTCTGCGCGGGCTAGCGGCCGACCTGCAAACCCGCGGGGTGTCGACGGTCGCGGGTGGGCCGTGGTCGCCGACGGTGCTGCGCCGCGCCCTGGTCGCGCCCCGCATGATCGGCTGCCGCTTCGATGGCGACGGGCAGCTGGTCGACGCCGGGATGGAACCGATCCTGGACCGCGATACGTGGGATCGGCTGCGCGCGCTGCTGTTGGATCCGGCCCGCCGGAAGTTCGCGGCCTACCGGAGCACGCCCTACCTGCTGCAGGACAAGCTCGCACGCTGCGATGTCTGCGGCTATCACCTGACCTACGCCCCGAACGGTGACCGCGATCCGGGCTACACCTGCAGCAGCTGCAACACCGTCGCGATCAAAGCGGGGCTGATCGAGGCCGACATCACCGAACGCGTGCTGGCGCGGCTCACCGATGCGACCTATCGCCGCCAGCTCGGCCGCGCCCTGGCTGCTGCGGGCACGGTCGAGGATCAGCAGCGCGTCATCGCCGAGGTCGGCGAGCGCCTGGCGCAGCTCGGCCAGGACTACGCCGAGGGGCTGATCGACCGGGCCACTCTGCTGGCCGGTACCGACCGCGCCCGCGCCACCACCGCGGCGGCAGAGCGGCTGATCACCGCGCTGTCGACCGCTGGGGATCTGCCGGGCCCGTCGGTCGATGACGTGCTGGCTTGGTGGGAAGACGCGAGTATCGAGCGCCGTCACGCGATCGTGGCGCTGCTGCTCGACCACGTGGTGGTGAGGTCGTCGGAGGGGCGGCAGGTGCGCGGCGCGGATCGCCTCGAAATCCATTGGCGGACCTTCGAACCTATGAAGCGGTCGCGCTAATGCGGACGGCCCCAACATTCGTCGGGGCCGTCCAGGTCAGATCAAATCGGGAGCTACCCGGTTGCAGTGCAGCTCACCACCGCGTACTTCCCCTTAGAGGTCTGCTCGGTCTTCACCGTGCCGTCCACCGTGATTCGGCACGTGATGTCCCCGGTGCCACCGTTCTGCGCGGTGACGCCCACGATCGCGAATGTCGAGTCGTTGACCACCTGTTTGGACCAGGGAAGATCGGCCTGGGTTTCCTGCTGCTGGCCGTTGTCGCTACCGAAGTAGGTGATCGAGTTAGCCGAACCCGACGGCGAAGTCACCTCATACAGAACAGTTTTCGTCTTGCCCTTGCCTCCTAGCGGGGCCGGGGCGTTGGCTGCAGACTGGATCGAGGTGGTGGCTGCGTCGACAGCTTGGCTTACTTTCTTACTGGCAGTGCCGACCGCGGCGAAGCATCCGCCGAACAGCAGCACAACCAAGCCCAGCACGACCCACGGCCAGACCTTGCGCTTCTTCGGCGGCGGCGCGTACTGCGGCTGACCGTAGGGCTGCTGATGCTGGCTGGGCCAAGACTGATTCGGAGGTGTGGTCATCGTTTTCCTTGTAAGTCAGCGGGGTCCGCGCACCCCGGAAGTAGTGTCGCCCCGGTTCCCTGTCAGGGCGACACTGATAGATCCTGGGGCACTTTCGGTGCGTTAGCGGTAACTGAGTAGTCGCCGCCGAGTAGGCATAAGACGTCATCCCTATGGCACATACCGTCTTATGCAGCGCGCGGCGGGCGCAGTCCAGCCCAACTGTTTCGCCACCATCGGCAGCAGCACGCCCGCCGCTACCGCCGGGTCATGCCGCTACCCCAGGACGCAGCGCGACCACGCGTGCCGGCGCCGTAGGGATCGCGGGCACATGCGCATTCAGCAGAGCACCGATCGCCTCGGCTGCAGCCTGGCCGGCGTCGCGGTCGAGGTGGCCGTACCGGTCGACGGTCGTGGTGATGGATTCGTGGCCGAGGTGCGCCTGGATCACCGGCAGCGGGATCCGCGCGACGATCATCCACGACGCGCAGGTGTGCCGAAGGTCATGTATCCGTGGCGATTTCCCGCGCAGCGGATCGGCGGGGTCGTTCGCGAGCAGCTCGAGGGTGGGCACCCACACCGACTTGTAGAAACTGCTGATCTGGACCGGGCCGCCCTGGGAGTTGGTGAAAAGCCAATCGCTGTAGGCGCGTCCGGTCAGCGGCAGCGCATCGAGCAGGCCGCGGTCGACGTTGATCGTGCGCTTCGATTTTTTCGTCTTCGGCGGCCCGAGTACCCGTTTGCCTCCGGTGTACTTCCATGCCTGCCGGATCCGCACGGTCCCCTTGGCGCGACTCACGTCACCGACCCGCAGCGCGGTCGCCTCACCCCACCGCATACCTGAGGCCACCAGGAACCGCACCAGCAGCTGCCATTCCCGCGGGATTGCGTTGTGCAGCGCGGCGAACTCGTCTGCTTCGAGGAAGCACATCTCGGCCTGGTCGATCTCGGGCAGCTCGGATTCGCCGCATGGGTTCGTCGCGATCAGGCCCTTCTTGCACAGCCACTTCATCAGCCCGCACAAGAAGCCATGCTTGTTCGCAATGGTTTTCGCGCTGTTGCCCTTGGCGGCGAGGTGGTTGATCCACTTGCTCACCATCTCGGCGGTGATCGCATCCACCGGAAGGTCCGGGGTGAAGAAAGTTTCGATGTCGTTGCGCATGAACCGCTCGTAGCGCTGGCGGGAACCGACACCGATTTTCGTGCGGCTGGTGATGTAGTCGGCGCCGGCCTGTTCCAGCGCGGGGCACGTGCTGTCGCGGTCCTCGGCGCGCAGCATTTCCAACGCCATCGCCGGGCCGCGCTCGTTGAATATTGTGCGCCATCTCACGGCGTCGGAGTAATCGGTGAATTCGATGCTGGGCTGCTTGCCGTTGTGGCGATATTGCAGCTGGTGAGTGGTGTTGCCACGGCTATCTGTCCGTGTGCGGATGCTCGCCATCAGTGTGGTCCTTCGGTCGTCGTTGCACGGAGCGTCCGACTTCCCGCTGGTACCACGTTCACAGGCGGCTGTTGCCGTAGCTGTTGCCGTGGGCCCCTGGTCAGGACCATAAAAACCGGTCCTGACCAGGGCGTTTCCCTGGCGGAGGATAGGGGATTTGAACCCCTGAGGGCTGTTAACCCAACCCGCGTTCCAGGCGAGCGCCATAGGCCACTAGGCGAATCCTCCGTCGAGCAATATACCGGGTGCCCCCCTGGTGGAAGCAAATGCCGTGGTCGGGGGCTACTTCTTCTTCAGATTGGTGAGGGCTTTCTGGGCCTGGTCCTTGCAGACCTGGGCGATCTCGTCCTTGCTGACGTCCTGGCCCTTGGCCATGCGCAGGCGGATGTTGACCTTGACGGAGGCGTTGTCGTCCTTGACCGCGACCGTGTAGTCGGTGGTGGTCCAGTAGGTCCAGTCGTCGACCTTGGCCGACCAGTAGCCCGCCTCGCCGATGCCGTTCACGTCGCCGGCGGTGCGGCCGCTGCCGGTGGTGCCGGTGTCGGACGTCTTCCAGGTGTCGTATTCGGGCTTGTTGTAGGCCGTCGACGCGCCGCTCAGGAAGGACACGTCGAGGGTGAGGTCGGCGGTGTTGGTGGTGTACTTGTCGGTCTTGCTGGCCTCTTCGTTGCCGGCGCGGCAGTCGAAGCGCCCGCCCGAGTAGTCGGTGGGCTTGGTCTCGGAGTGCTCGGGGGTGCCCTTGGAGGTGGACACCCACTTGCTGAGTACCGAGGTGTCGATCACGCTGCAGCCGTTGGTGACACCGTCCATCGTGTACTTGCCGGCGTTCTTCTTCTTGTCGTCGCTCAGCGGCGAGGGGCCGTCGCCGCCGGAGAGGGCGACCGCGCCGATGATGACGCCGACGATCACCACCAGGCCGATGACACCGCCGACAATCCAGCCGGTCTTGCTGCCGCCCGAGCGGGGCGGCTGCGCCGGGTAGCCGTAGGCGGGCGCGATCGGCGGGGTCGGAGGCGGCGGGGCGTACTGCTGCTGGGGGAAGCCGCCGGACATCGGTTGCTGCGCATAGCCCCCGGAGGCCGGTTGCTGCGGGTAACCGCCCGGCATCGCCTGCTGCGGGAATCCCGCCGACATCGCCTGCTGCGGGAATCCACCCGACACCGCCGGGTAGCCGCCGGAGGGCTGACCGGTCGAAAGCGGCTGGGCGGGCGGCGTGTATGGCGGGATGCCGCCGGCGTTGTAGTTCAGCATGGTCGGGTCCGCGCCCTGGACCGGTTGGCCGGCGTCGGTTCCGCTGGGCGGTGTGGCCCACCACTGCGCGGTTTCCTGGGCTTTCGCCGGGTCGTGCGGCCCACCCGATCCTGGATCGGAACTCGTCATCTCGTCTTTCCCCTCCGGAATTTCGCGGGTGACCCCGCTTATCGCAGGCATCGTATCGACCCGATGGCGCACGGGGTGCGGTGAGCCGCTACACTGGCCGACGGATCCAGCGCGGCGCGCATCCTGTGAACTCCCCCAGGGCCGGAAGGCAGCAAGGGTCAACGGGCTCTGCCGGGTGCGCTGGGTCCCCTTTCATTTTCGGGGCCCGATCGGGTGGCGGCGGAACTGTATATATCCCTGCCGAATCGGCGCGGCCGCCTAGTAACGTGGTCGGTTGGGTTCGCGGTGCGCGCAACCCTGGACAAACATCCCACGCCATTGGAAAGGCTGTCAGATGCCTCGGCAGACGCAATTCGGTTTGATGAGCCATGCGGAACTCGTGACGGAACACGAGACGCAGACCGCGAACTACGCGAAGCTCAAGACCGAGAAGCTGACGCTGGACATTACGAGGGGAAAGCCCTCGCCCGAGCAGCTGGACCTCTCGCAGGAACTCCTCGAGCTGCCGGGCACCGCCGACTACCGCGACGCCAACGGCACCGATGTGCGCAACTACGGTGGTCTGCACGGCCTGCCGGAGCTGCGCGCGATCTTCGGTGAGCTGCTCGGCATTCCGGTGTCGAATCTGCTCGCCGGCAACAACGCCAGCCTGGAGATCATGCACGACCTGCTGGTGTTCTCGATGCTGCACGGCACCGCCGATTCGGTGCGCCGCTGGGCCGACGAGCCGGTGCTCAAGTTCCTGTGCCCGGTGCCGGGGTACGACCGGCACTTCGCCATCACCGAGTCGCTGGGCTTCGAGATGATCCCGATCCCGATGAAGGGTGACGGCCCGGACACCCACCTGATCGCGGAGCTGGTGGCGTCCGACCCCAGCATCAAGGGTCTGTGGGCGGTGCCGAACTACTCCAACCCGACCGGCGTCACCTTCTCCGAAGCCGTTACCCGCGAACTGGTTTCGATGCCGACGGCCGCGCCGGACTTCCGCCTGTTCTGGGACAACGCCTACGCGGTGCACCCGCTCACCGACACCGCGGAGCCGGTGCTGGACGTGCTGGGCCTGGCCGCGGCGGCGGGGCACCCGAACCGCCCGTTCGTGCTGGCCTCCACCTCGAAGATCACCTTCGCGGGTGCGGGCGTGAGCTTCTTCGGCTCGTCGACCGCCAACCTGGAGTGGTACCTGAAGCACCTGGGCAAGAAGACCATCGGCCCGGACAAGGTGAACCAGCTGCGGCACCTGCGCTTCTTCGGGGACGCCGAGGGCGTGCGGGAGCACATGCAGAAGCACCGCGCCATCCTGGAGCCGAAATTCAAACTGGTGCTGCGGATTCTGGAGGATCGGCTGGGCGCCTCGAAGGTGGCGTCCTGGACCGAGCCCAAGGGCGGCTACTTCATCAGCCTGGACGTGCTGGAGGGCACCGCGAGCAAGGTGGTGGCGCTGGCCAAGGACGCGGGCATCGCGCTGACCCCTGCCGGATCGTCCTACCCGTACGGAAAGGACCCGGAGGACAAGAACATTCGCATCGCGCCCAGCTTCCCGTCCGAGGGTGAGCTGGAGCAGGCGATGGACGGCCTGGCCACCTGCGTGCTGCTGGCCGCGTCCGAGAAGCTCATGAACTCCTCCGCCTCCCCGAGCCTTTAGCGGGCGGCTCGGGTGCTGTGACCGGTCGGCAACCCGTGCCGGCGGTTGGGTGCCGCTAGCATTTCGGGGTCCCCGATGAGTTACCCTCGAGCTCCGAAATCAGTTGTTGCGAAACATTTTTCGCGCGTCGGGCGCGCACCGAAACCGGTGCGCGCCCGGGCTGTTTCTCAGTGCGGCTTGTGGGCCAGCACCGCGAAGATGGTCACCGACAGGTGGATGTCGCCGCTGGCGGCGCCGGCCTCCAGGTCGGCGAGCAGCTGGTCGCGCTGGCGCTCGGTTATGGCGCTGCGCGCGACGGCCCGATCCGCTACCCGGGCGAGGAGCGGGCCCGCACCGACGCGGCCGTCCTGCACCAGCGCGTGCGAGCCGATGTCGTCGACGACCAGCCCGGCCTTGGTGAGCTGACCCGCCAGCCGGCGGCCCGCGTAGGGATTGGTGGTGCCCGCGATCATGGTCTCGATGACCTCGTGCACCACGTGCCGGTCGCCCGGATGCACGATGGCCGTGCCCCAGTCGCTGTCCATGACCACCACGCGCCCGCCGGGGCGCAGCACCCGGGCGATCTCCCCGGCGGCCCGGGCGGGTGCGGTGAGGTGCTGGAAGACGCGCTCGCACAGCGCCACGTCGAAGCTCTCGCTGCCGACGGGCAGACCGTAGGCGTCACCGCTGACGAATTTGGCGGCGGATCCGGCCTGGGCGGCGCGGCGTTCGGCGGCGCTCAGCAGGTGCGGGTCGGGTTCGACGCCGAGCGCGGTGCCGGTGGGGCCGACCAGGTCGGCGAAGGTCAGCACCTCCGACCCGGAGCCGGACCCGATGTCGACGGCGCTCTCGCCGGGCCGGGTGGCCAGGGCCTCGTGGGCCCAGGCGCGCAGGCTCCGGATGCCCGGCAGCGCTGCCTGGAGATCGTGAACGTCGACGAGCTGGTCTTGTCCATCGCGGTCGAAACGGTCCGGTCGCAGTCCGGACTCAGCGGCAGGGTGCGCCGCGGCTCGCACTGAAGAATTTGCCATGGTGTCGGGCATGGCCGCAGCCTAGTCCTTCTGCGGGCACGGCGTGACCCGCGTCACCGCGACCGGGGATGAATGGGATGATCGATGCATGGTGAGCCGCACGCTGTGTATTGCGCAGGAATCCGATGCCGACGAGCTGCTTTCGACCGATGATTTCGCCCTGTTGGTCGGAATGATGCTGGATCAGCAGTTTCCGATGGAGCACGCGTTCCGCGGCCCGTGGAAACTGGCCGAACGCATGGGCGGGTTCGATATCCACAAGATCGCCGCTGTCGATCCCGAGGAATTCGAGGAGCTGGCCGCGACTCCGCCGGCCATCCACCGCTACGGGCGTTCCATGGGCCGGCGCGTCCAGGAGCTGGCTCGATTCATCGTGGAGAACTACGACGGCACGACCGCGGCGCTCTGGACCGAGGGTGATCCGGACGGCAAGGAAATCCTGAAGCGGCTGAAGAAGCTGCCGGGTTTCGGCGATCAGAAGGCGCGGATCTTCCTGGCGCTCCTGGGTAAACAGCGCGGGCTGACCGCCAACGGCTGGCGCGAGGCCGCGGGCGCGTACGGCGAGGACGGTTCCCGCCGCTCGGTCGCCGACGTCACCGATGCCGAATCCCTCACTCAGGTGCGGGAATTCAAGAAGCAAGCGAAGGCCGCCGCCAAGGCAAAGTAACCGGTGTCCGGTTCGCCCGGATCGAATCAAGCTGGTTTTTAACCTCCAGAAACCTGGGAGGTTGCTTAATGCTTGCCGCCGACAGTTCAGTTCGCGGCAGTGGGAAGCAGTACCAGCATGAAGATGAGGAAATTCGCCGGAATCGCGGCATTGACGATCGCGGCGACCGGCGTGACCGCCGGAACCGCCTATGCCGGTCCGGCCAAGGCCGACGATGGCGCGATCAACTACACGGCCCAGACCACCGATGCCGGCACGGTCATCCGGACCGACGCCGGTTCGATCGTGGTCGAGGACGGCGCGCTGAAGATCAAGGCCGCCAATGGCACCACCGTCGCGGGCACGGAATTGAAGTTCCGCGTCGACGAATTCGAGTTCCCGATCGCGGCGCAGGTCAGCGACCGCACGGCCACCCTGACACCGCAGCTCGACGTGGACCACGCGATCTACAAGCCGGTCGCGCTGCCCTACGAGGACCAGGCCCCCTGGAAGACCCAGTACGACCGTGAGCAGGCCGCCTGGAACCGCCTGCGCGACACCATCAGCCTGGGCGCGACCGTGGGCACGCTGGTCGGCGGCCTCGGCGGCGCGGCGCTGGGCTGCATCGCGGGCATCGGCGTCGGCCTGGTAGCCACCGGTGCGCTGGCCACCCTCTTCGGCGCGGGTCCGCTCGCGGGCTGCGTGGTGGGTGCGGCCACCGTCGGCTTCCTGGGTACCATCGGCGGTCAATTGTTCGTCACGGCTCCGGTCGCGATTGCCGCTGCGTTGCAATACTTCACGACTATCAATCAGCCGTTCACGCCCGCTAAGTAGGCAATTTCGGCAACCGATGGGCAAAGGTTCACCGGCAAGGAACCAACGTGCCACGTTGTGTTTGAAAAGCCGAGTTTCCATCACAGCGTCCCAGGGCTACACCTGACCTTGTTGCCCTGGGACGCATCCGCTCATCACAAGAGGAATCCCGAATACACATGCGTCTCAAGAATTTCACCGCAGCGTCTGCGCTCGTGGTCGCTGCACTGGGTGTCACCGCCGGTACCGTGAACGCCGCGCCGGCCGCCGACGACAACGCGCCGATCAACTACACGGCCACCAACTCCGAGACCAACACCGTCATCCACACGGATGCCGGTTCCATGGTCGTCGAGAACGGCAACTTCGAGATCAAGGCCGCCAACGGCAACGTCGTCGCCGGCATGCCGCTGAAGGTGCAGGTGGACGACTTCACCTTCCCGATCGCCGCGGACATCTCGGACCACACCGCGACCCTGACCCCGCAGTACGACATGGACCACGCGGTCTACACGCCGGGCAACGTCAAGGACGTCGCGCTGCCGTACGAGGACCAGGCTCCGTGGAAGTCGGACTACGACCGTGAGCAGGCCGCCTGGAACCGCATGAAGGACACCATCTCCACCGGTGCCACCATCGGCACCCTGGTCGGTGGCCTCGGCGGCGCGGCCGTCGGCTGCGCCCTGGGCTTCGGTGTCGCCGGTCTGACCTCGATTCCGCTGGCCACCCTGTTCGGCGCGGGCCCGATCATCGGCTGCCTCGTCGGCGCTTCGACCGTCGGCTTCCTGGGCACCCTCGCGGGTCAGCTGTTCGTGACCGCGCCGGTCGCCATCGCCGCCGCGATCCAGTACTTCTCCACCATCAACGGGCCGCACATCTCCGCTCCGGCTCCGGCCAAGTAAGAGCGTGGTTCTATAAGAGCGAGGGGCTCTATAGGCATCAGCAAATACCTCATCGGGACAGCCCGCTCGGCCGTATGGCCGGGCGGGTTTCCCATTTCAACTGTTCACCGCGCCAGCACCCCGGATCCATATCTCGTTCGGGTCGGCCCGTTTCGATCATTCGGTCCACACCTGCGGACTGTCTGATGAGGAAACAAAGGGAAATGCGCTTCAAGAATTTCGCCGCGACCGCGGCGCTGGTCATCGCCGCCATGGGTGTCACCGCCGGCACCGTCAATGCGGCCCCGGCCGCCGACAATGGCGTGATCGATTACGCGGCAACGACTTCCGACACCAACACCATCATCCACACCGATGGTGGCTCGATGGTGGTCGAGGACGGCACCTTCAAGATCAAGGCCGCCAATGGCACCGTGCTGGCCGGCCTGCCGCTGAACTTCCGGGTCGACGACTTCGAGTTCCCGATCGCCGCGGAGATCGCCGACCACACCGCGACCCTGACCCCGCAGTACGACACGGATCACGCGGTCTACAAGCCGATCAACCTGCCCTACGAGGACCAGGCTCCGTGGAAGTCGGACTACGACCGTGAACAGGCCGCCTGGAACCGCCTGAAGGACACCATCTCCACCGGCGCCACCATCGGCACCACGGTCGGCGCGCTGGGTGGCGCGGCCATCGGCTGCATCGCCGGCATCGGCGTGGGTCTGGTTGCCACCGGCGCCCTCGCCACCCTGTTCGGCCTCGGCCCGCTCGGCGGCTGCATCCTGGGCGCCGCCACCGTCGGCTTCCTGGGCACCATCGCCGGTCAGCTGTTCGCGACCGCGCCGATCGCCATCGCTGCCGCCTACAACTACTTCGTCACCATCAACCAGCCGCACATCGAGGCGCCGAAGTAATCATCGCGAGGATCTCCGACCCCCGTCCGGCGCCTGCCAGGCGGGGGTTTCGCATTGTCCCGCAACGGGATCGCGGCCGCCGACTTGCAATCGAGGTGAATGCAATCCTGTCCTGGCGCGTACGGCGGTGCTGAAGTGGGGCAATGGGCGAGCTGACCTCGATTCACGGCGCGGCTGCCGCGCTCACTCCGGTCGACGGGACCGATCTGCGGCGGACCTTTTCGCACTTTCCCAGCGGGGTGGTGGCCGTGTGCGCACGCCTCGGCGGGACACCGTACGGCTTGGTGGCGAGCACCTTCGTGCCGGTCTCTCTGGACCCGCCGCTGGTGTCGATCTGCATTCAGTATTCGTCGGAGACCTGGCCGCGGCTGGAGCAGGCGAGCCGTTTGGGCCTGAGCCTGCTCAGCAGCGAGCAGGAGCCGGCGGCGCGCGGGCTGAGCTCGCAGCGGGGAGACCGCTTCCGCAATATTGACCTGCACCTCGGGAACGGGAACGCGGCGTTCGTCGCCGGGGCCACGGCATGGCTGGAAACCTCGGTGCACGAACAGGTTCCGGCCGGTGATCACGCGGTGGTGCTGCTGCGGGTGCACCGGCTCGGCACGCACCCCGATTCCGAGCCGCTGGTCTTCCACCGCAGCGGTTTCCGCGCCCTCTACGACCGGGCCCCCGAGCGCGACGAGGCCGCGGGCTGATTTCCCCGTTTCCACCGGAATTCCGGAAAACGACTGTCATGCAATTGAATTCACGTTGATCGGGACCGGCGACATAGGCCGTCGGAATTCGTAGTGTCGTCTACACCAT
>NZ_JBSGCB010000041.1:0-85426 GCF_053601595.1 Nocardia sp. NPDC004711 | reverse complement strand
TGTACCCCGAAGGGCCTTACCGCTCGACTTGCATGTGTTAAGCACGCCGCTAGCGTTCGTCCTGAGCCAGGATCAAACTCTCCGTTGAAGACTCTCGATCCACTCCCGAAGGAGCCAATCAGAAGAATGTTCGCAGAGTCCGAAAACCTAGCGATAAAAACGCCAGCCGGAAATTAGCTGACTTAAATGTCCGACCCCAGCACACGGGGGGTGTGAGGCCGGAACCAAATTAAATATTTGGCACTGACATTCATCGACACACTATTGAGTTCTCAAAGAACACACGCACAAGCAATCGATCCAAAATTGATTGGATGTCCTGCGAGGCAACTTTTCCAGCCTAGCCGCGAGCCTCCGCAGAGTCAAGGGCCAATTTTCTGGCTGGCGTGTTCGTGTCCGGCGCTCCTCGTCCAACCTCGTATCCGTTTCCGAAGATTTCCAGCCTCTGAGCTGGGCGTTTCGGTCCCGGTCGGTGTCCGTGTCGCTCTGACCTGGACTAAGTTACGCGGCGGATAACGCGAGGTCAAATCCGCTGGTCGCGGAGTCGTTTGCGCTGGTGAACGGGCTGCTGACCGGGGCAATCGGCGACCTGGGCCACTGGTTTGTGACCCAGGTCATTTCGATCTTGTTTCGGTATCGGCGAACCGGTCAGTCGGCCGCGCGGCGCACGCCGGCGAAGTTCTTCTTGCCGCGACGCAGCACCAGCCAGCGTCCGTGCAGGTAGTCGGCGTCGGACGGGGTCCACTCCGGATCGGACACCTTCTCGTTGTTCACCGCGGCACCGCCCTCGTTGACCGCGCGACGGGCCGCACTGCGGCCCTCGCACAGACCCGAGTCGACCAGCAGATCCACGATGGTGGACGTTCCGGTCGCCTCGGCGACCTTGCCGTCGACCGCGGATTCGGCCAGGGCCGCCGACAGCGTGGCGTCGTCGAGCTCGCGCAGATCGCCGCGGCCGAACAGGGCCTGGCTGGCCAGCTGCACCGCACGGGTGTTCGCCTCGCCGTGCACGAGCGTGGTCATCTCGGCGGCCAGTCGCTTCTGGGCCTCGCGGGCGAAGGGGCGCTCGGCGGTCGCCTTCTCGAGCTCGTCGAGTTCCTCGCGGGAGAGGAAGGTGAACCAGCGCAGGTAGCGGACCACGTCGGCGTCGGCGGTGTTCACGAAGTACTGGTACCAGGCGTAGGGGCTGGTCATCTCCGGGTCCAGCCAGAGGCTGCCGCCGCCGGTGGACTTGCCGAACTTCTTGCCGTCGGCCGAGGTCACCAGCGGGACGGTGAGGGCGTGCACGTGCTCGCCGTCGACCCGGCGGTTGAGCTCCACGCCCGCGATGATGTTGCCCCACTGGTCGGAACCGCCGACCTGCAGCGTGCAGCCGTATTCGCGGCGCAGCTGCAGGAAGTCGTTGGCCTGCAACAGCATGTAGCTGAACTCGGTGTAGGACATGCCGTCCGACTCCAGCCGGCGCTTGACGGTGTCGCGGGCCAGCATGACGTTCACCGAGAAGTGCTTGCCGATGTCCCGCAGGAACGAGACCGTGGACAGCGACCCGGTCCAGTCCATGTTGTTGGCGATGATCGCCGCGTTCGGGCCGTCCAGATCCACGAAGCGCTCGAGCTGGGAGCGGATGCGGCCGGCCCATTCGGCGACGGTGTCGGTGGAGTTCATGGTGCGCTCGCCGACGTCGCGGGGGTCACCGATGAGACCGGTCGCGCCACCGGCCAGCACGATCGGGCGGTGGCCGGCGCGCTGGAAGCGCTTGAGTGCCAGCAGGGGAACCAGGTGTCCGGCGTGCAGGCTGGCCGCGGTCGGGTCGAACCCGGCATAGAGGGTGATCGGGCCCTTGGCCGCGGCCGCACGCAGGGCGTCCAGGTCGGTGGACTGCGCGATCAACCCGCGCCAGGTCAGTTCATCGATGATGTCGCCGCTCACGGCCTCCATCTTTCCATTCCGCCTCTCCGCGACTTTTTCGCCCGGCCTTGGTGCCGTCGCCGGTACTGCATGCGGCCGCCGGTGGAGAGCCGAAACAATTTTGACCGTCCCCGACGAGTTACCCCGGTCGCAACGAAATCAGTTGGCGCATGACATACGAGGAAACCCGCCGCCGAGTTTCGTCGGCGGCGGGCTTGGGGTCGAGCGATTGTTCGGGTCACTTCACCAGGTTGGTGAAGGTGGAGAAGGAGGCGCGGCGCTCGTAGGCGATCCAGGCGAAGACGCCGACCAGGATGAGCGGGAAGACCGCAAGGGCCGGGGAGCCGAGGACGAAGGCCTGGGTGGCGGCGGCGCACACCATGGTGATGGACAGGCCCGCGGCGGCGGGGCCGTTCAGGCGGGCGACCAGCAGGCCGATGCCGCCGGAGACCTCGACCAGGCCGGTGAAGTAGCGGAACCAGTCGCCCCAGCCGATCTGGTGGAAGACGCGGACGGCGTCGGCCTGGCCCGCGAACTTCGGCAGGCCGGAGGCGACGATGAAGAACAGGCCGAGCACGATCTGCAGGGTCCACAGCACGCGGTTGCGGAGCTTGCCCGAGGTGGCGGTGATGGCGACGGTCGGGGTGGCGGCGATGGCGGTCATGTCGAATGTCCTTCCGGGGCTTGTCGGTTCGGTGTCGAACTCGCTTGCTCACTAGGACGGGGGCCGTCGCGGAAACTCATCGCCGCTCGGCAGAATTTTTTGGCCAGGGCTCGAAGGCGGCCTCGAGCGCGGTCAGATGGACGCGGCTGGCGGTGGCGGCGGCCTCGGGATCGCGGGCGCGGATGGCGTCGTAGAGGTGCTCGTGTGCGTCGTGGTCGGTGGCCGGATCGCGCATGGGGCGGATGCGGAGCATGTCGATCATGGCGTGGCGCGAGCGTGGGACGAAGGCATTGAACAGCTCGAGCAGGATGTCGTTGTGGGCGGCGGCCACGACCGTGCGGTGGAAGGCGGTGTCGGCGTCGACCAATCCCTCGACGGAATCGCCGCTCTCGGCGCGGGCGGCCAGGGCGCGGAGCATGGCGCGCAGGTCGGCGGGGGTGCGGCGGCGGGCGGCCAGGGCCGCGCCCTCGGCCTCGATGGCGATGCGGGCCTCGAGGACGGTGACGATGTCCGAGCGGCGCAGCACCGTGTCCCAGTCCTCGGCTACATCCAGGGCGGTGACGAAAACGCCCGCGCCCTGGCGGCTTTCGAGCACGCCCTTACCCGCGAGTTCGCGAATGGCCTCGCGGAGCGTCGAGCGGCCGACGCCGAGCTGGGCGGCGAGTGTGGTCTCGCCGGGGAGGCGGTGGCCCAGCTGCCACTCCCCCGCACGAATTCGCGAGAGCAGGACCTCGGCGGCCTGGGCGGCGAGCGGATGCCTCTGTACCTGCGCCACTATTGCTCGGCCTCTCTACTTGTCTGAGTAGTTAATCCCCTCTAGTCTAGTCCACATGCTTCTGGGTGCCCTGCTTCTCCTTCACCGCCGCGGCGGGGTCTGACCGACCGGCACCCCGCTAGCGGGCTCGCTGTGCTGCGCCGGTCACCTCCTCCGACGCGAAAGCGAATCTCCCGTGAGCACTCCCCCGAGCTGGAATCGTCAGCAGCCGTCCGTCATGCCCTCGCATCGGTATCACGATGTGTACCAACGCGTTTCGGTGCCGCTGATCGAACGTTCCTGGCCCGCCAACCGGATCACGACCGCACCGCTGTGGGTGCCGGTGGATCTGCGCGACGGCAATCAGGCCCTGGCCGAGCCGATGGATCCCGACCGCAAGCGGCGGTTCTTCGAACTGCTGGTGGCCATGGGCTACAAGGAGATCGAGGTCGGCTACCCCAGCGCCTCGCAGACCGACTTCGACTTCGTGCAATTGATCGGGGCCGAGCGGCTGGCTCCCGAGGACGTCACCATCGTCGTCTTCACCCCCGCGCGCCGGGATCTGATCGAGCGGACCGTGGAATCGGTACGCGGCATTCCCAACGATGTAGTCATCCACATGTACACCGCCACCGCGCCTACCTGGCGGAATGTGGTGCTGGGCAAGACCCGTGACGAGCTGGCCGAGCTGATCACGGCCGGCGGGCGCGATGTGCTGGAACTGGCCGGGGACATGCCGAATGTCCGGTTCCAGTTCTCGCCCGAGGTGTTCATGCTGACCGAACCGGATTTCGTGCTGGATGTCTGCGACCGCATGACGACGCTGTGGGACGCCACGCCCGAGCGGCCGGTGACGCTGAACCTGCCCGCGACGGTCGAGGTGGCGACGCCGAATGTGTATGCCGATCAGATCGAGTACATGCACCGGAACCTGGCGCGCCGCGACAGCGTGATCCTGTCGGTGCATCCGCACAATGACCGCGGCACCGGGATCGCGTGCGCGGAGTTGGCGGTACTGGCCGGGGCGCAGCGGGTCGAGGGGTGCGTGTTCGGCAACGGAGAGCGCACGGGCAATGTGGATCTGGCGACGCTGGCGTTGAATCTGCATGCGCAGGGCGTGGATCCGATGATCGACTTCTCCGATATCGACCAGGTGCGGCGAACCGTCGAGTACTGCACGCGGCTGCCGGTGCACGAACGCCATCCCTACGCCGGTGATCTGGTGTACACGGCGTATTCGGGGACGCATCAGGACGCGATCAAGAAGGGGTTCGCCGAGCATCGCGAGCGGGCGGCCCGGCTGGGGGCGCCCGAACGTGAAATCGCCTGGGAGGTACCGTATCTGCCCATCGATCCGGCCGATGTCGGCCGCTCCTACGACGCGGTGATCCGGGTCAATTCGCAGTCCGGCAAGGGTGGGATCGCGTACCTGCTGGAGGCCGAGTACGGCCTGGAGTTGCCGCGCCGCCTGCAGATCGACTTCGCCCGCCACGTCCAGCACCACACCGACCGGACCGGGACCGAGGTGTCGGCGCGAACGCTGTGGGAGCTGTTCACCGCCACCTACGCGGGGGGCCCGGCCGATTCGGGTATCCCCGCCGATACGACGGTCGAGGACGCCATCGGTCTGCTGGGCCGGCGTGGGTTCTCGGTCGAGGTGTTGTCGGTGACGCATCAGAGCGTGGACCGCGCCGGAGTCGATCCGGCCGTCGCCTACTTTGAGTACCGGATGGACGATGGCGTGGCCTGGGCCTTCGGTAGCGGTGAAACCTCCGCCCGCGCCACGGTTTCCGCAGTGCTGGCGGCCGGGGAGCGAGCCGCCCGGGCGGTACCGCTGCGCGTGTAGCCGGAGCTACCCGATGATGTCGCCGAGGACGGACCCGGTGCCGGGACCGTCCAGGCGACGCTCGAGTTCGGCCACCCGGTGTTCGAGTTCGGTGATGCGCTGCCGGAGTTCGGCTTCGGCCGAGGGCACGCCGGTCGGGCCGGGGCTCGCGGCCATGCGGGCGTCGATCCGGTCCCGGAGGTCGTCGGTCGTGGCGCCCTCGCTGATGAGAACCTGCGAGGCCACGCCGGAGCCCTCGGCGACCAGGGCCAGCAGCAGGTGTTCGGGGCCGATGTAGTTGTGCTGCAGGCGCATTGCCTCGCGCAGCGACATCTCCAGCACCTTCTTCGAGCGGGGTGTGAAGGGAATGTGCCCGGCGGGGGCACCGTTCTCCTGGACGCCGACCGCCTGGTTCACTCTCTCGCGGAGGCCGGAGAGGTCCAGGCCCACGTCCGCGAGGGCCTGCCCTGCGATCGGATCACCGCCGTGCAGGAGGCCGAGCAGCAGGTGTTCGGTTCCTATCCAGTCGTGCCCGAGCAGGCGGGCCTCCTCCTGGGCCAGCACGATGGCGCGGCGGGCAGTGTCGGTGAACCGTTCGAACATGGGCTATTCCACCTAGGGTGAGCGGTCGATTCGTCCACCGTAGTCCTCCGGTCCGCCCGCCGATACGGACTCCGGTGCGCCGCATCCCGCCCGGCGCGCGGACCGATCCGGACTAGGCGGAACGATCCAGCTTGGGAGCGCGCGGGCTGCGGCGGTAGGTCGACACCGCCGGGGAATCCGGCAGCCACAGCCGCCACGGACGGTCGGCGGCCAGGCTCACCCCGACTCGGGGACCGGCGGATACGGCAGCGGGATCGGTGATCTCGGGGCCGAGTTCCAAGCGAATCGGCGCGTCCGGGTCGAAGAGACGAGTTCCGTAGTCGTCCAGGCGAATTCCGAGGGCGCTGCCGACATTGCCGGGGCCACGGGCCAGGTCGGCGTCGGATTTGGCGGCGGGGCGGCGGGTGCGGGCGAGATCGTGGCCCGCGATGATCTCGCCGGCCCGGACGAGGACGGCACTGGCGATGCCGTCGGGACCGCTGGTGACGTTCACGCAGGTGTGCATGCCGTAGCTGAAGTAGACGTACAGCACGCCGGGCGGGCCGAACATGACCGCGTTGCGCGGGGTGCGGCCGCGGCCGGAGTGGGCGGCCGGGTCGGGCCACGGCCCGGCGGGGTCGCTCCCATAGGCCTCGGCCTCGACGATGCGCAGGCCCACCGGCCCGGACCAGAGCGTGCTGCCGAGCAGGCGCCGCGCGGCGCACAGTGGTTCGACGGCAAGCTCTTCGGCACTCACGCCGACCTATTGTTCCGCACGGCCGTCCCGCCCGGAGTGCCGGGACGGCCGTGTGAGGCCGGTTACCGCGGGGCCGGAGCCGAAGCGGTGGTCAGAGCCAGGTTGCGACGCCGCCGTGGTGCGAGCAGGTGCCGCTGCGGTGCTGACTGAAGCTGTAGGTGCCGTCCTTGCAGCGGGCGGTAGCCCCGTCCGGGACGGTGGGAGACTGCTCCGGGCGCGGCACGCAGGCGCCACTCACGTTCTCGTATTCGCTGGCAGCGCAGGCGGTGTGGAGCACCGGCGCGGCGACCGCGGGACCGGCGAGCGCGCTGCTCACACCGATGAAGGCCGCGGCGGCCCAGGGCAGGATGTGTCGCGCCGCACGGCGCTTGGTATAGCCGATCATTACGGAATCCCTTGCAGAATAGCGGTGTCGAAACGGGAGCGGATGCCCCCGACGAGCGCCGAATAGTACGGGTCCGCTATCGCCGCGACACCGGATTCCTGTCGACCGACCGATTCGGCGACCTATTCGCCGCCACCCTGTTGCTGAATACCGGCCAGTTTGTCCGGATTCACCTGGAAGCGAATGTTTTCGATGTGACCATCGCGAATGTCGTAGGTCAGAGCACCCACGCGGTAGTCGCCGATCATGGCCAGCACGCCGAGTTCGCCATTGATGTAGGCGGATTCGAGGCGGATGCCCGCGCTGATCGGTTTGGCCATGGCGCCGAGCATCCAGCGAGCCACATGGTCGGGACCGTAGAGCGGGCGGCGGGCGGCGGTGACCTTGCCGCCACCGTCGTTCCACAGCGTCACGTCGGGGGCCAGTAGTTCCATGAGCGCGTTGACATCTCCGCCCTGGGCCGCGGCCATGAACTTCTCGGTGATCTCCGAGCGGATCGAGACATCGGTGTCGAAGCGCGGGCGGCGCGAGTGCACATGAGAGCGGGCGCGGTGCGAGATCTGGCGGACGGTGGCCTCGGGGCGGTCCAGGAAACCGGCGATCTCGGCATGCGAATAGCCGAAGACCTCGCGCAGCACGAAGACCGCGCGCTCGGCCGGGCTCAGGGTTTCGAGGACGACCAGCATGGCGGTCGACACGGTGTCGGCCATCTCGGTCTCCTCTGCGGCGTCGGCCGTGCTGGTGAGCAGGGGTTCGGGCAGCCACGGCCCGACATAGGTCTCGCGGGTGGCGCGCGCCGAGGTGAGGCGGTTGAGCGCCAGATTGGTGACGGTGCGGACCAGATAGGACTTGGGGTGGGTGACCGTGTCCCGGTCCACCTCGTGCCATTTGATCCAGGCGTCCTGCAGGATGTCCTCGGCGTCGGTGACGGTGCCGAGCATCTGATACGCGGTGCCGAACAGCAGCCGGCGGTGTGCCACGAAGGGATCGATCGAATCGTCCTGCCGGGCAGCGGGTACGGGCTGGTCGGGCGTGTGATCCTGCATGGGACTCATACCTACCGGGTCTTGCGAAATGAATCCATCGACGGGCCGGGATATCGCATCGATATCCCGGCTACCTGGGCGGACGCGAACCGCAGAGACGTTCGGGTCGTTTCGATGATCTCAGCATGCGATCGCGCGGGTGGCGCGGCCGCCGTTGGCGAACTGCACCTGCATGTTCATGTGCTTGCTCATCTTGTACACCGGCACCGGGCTACCGCTGACCTGCTCCTTGTAGACGACGGCGGCGCGGCCCCTCAGGTACCAGCGGCGCGGGGTGTCGTCGGCCTTGGTGAACTGGATGACCGCGTCCTTGCGGCCCAGGCTCACCGGCTGGTGGATGTAGCCGAAACGGAAGGGCTTCACGGTCTTTCCGCGCAGCCGGCGGGCCAGGCTGTCGGCGGCGTAGGCGGCGGTGGGCATGCCGCTCTGGCAGGTGCCGTGCAGAACGCCGAAGGGCATGCATACCGCGGCGGCGTCACCGATGGGCAGGATCTCCGGGTGCGAGACCGAGCGCAGGGTGGTGTCGGTGACGATCAATCCGCGCTCGTCCACGGCGATTCCGGCCTGAGCGGCCAGCGGCGACACCTTCACGCCCGCGGTCCACAGGGTCAGGTCCGAGGCCATCAGGTCGCCGGTGGTCAGCCGCACGGCATCGGGCAGCACCTTGGCGACCTGCACACCGACCTTGCGGACGATGCCGAGCCGGTCCAGGGCGCGGTTCAGGTGCGCGCGGGCCTTGTCGCCCATCATGTGTCCGGGTTCCTGGGCGCTGATCAGGGTGACTTTCAGGCCCGGGTGCGATTCGGCGATCTCGGTGGCCGCCTCGATACCGGTCAGACCGCCGCCGACCACGGTGACAGTGCCTGCGGCAGCGGCGATTTCGGCGAGCCGGTGCGAGAAGCGGCGGGCCTGACGCGGGTCGTTGAGGGTCCAGGCGTGGTGGTCGGCGCCGGGCACGATCGAGGTGTCGGTGGTGCTGCCGAGAGCGTAGATCAGCGTGTCGTAGGGCAGATCGGTGGCGTCGTCGAGGGTGACGACGCGGGCCTCGGCGTCGATGGCGACGGCGGCCGCGCGCTGGAAGACCACGCCCGAACCGGCCAGCAACTCGGGGATGCGGTGGTCGGCCAGTTCCTGCCCGGCGGCGATCTGGTGCATGCGCAGCCGCTCGGTGAAGCGCTCCGAGGGGTTCACCAGTGTGATGTGGGCGTCCAGCTTGCGGGTGCGGCGGGCCAGGCGGATGGCGGCCAGCATGCCGGTATAGCCGGCGCCGAGGACGACGATTCGGTGGGTATCGGTGGTGGCGTTCATGGTCGGCTCCGTGGGGCTCGTTCCTGCTGGGTCGGGCATGAGACAGGACAGCCCCGCGGAACGTGACAACCCGGCAGTGTGAACTGGGTCACAGCGGAACATTCGGGCCCGGTCGCCGGTTGGCAGAGGGGTGGCCGGACCCTCCGGCCTGCGGAAACAGCGTCGGAGTGTGAGGTGTGATGGCCGTACAGGTCGAGATCTGGACCGATATCAACTGCCCGTTCTGCTATCTGGGCAAGCGGCGTTTCGAGGAGGCGCTGGAGGCGTTCCCGCATCGGGATGCCGTGTCGGTGGTGCACCGGTCCTTCGAGCTGGACCCGACGCTGCCCCGGGACCACAGCGACGCGGTGGTGCCGCACATCGCGGAGAAGTACGGCATCAGCGAGGCGCAGGCCGCCGCCAATGAGCGCGGCATCGGGGCGCAGGCCGAGGCGGTCGGGCTGCCCTATCTGACCTCGGGGCGGGACTTCGGCAACAGCTTCGACATGCATCGGCTGCTGCACTTCTCGCTCGAGCAGGGCAAGCAGGAGCAGCTGCTGGATGCCTTGTACGCGGCCAATTTCGCCGAGGAGGAGCCGCTTTTCGGAGATACCGAACGACTGGTTCGGGTCGCGGTGGCGGCCGGATTCGACGACGCCGCCGTACGCGAGGTGCTCGCGGATCCCGAGGCCTACGCCGACGCGGTGCGTGCCGACGAGGCCGAGGCCGCCCGGCTCGGCGCGCGTGGCGTGCCGTTCTTCGTGCTCGACCGCAAGTACGGGGTGTCGGGCGCGCAGCCGTCGGAGGTGTTCGCGCAGGCGCTGGAACGAGCGTGGAGCGATCACGCGCCGGAGCTCGAGATCGTCGCGGACGGCGAGGCCTGCGGTCCCGACGGTTGCGCGCTGCCGCAACGGGATTGAGCGCGGCTAGCGATCGCCGTCGCGAATGATCCGGTGCCCGAACCCCGAGATGTCCTGCAGGTACGCGCTGCGCTCCCCGGATCGGAGCCGGAGCAGGTCGTCGGCGATCACGAAGCCGTAGGCGACCAGCATCAGGACCACGAGCTGCCCCCAGGCCACCCAGGCGATGCCGATCGGCGCGGTGGCCAGGACGGCGAGCGCGGCGATGAATCGCAGACCCGGGCGGGGAATGCCCAGGGCCAGCCGGAACAGGCACTGGCCCAGCAGGAACAGGGCCACGCCGCCCGAAAGAGCCAGTGCCGCTGCCTTACTCGCCGGCTGATTGCCGTGCCCGATGGTCATGGAGATGCCGGCCGCGGTCAGGATGATGCCGAGCACCAGCACGAACAGTGAATAGCCGTAGGCGAGTACCGCGGTGCGGATCTGCGCCGGGCCCCGCAATGCCCGCAGCCGGTGCTCGCCGCGCTCGTCGTCGAAGCCGAAATAGGCCCACCACAGCACATATCCGAGGGTGAGGCCGAGGCCCGCGGTCGCGACCAGGCCGACGGTGAGGTCCATACCGGTCAGGTTCGCGCCGATGGCCACCACCGATTCGCCCAGCGCGATGATCACGACCAGACCGTGACGTTCGCAGAAATGGCTGGGGCGGATGACGAATCCCTCGGTGCGGACCAGGTACGGCGAGACCACCTGCACCGCGACCGCGATCATCCACAGCACGGCGCGCACCCAGCCCTCGGCGATGCCGCCCGCCAGCACCAGCACCGCGGACACGGCATTGAGCGGCGCGAGACGCAGGATCGCGGAGGTCGCCCCCCGGCTGCCCGACCTTGCGAACATGACGCTGTGCACCGTGTTGATCACGAAGTACCCGAGCCCGAAGGCCAGCCCGGAACCCTGGAACGCACTCGGAATCGCGAGGGCGATCACGAAGAAACCGAACATGCCGATGAGCAGGAACGTGCGGCGCGACGAATTGCTCGGGGCGACCTCATTGGTGAGGAAGACGTACCCGCTGTACATCCACCAGATGATGGCGAACATGAGCGCCACGTGTCCCAGCTCGGACCAGCCGGGATGGTGGGTGAAGGCGTGGGTGAGCTGGGTGATGGTGAAGACGAAGACGAGGTCGAAGAACAGTTCCAGAGTCGAGGCCCGGACCTGTCCGCCTTCCGCTTCGACCTCGCCGGCCGGGCCGGACGTATCGCTGGTCACGTCCAGAGCGTAGAGCCGCCCGGCGCCGGCCGCCGCCTGCGCCCGGCCGCCCTCCCGGCGATTCCGCGCTCGGTGCGCTCAGCACCGCGCCGGCCAGGCGATCGGCCGCCCCGCTACCTGGCGACCACGCGGAGCTCGGCGGGCGCGGGGTCCATGGTTCGACGGTAGGTCCGCAGGGGCGTTGGAGCCGGTCACCGGTGGTGACGAAACTGTGACGGCGACTTGGGAAATGGCTCGGACCAGGTGATTCGCGGTTCGACGCCGCCTAGGGTGGGGAGATGCGGATTCTGGTGGCGGATGACGATCCCGTCGTGCGCGAGGTGGTGCGGCGGTATCTGGAGCGGGACGGGCTCGAGGTGATCGAGACCGCGGACGGGCCGGCGACCGCAGCCGTGCTGGCCCGGAACGAGATCGATCTGGCGGTGCTGGATGTGATGATGCCGCCGCCGGATGGGATCGATCTGACGCGGGCCGTGCGGGCGGGGGCGCATCCGGAGACGCCGATCATTCTGCTGACCGCGCTCGGCGAGGAGGACGATCGGGTGATCGGGTTGCAGGCGGGCGCGGACGACTATGTGACCAAGCCGTTCAGTCCGCGCGAGCTGGCGCTGCGGGTGGCGTCGGTGCTGCGGCGCTCGCATCCGCAGCCGGTGGCCGACGAGGTGCTGCGCGGGGACGGGGTGGAGTTGAACCGGGCGGCGCGGACCGTGGTGGCGGGTGGAACGCCGGTCGAATTGACCGCGCGCGAATTCGATCTGCTGGCCTTCCTGCTGGCGCACCAGCGGCGCGTCTTCAGCCGGCAGGAGTTGCTCGCCGAGGTGTGGGGCTGGAACTTCGGCGACCTGTCCACGGTCACCGTGCACGTGAAGCGGTTGCGCGCCAAACTGGGCGCCGCACATCGGATCGAGACGGTGTGGGGTCGCGGATATGCCTGGGGCCGCGCCGATCTCGGTATCGAACCGGGAACCGAGGAGGTGTCCGGTGCCGACTGATACGCCGGGGCTGATCGGGTACGCGCTGGCCGGCACGCTGCCGGTGGTGGTGATCGGCGCACTGCTGCTGCGCTACACCCGCAATCGCGCGATGACCACGAGCATGGCCGTGCTGGTGCTGATTCCGACGCTGGCCACGCTGTGCGGAGTGGTGGCGGTGAGCGGGCTCATGTTCGGGGCCGAATTCGAGCGCACGGCAGTGGTATTGGCCGTCGTCACCGCGGTCACCGTGCCCGCGGCGATTCTGCTCGGCCGCGAGCAGGCCCGCGCCACGGTGTGGGAGCGCGAGATGCTCGAGCAGGAGCGCGCGGCGGAACGGTCGCGGCGCGAGCTGGTGGCCTGGGTCAGCCACGATCTGCGCACCCCGCTGGCGGGGATTCGCGCCATGGGCGAGGCGCTGCAGGACGGGGTGGTGTCGCGTCCCGAGGATGTGCAGCGGTACGCGGACCAGATTGTGCGCGAGACGAATCGGCTCTCCACGATGGTGGACGACCTGTTCGAGATGTCGAAGATCAATTCGGGGGCGCTGCGGCTGCAGATGGAGCCGGTCGATCTGCGCGAGCTCATCGACGAGGTGCTGGCGGCCAACCGGCCGACGGCCGAACGCGCCCGGATCACCCTGGCCGCAACGCAACCCGAGGACAAGATCGTGGTGGCGGGCAGCGATCGGGCGCTGGGCCGGGTGCTGACCAACCTGGTCGCCAATGCCATCGCGCACACCCCGCCCGGCGGGCGCATCGACATCTCGGCGGGCGCCGACGCCGGGCACGCCTGGGCCCGGGTCGACGACACCGGGCCCGGCATCTCCGAAGCCGATCTGCCGCGCATCTTCGAGGTCGCGTACCGCGGCAGCTCAGCCCGCTCCCCCGGCGCGGCCGAACTCGGCAGCAGCAGCGGCATGGGGTTGGCCATTGCCGCGGGGCTGGTGGCGGCGCACCACGGGGACATCACCGCGCAGAATCGTTCCGACGGTGCGCGATTCGAGGTCCGGCTGCCGCTGCTGACCACCGCCGGGCGGTGAACAGCAGGTAGGCGGCCACCCCCGCCCAGACCACGGCGAGCGCGACCAGCAGGCCGACCGGGTAGTCACGGTTGAGGATGGTGGCATTGCCGGGGACCGCACCCTCGCGGCCGAGCACCGGGACGGCGATGAGGATCAGGGCCAGGCTGATGAACGCGCCCACGACGTAAGCGGGCCACCAGCGGGCGGGGAGCACGAGGCGGCCGAGCGCGCCGGCGAGGGCCGCGGCCGGGCCGAAGACCAGGTTCTCGGCGAGGATGACGCCGATGAACCAGATCGCGACCGAACGCAGGTCCGGGGTGCTCATCTTCAGCAGCAGTTCGACGCCGTACGCGGCCAGGCCGATGCCCAGCGCGCCCAGCAGGATTCGGGTGAACGTCATGACAGTTCCTCGATCGATTTCAGCCATTTGGTCTGCAGGACGCCCGGGCGGCTGGGTGCGATGAGGCGGCAGGGGTAGCCGTGGTCGAGGGCGAGATCTTCGCCATTGAGGCGCAGGGCGATCAGCGTGGCGGCATCCACCACGTGGGTGCGGGGCAGGACGGACGAACCGTAGATGCCGGTCGTCTCCAGGGACACGAAACGCACGTCGCCGCCCCCGTATTCGCCCACGCGGGCCAGCAGGTCGCGCAGGCGGACACCGGACCAGTGGCCCTGCGCGCTCCAGCCCTCGACGCAGGCGATGGGCAGTGCGCTGCCGGTCTGCGGCAGGGCCTCCAGGTCGGCGCGGGAGAAACTGTGTTCGCGGCCACCGACTTTCACCGTCAGCGCGTACTGCGGTGAGCGGGCGGTCTCGGTGACTCCAGCGGCTGTGGCAGTCCGGTTGATCGGAACACCCTGCGGGCCTTCGCCACTGCGTGGCGCGAGCAGGGAGACCCAGCGCAGGAACGGGATCGACTGGCCCGCCACCGCCAGGCCCGCCACGACCGCGCCCAGCCCGGCCGCGGCGAGCACCGCGCGCCGCGAAACACCCGGCTGCGCGCGTTCCGATTCTCCGGCCTGTTCGGCATCCGGGACAGGATCGTCGATCGGGCGCGAAAGCGCCTGCCGTACAACGGGAAGCTTGACCGCCAGATGCACCAGGACCGCACCGAAGGCCACATACGCCATGGCGTGATGCGTGGTGGTGAAGAAGAACTTCCACGGGTAGAACTGCGCGGTATTGAACAGCCCGGTCACGATCTGGAACAGCACCGCGCCGATCAGCACCGCCACCGACAGCCGCTCCAGCGCGTCCGGAAGTCCCCGGCGCAACGACGGTTTGATGAAGAACCGCGGATACACCGACCAGAACTTCACCAGCAGCAGGGGGATCATCATGACCCCGAAAGTCACGTGCGCGCCCTGCGTGAGCCGGTACAGCCACACCGGATGCGCAGGCCACCAGAACCAGTCCGGCGGATGCTGGATCAGATGGCTGATCAGGCCGGTCACGAACAGAATGGAGATGCCGACGCCGAGCGCAATGCCGGTCCGCGCGGCCACGGCCGTGGAGCGGGCAGGACTCAGCCGATCGGAAAGCGCGGCCGGCAGCAACAGTTGGAGCGGCCCGGCCCCCTCGACCCGGCCGGGCCCGTCGACCGGGCCAGGATGAGCTGTCCCACCAGACTGACCGGTCCCGCCCGGCTGGGCTGCCCCGCCGGGTTGAGCTTCCCCGCCGGACTGGGCCGCCCCACCGGACTGGTCCGTCTCGCCGGGCTGAGCTGTGGCGCTCGACTGAACTCTCCCGCTCGACTGGATTTTTCCGCCGGGTTGGGCTGGCCCGCCGGGCGGTGCGGGTTCAGCGGGCGGTGCGGTGGGTTCTGACATGGCGTCCGCGGCGGGGCGGTTCGGGCGGCCGCCGCGGGCTCCTTTCCAAGCTCGAATCTCAGAGTGGGGCGGGGGTTTTCGCGGTCACCAGGTCGGCGACGGCGCATGTGAAGCGGCCGCGGGACACGGCCGCTACGGAGACGGCGTCGGCGTAGGTGTCCACATCGGTGAGGGTGGGGAGGGAGTGCACCCGGAATCCGCTGTGGCGCAGGGCTGTTGCGGTGAGCTCGCAGGTGCGGGGGGTCGACATGGGGACGTCGGTGAGCAGGTGCGCCGGGCGCGGCTCGGAGAGACCGAGGGCCCACCAGCCGCCGTCCGCCGCGGGGCCGAGGACCGCATCGCCGGTGGCCACCAGGCGCGCGGCCGAGCGGTTCAGCAGGTCGGCGTCGACCTGCGGGGTGTCCATGCCGATCTGCAGCACCGGGACACCGAACTCGGCGGCATCGACGTGGGCGTTGGCGAGGCGTTCGCCGAAGGTGTCGCCGCGCTGCGGCACCACGGTCACCTCGCGCAGGGCGGCGGCCAGTTCGACCGAACGCTCGGCGCGGTCGAGGTCGCCGGTCCAGGCGACGACGCTGTGCCGGATGCCGCTCTCGCGCACCGCGTCCAGCGTGTCGAGCAGGGCGCAGGCCGCCAGGTAGGCGGCGTCGACCGGTGAGAACGGCGGTGTGAGGCGGGTTTTGGCGAACCCGGGGATGGGCGATTTGGCCACCACGAGCATGGTGGCGGGGACATCGGTCGGGTTCATCGCACGCTCCAGAAGTCTCGGGCGGCACGCACGGTGCCGAGCCAGGAACCGGAGACCTTGGACTCGCCGTGAGTCCGCGGCCGATAGGTGATGTCGCGCTCCAGCACCAGCCAGCCCGCGCGGGCCGCACCGGTGAGCAGAGCCAGCGGATAGCCGGAGCGGGCGTGCAGGTGGCCGAGCGCCTGCAGGCGGTCGCGGCGGGCCACCCGCATGGCGGCGATATCGTGCACCGACAGGCCATAGCGGCGCCGCAGCCGGAAGGCGAAGGCCCAGTTGCCGATTCGCGCATGCAAGGGTTGCGCGCCGGGTATCGCCGCGCGGCGGCGACCGACCACCATATCGACGCCGGGGCCGAATTCGGCCACCAGCCGCGGAAGTTCGCCGGGATCGAGGGAGCCGTCGCCGTCCAGGACGGCGACCAGTTCGGTGCGGGCGGCGTCGACGCCGGCGTGCACGGCGCTGCCGTAGCCGGGGGTCGATTCGGTCACCACGGTCGCTCCGGCGGCACGCGCGACCTCGGCCGTGCCGTCGGTGGAGCCGTTGTCCACCACGATCACCCGGTAGCCCACCGGAATTGCTGACAGTACGCCGGGAAGCGCTTCCGCTTCGTCCCGGCAGGGGATCACCACCGTGACCCCGGGTACGGAGTCCAACTCGGTCATGGCCTCGACCGTACGGCCAATCGGGGTCTTCCGACCCCGGGACACGCATGACGAAAGTATGACAAGAGCAGGAGAAATGGCGATCCGGACAGTTCCGGCGGGTTTCGGAGCCTAGGGTTTCCGGCATGGCGAACGCTTCCGCGACCCGGGTCGCGCGCTCCGTCTCCACCCGTGCCGACGGCTATTGCGCGCTCGCGGCTCTCGTATTGGTCTGTGCCGCCTTTGTGTTTCCGCGAATCGAGGGCAAACCCTGGCGGGACCGGCTCTACGCCGAGGCCGCGCCGATCTTCGGTGGCTGGCTGCCGCATGTGGGGTGGGGCACGGTGCCGGCCGTCGCCCTCGCCGCGGCCGTGGTGCGCTTCGGCCCCGATCTGGCACGGCGGCTGTCGTGGGGACGACTACTGCTGGCGGCGTGGGCGACGGCGGCGGCGTGGGCGTTCGCGCTGGCCATGGTGGACGGCTGGCAGCGCGGCTTCGCCGGGCGGCTCACCACCCGCGACGAGTACCTGCACGAGGTCGGCGGAGTGCACGACATCGGGGCCATGCTGCGCGGATTCACCGGGCGCATCCTGGATTTCCAGCCCGATTCGTGGACCACCCACGTGTCCGGGCATCCGCCGGGCGCGCTGCTGGTGTTCGTGCTGCTGGACCGGATCGGACTGGGCGGCGGAGCCTGGGCAGGACTGCTGTGTGTGCTGGTCGGGACCAGCACCGCGGCCGCGGTGCCGTTCGCCATCCGGGCGCTGGGGTCCGAGCATCGGGCCCGGGCCGCAACGCCTTTCCTCGCGCTCATGCCCGCGGTCATCTGGATCGCGGTCTCCGCGGACGGGCTCTTCGCCGGGGTGGGCGCCTGGGCGGTGGCATTGCTGGCGTTGGCGACCCGGCTGGAGCGCGGCTGGGTCCTGCTCGCGCTGGCGTCCGGGGCGCTGTTCGGGTTCACCATTTTCCTGAATTACGGCCTGGTGCTCATGGTGATTCCGGCCGCGGCGGTGCTGCTGGCCCGGTCGCTGCGGCCCGCGCTGCCGGCGCTCGCGGCTGCGCTGGCGGTGGTGGCAGTCTTCGCGGCGGCGGGATTCTGGTGGCTCACCGGCTATCACCTCGTGGTGCAGCGCTACTACCAGGGCATTGCCAGCGAGCGGCCCTACTCGTACTGGGTCTGGGGCAATCTCGCGGCGACGGTGTGCGCGGTGGGGCCGGCCACCGCCGCCGCGGGCAGCCGGGTGCTGGTCGAGCTGGAGTTCCTGCCGGTGCAGCCGTGGCGGAACTGGCTCTCGCGCTGGCGCTCCCGCGTCGATCCGGCGGCGCTACTGGCCGCCGCCGGGATCACCGCCATCCTCATCGCGGACATCAGCGGGCTGAGCAAGGCCGAGACCGAACGCATCTGGCTGCCGTTCGATGTGTGGGCGCTGTCGGCGACCGCGCTGCTCCCCCGCCACAGCACGCGCTTCTGGCTCGCCGCGCAGGCGGCGGGGGCGCTGCTCGTCAACCACCTGATCCTGACGAATTGGTGATCGCCGCAGCCGAATTCACCGCCAGGTGGGGGCCCCGTTCCCGGCGGCGGAGCGCAACGGCGCGGTCGCGAATTCGGCGAGCCCCAGACTCGGGGTGACGGCGGCGACGAAACCCAGTGAGCGGCGGGCGCGTTCGGGACTCGCCACGATGTGGCGGACGTCGCCGGCGCGGTAGTCGCCGGTCACCACGGGCTGCTTGCCGCCGCAGGCGCGGGCCAGGGTGGCGGCCACCTCGCCGATGGTGATCGGGGTGCCCGAGGCGATATTGAGCGGGGTGAACGCGCCCAGCGGGTGTTCGAGGGCGGCGACATTGGCCTCCGCGATATCGCGGACGTGAATGAAATCGCGGGCCTGCGTGCCGTCTTCGAACACGCGCGGGGACTCACCCGCCTCGAGTGCGGAGCGGAAGATGGCGGCGACCCCGGAATATGGTGTGTCCCTGGGCATATCGGGTCCGTACACATTGTGGTACCGCAGTGCGGTGACGGTCCCGCCGGTGGCCGCGGCCCAGGCGGTGGCGTAGTGCTCCTGGGCCACCTTGGAGGCGGCGTAGAGGCTGCGCGGACGCAGGGGCGCGTCCTCGTCGATGGGCGCCCAGGTGAGGGGACGGCCGTCGGGGCCGCGGTAGTCGAAGCGGCCGTGGTCGAGATCGGTGCGGGTGCGCGGGGCCGGCTCGGCGGGCACGCCCGCGGAATCGACGTAGCGGCCCTCGCCGTAGACCACCATCGAGGAGGCCAGCACCAGGTGGCGGCAGTGGGCCCGATGCATGGCCGCGAGCAGCACGGCGGTGCCTAGGTCGTTGTGGCTGGCGTAGGCCGGGGCGTCCTGGGCGCTGACGCCCGCGCCGACCACGGCGGCCTGATGACAGACGACGTCGATGCCGTGCAGGAGATCGCCGAGGGCATCGGGGTCGCGCACGTCCACCCGGGCGATGCCGGGCGGGGGCACGGCGGCGGATCCGTGGGCGGCGGCGAGCATGAAGTCGGCCGCGACGACCTCGTGTCCGGCGGCCAGTGCCGCGCGGTGAATGTGCGAGCCGATGAATCCGGCTGCGCCGGTCAGAAGTACACGCATGCGGCGATTCTGGATGGCCCGCCGCCGGAATGCGCCCGGACTGGCCGACCTCGCGTGATTCGTCACGATTTGGTCAGCGGAATCGGTCAGATGCGACCAGATCGCCACGCCGATATGACCAGATCGCCACGCCGGAAAACGACACGCAGCGGGGTCTTGCCCCGGGCCCCGGATGAGCGCACAATTCATCACGTAGTGAATTCAACAGTCGATGAATTGAGGGTGACCCGTGACGGCACCAGCGACGACAACCGACGCCATCGCCATCGAGCACCTGGAAGTGCGGCGCGGCGGGCAACAGGTTCTGCAGAACATCTCCCTGACCGTTCCCCGGGGCAGCATCACCGGGCTGCTGGGGCCGTCGGGGTGCGGAAAGACGACGCTCATGCGCAGCATCGTCGGGACACAGATCATCGAATCCGGGTCGGTGTCCGTGCTCGGCGAGGAGGCCGGATCGCGCGGGCTGCGGCGGCGGGTCGGGTACGTGACCCAGGACCCGAGCATCTACGACGACCTCACCGTGGCCAGCAATGTCGCGTATTTCGGTGCGCTGTACGGGGCTTCGTCCGCCGACGTCGAAACGGCGCTGGCCGCCGTGGGTTTGAGCAGTCATGCGGGGCATCACGGCAACGAGCTGTCCGGCGGGCAGCGCACCCGCGTGTCCCTGGCCTGCGCGCTGGTGGCCGATCCGGAGCTGCTGGTCTTGGACGAGCCCACCGTCGGCCTGGACCCGGTGCTGCGCGCCGACCTGTGGGAGCAGTTCCAGGCGCTCGCGAAACAGGGCCGGACACTGCTGGTTTCGAGCCACGTCATGGACGAGGCCGAGCACTGCGACCGACTGCTGCTGATGCGCGAGGGCCGGTTGCTGGCGCAGCTCACGCCCGCCGAATTGCGGTCCGACACCGGCGAATCCAGTCTGGAGAACGCCTTCCTCAAGCTGATCCGGATGGGAGAAGAGCTGTGACCGCGACCCTTTCACGCCCGGCGGGCCCACGGCCACTGGGTTGTTACACCGCCACCACCGTGCGCATCCTGCGGCAGCTGCGCGCCGATCACCGCACCGTCGCCATGATCGTGCTGGTGCCCGCGCTGCTCATGACGCTGCTGTATTTCGTATACAAGAACTATCCGACCATGCCGGGCGCGCCGCGGCTGTTCGACCGGGTCGGCATCACCATGCTCGGCATCCTGCCGTTCGTGGTCATGTTCCTCATCACCGCCATCGCCATGCAGCGCGAACGGGTTTCGGGCACGCTGGAGCGATTGATGACCACGCCGCTGTCCAAATTCGACCTGCTGGCCGGGTACGGGACCGCGTTCTCCATCGCGGCCGCGGTGCAGGCAGCGGTGGCCTGCCTGGTGGCGTTCTGGCTGCTCGGGCTGAACGCGGCGGGCAGCCCGGGGCTGGTGGTGCTGATCGCGGTGGTCGACGCGATGCTCGGGGTCGCGCTGGGCCTGCTGGCAAGCGCGTTCGCGCGCACCGAGTTTCAGGCCGTACAGTTCATGCCCGTGATCGTGCTGCCGCAATTCTTCCTGTGCGGCCTGCTGGTGCCACGCGGGCAGCTGCCGAGCTGGCTGGAGGCGATCAGCAATGTGCTGCCGCTCAGCTACGCCGTCGACGCGCTGGAGCAGGTGTCCACGCACACCGGGGCCACCGGGCAGATGTGGCGGGATGTGCTGATCGTGGCCGTCTTCGCCGCCGTCGCACTGGGATTGGGCGCGGCCACCCTGCGCCGGCGCACCGCATGACCGGGAGACACGCGGCGTGAGCGCAGGCAACGGGACCCGCAGCGGTCGGCGTCCGGGCAATTCCGGCACCCGGGAGGCGATTCTGGACGCCGCCCGGGTGCGCTTCGCCGAGGTCGGGTTCGACCGCGCCTCCATCCGCTCCATCGCCACCGCGGCCGGAGTGGATCCCGCACTGGTGCACCACTACTTCGGTACCAAACACCAATTGTTCGCCGCCGCCCTGCAACTCCCCGTCGACCCCCAGACCATCCTCGCCGGCTTCGCCGCCGTCCCCGTGGAAAACCTGGGCGCCCACATCGTCCGCACGGTCGTCGGCATCTGGGACTCCCCCGTCGGCATGCCCGCCGTAGCCGCCTTCCGCAGTCTCCTCGCCAGCGACGACCCCACCCTGGCGCGCGCCTTCATCCTGGAAATAGTCCTGAAAGAGATTCGCCCCCTGGTCGATTCACCCCCCGGCACCGGCGCCCAACGCGCCGCCCTCGCCGCCTCCCAGCTGGCCGGCCTCCTGGTAACCCGCAAGATCGTCCGCCTGGAACCCATCGCCTCCATGCCGGTCGAAGACCTCGTCGCCACCATCGGCCCCACCCTGCAACGCTATTTCACCGGCGATCTCCCCCAGCAGGGCTGACCCAGCCCGAGACATCCACCGGCAGAATCGAACCCGCTACTACTCTGGCCAGCGGGCCTCTGCGCGCGAGGCGCCCCTTCTCGCTGCGACGGTGTCCCCTGCTGCGCCACCGCTACCCAACCCTGCTGCTGCCCCGGCTGCGGTACGACCCTTGGGGCCGAGTGACCCAACCTTGCGGCTGCCCAGCCGTGACATGCGACTGCAGTGCCCCCAGGGCCACAATCGCCGCAACGGTGAAAACCCGGAAACCAGGACCCAGCAGCACGCTGCGCGAGCCTCGGGCATGCATCAGCTTGGAGCCGATATCGACCAGCAGGGCCGCGGCCGGCACCGCGCCCGCGCGAGCCGGCCGACGCCGGGACGCAGCCCGGTCAGCGGGCCTTCATGGAAGGCGCGCGGGGGGATCAGGATTGGGTGACGAAGAGGGTGTGTTCGTCGTCGGAGACGTCGCGGGCCTCGTCGACGAGGAGGACCGGGATGCCGTTGTCGACCGGGTAGGCGCGGCGCAGGCGGGGGTTGTAGAGCACGGTGTCACCGGTGGCGGTGTGGACCAGCTGCAGGGGGCCCTTGTCCTGGGGGCAGGCGAGCAGGCTCAGCAGGGTGGGGTCCAGGGTTTCCTCCGACATGTCCGACAACCTACCGGTCGGCGTGGGCAGGAGGGGAATCGGCGGGGCGGCGGAAGCTGATGTGGCGGTGGCCGAAGTAGCTGGCCACCGCGACCAGGCCCATGACCACCACGGCGGCCGGTTTGGCGGGGGCGTGCAGCAGGGAGACGGCCAGCTGCAGCAGCACCATGTTCAGCACCATGCCGACCGCGTTCACGCCGACGAAGGCCACGAAGTCGCGCAGCAGGTGGCCGCGCACCCGGAACACCAGGGTGCGATGCAGGACGAAGGCCACCACCATGCTGACCGCGTAGGCCAGCGCCACCGACAGGGCGGCGGCCACGTCCTTGGACACCACGCCGCCGAGGACGGTCAGCCAGACGATGGTGAGCACCATGCCCATCAGCGTGTTGAAGCCGCCGACCAGGGCGAAGGCGATCTCCTGCCGACGCACCAGCCGGAGCAGCGGCCCGGCCGGGGCGGGCTCGGCGCCGGTGAGCGAGGGACGCGTCTCGGTCACTTGGCGGTGCCCACCAGTTCGCGGTCCGGATCGTCGTCGAGCTGTTCGGCGGCGGGCACGTCCTGTCCGCGCCGGCGCGAGCGAACGTACAGCCACTGGAGCAGCCCGAGGCCGACGAGTCCGCCCGCGGCACTGCCGATTCCGATCTTCCAGCCCGGCGGCCGCCAGCTCACCTCCAGCACGGCCTTGTCGGTGCCGGCCGGAATGTCCACGGCCACGAAGACTTTCGCGACGGTGTGGAACGGGACGGTCTTGCCGTTGAGGGTGACGCGGTAGCCGGGCCAGCCCAGGCGCGCGAAGGTGACGCGGCCGCCGGTCTCCGAGGAGACCTGTACGCGGCTGGTGGTGTCGGTCTCGTCGAGCGAGGTGGCGGTGACATCGTGGGCGTCGCCGACGCGGCCGTTGACCGTGGAGATCGGGCCGTTGTCGCGCTCGAGCACCCAGATGTACTTCTCGTGCCCGGGCACGTCGACGAAGTGCCAGCCCTCCGGGGCGGGTTGGTCACCGGCGTCGGGGAACATGGCCTTCTGCAACACGACCCGGTCGATCAGCATGAGGTCGGCGAGGGTGCGGCCGGTGGCCGGCTCGGCGCTGAACAGCCGGCGGTACGCGTCGGGGCAGACGCTGGAATCCCAGCGCATGCAGAGCATTTCACCGAAGTAGAAGTGCCCGTTGGGCGTATAGCCGTTGACGTAGTCCTGCTGCAGGTCCTTGGCGTAGTTGCCCCACACCAGCGACCCGTACGCGCCCTGCAGGTTCTTGTCGGCGGGCTGCAGCAGGCCGCGGTCGGAGAGCTGCAGGGTGGTGCCGGCCTGGAACTTCGGGAAGGCGGCCATGGCCTCGTTGCGGTCGGCGGGCAGGTTCCACGACATGGGCGTGGGCTGCACCCACCACACCTGGAACCAGGCGATCGGCACCATGGCGGCGATGACCAGCGCGGTGGCTCCGGTGGCGCCGCGGGTGCGGCCCAGCCACACCGCGCCGAACCCGAGGGCGATCACCACGGCGGCCGAGCCCAGGTGCCACAGCACCCGGTGCGGGTCGGCGGAGAAGGTGCGCACCCACAGGGCCAGGACCAGCACCAGTGCCGAGATGATCCGCGTGTTGCGGTCCCGCAGCGTGGCGAAGCGGCCCAGCAGCACGCACACCAGCACGAGCAGACCCAGCGCCAGCATGGGCAGCACGCGGGCGGGCCAGCGCAGCGGGCCGACGGTGCCGGGCCCGGCGGTCCACATGAGCGCCATCAGCGCGAACAGGGCAATCGCGACGAACTGCTTCCAGTGTTTCTGCGCCGCTTTCCAATCCACGAACGCCAGCGCCGGGATCAGGAACCAGGCGATGTAGGTCATGGGCAGCGGCTGGACGTAGCCCCACCACGAGGTGAACGCGGGCATGGTGGTCGGCAGGCTGGCGTTCAGCGATTCGGACCACGGCACGGTCAGGAACTGGTCGTTATTGATCTGCGAATTGCCGCGCCAGCTCACCTGCGCCGACAGCATCGAGGGCAGGAAGGTCAGCAGACCCGCCGTGCCCGCGCAGGCCGCCGCCGCGGCCAGGCGCAGCAGCGGGCCGAAGGCGTCGCGCCACTGCGGCCAGGTCCGCGGCCCCCGGCACACCAGGTAGCCGACGGCCACCGCGATCAGCATGAGCACGGCCTCGACCGCGGGGAACACGTACTGCACCGAGATCGCCAGGTACAGGTACACGAAGACCGGGATCGGACCGCCCTGCCCGCGCAGGTAACGCTCCGCGGACGCCCAGGCGTGGATCATCCAGGCGGTGCCGGCCATGGCGGTGAACCAGCTGGCCGAGTCGAAGAACAGGAAGAAGCCGGTGAACGGCATGGCCACCCCGGCCACCGCGGCCCACTGCGGGCGGGCGCCGTACACCAGGCACACCCGGTACACGCCGAGCCCGGTGATGATCGCGAAGACCAGCTTCACGATGGTCGCGTACACGGCCAGGTTCGGCACCGAGGGCGCGATCAGATCGATCAGCAGCTGCGGCGGGTTGAACAGTCCCGCTTCCTCATTGGTGTAGTTGCCCGTCATCCACTGGTCCGGAATCAGCAGCGGGAAATGGCCGTCACGGAAGGCCCGGCCGAAGAACACCCACAGGCCGGTGTACTGGGATTCGGTGTCATCGGTGAAGAAGTGGCGGGAGTTGGCCAGGATGACAGCCAGATACCCGAGGGTCACCCCGATCGAAGTGACGATGCCCCAGCGATACACCTCGCGCCGAGCCGCCTTATCGTCCTGCCCGGATTCGGCGGCCCCGACCACCTTGGAAACTGAGCTTTCCACCACGAGTTCCAGACCCTACAGGGCGGCGATGTCGATGGCACTTACGCCAAGCCGTTGGGAGGTATGGGCGCCGTTGCGGGGGATGGACATGGGGAATGATGGGCCGGGTGTCGACACTTCGCCCCGAATGCCGCGCCGAGCAGCGTGTTAGAGTTCAGCGCGGCTCGGGCTCCGGTTTCCGGGCTGGAGTTCCGGCGCACACCGTCATCGAAAGTACATTCAGCTGATGCCGATTCCGTCCGCCCGCGCCTACGCGAGCGACCCCAGCGTGACCTCCGGCAGCGAGCGCCCGGCGCGGGTGCACGCTGTCTCCGTCGTGGTGCCCGTGTACCGCGGCGAGGAGACGATCGCCGCACTGGTCAGTGAGCTGGACAAGCTCGGGGAGCCGGTCACCACGCCGCAGGGCGCCACCTTCCGGGTCGAGGAGATCGTGCTGGTGCACGATCACGGGCCCGACCGCTCCGACGTGGTGCTGCAGGAGCTCGCCGAAACCTACCCGCAGGTGCGGGTCGTGTGGTTGAGCCGCAATTACGGCCAGGATGCCGCCACCATCGCCGGTATGGCCGCCGCGCAGGGCGACTGGACCGTCACCATGGACGAGGACGGCCAGCACGATCCGGCCTTCATCGCCGACTTCCTGGACGCGGCGCTCGAGCAGCGGGCCGATCTGGTCTACTCCAAGCCGGTCAACACCCGCCCGCACGGCTTCCTGCGCAATGTCACCTCGCGCGGCGCGAAGATCGTGCTGGCGACGGTGTTCGCCTTCCCGGACTCCACCCGCTTCGAGAGCTACCGGCTGATCCGCGGCGATATCGCGCGGCAGCTGGCGCAGGTCGCCTCCAATGGCGTGTACCTGGATGTGGCGCTCACCTGGGTGGTGGGCGAGGCGGCGCAGGTGCCGGTGCAGTTGCGCGCCGAGGGCCGCGAGGAGTCGGGTTACAACTACCGGCGGCTGTTCTCGCTGTTCTGGAAGATGGTGCTGTGCAGTGGAACTCGCGGCCTGCGGCTGGTGAGCATGCTGGGTGTGACGCTGGCGCTGGGCGGGCTGGCCATGGCGGGGTGGGTGGTGTACCACCGGCTGACCGACAGCGGCACCGACCCCGAGGGCTGGGCCTCGCTCATGACGGTGCTGCTGCTGTGCTCGGGCGCGGTGCTGTTCTCGCTGGGTTTGATCGCCGAATACCTCGGTGTGGCACTGCATGTGCTGGTCGGCAAGCCGCTGTATCTGACGGTGGATTCGCCGACGCCGCGGCCGCGGCAGTTGCGCGGCGGAATCCGCTACGACGGTGGAAATCACCACGGCGGCACGACGAATCGGTTCGACGAAGACATCGAGGGGGAGCTCCGCGCGTGAGCAGTGACCGCATCATCTTCAGCCGCCCGTTCCGCGCCGCGCGCGAGCTGCCGAATGTGGAGGCCGTGCTGTCCTCGGACCACAGCCACGGCGACGGTCCCTTCACCGCGACCGCCACCACGAAACTGCGTGACATCACCGGCGCGCCGCACGCGCTGCTCACCACCTCGTGCACGCACGCGCTCGAAATGGCCGGGCTGCTGCTGGAGCTCGGGCCCGAGGACGAGGTGATCGTCCCGAGTTTCGCGTTCACCTCCAGTGCGACGGCCATGGCGTTGCGCGGCGCGACCGTGGTGTTCGCCGATATCGACGCCGCCACCGGCAATCTGGATCCGGAGTCGGTGGCCGCGGCGGTCACTCCGCGCACCAAGGCCGTCATGGTCATCCACTACGGCGGTGTGGCCGCCGACATGGAGGGGCTGCAGCGGCTGGCCGACGCGCACGGCTTCGCCATCATCGAGGACAACGCGCACGGCCTGGGCGGCTACTACCGGGGCCGCCCGCTGGGCACCATCGGCACCGTGGGCGCGCTGTCCTTCCACGACACCAAGAACGTGCACTGCGGTGAGGGCGGCGCGGTGCTGCTCACCGACGAAATCCTCATGGCGCGTGCGGAAATCATTCGCGAGAAGGGCACCGACCGGGCCCGCTTCCTGCGCGGCGCGGTGGACAAGTACTCCTGGCAGGACATCGGATCCTCCTACCTGCCCAGCGAATTGAACGCCGCCGTCCTCGACGCCCAGCTCGCCGAGTTCGACACCATCCAGCGCAACCGCCACCGCGTGTGGGACACCTACGCCGCCGCGCTCCCGGACTGGGCCGCCCGCAACGACATTCGCCTCATGACGGTGCCGTCGGACCGCGAGCACACCGCGCACCTGTACTACCTGCGCGTCCCCACCGAGCACCGCCGCGACGACCTCATCGCGCACCTGTCCCAGCGCGGCATCGTGGCCCCCTTCCACTACGTCCCCCTGGACTCCTCCCCCGCCGGGCTCAAGCTCGGCCGTACCCCGTTCCCGTGCGTGCGCAGCGCCGAGTTCTCGGCCACCCTGGTGCGGCTCCCCCTGTGGCCGGGCCTGACCGAGGAGCAGCTGACCCGCGTCGTCGACGGCGTCACCAGCTTCACCGTCTAGTAGCCGCGAGCCCGGCGGCATCGCGGATGCCGTTGCCACACGAGGGGTCCGCGTCAGGGGCGCGCGGAAATACGGTTTCGGTAGCGGTCGATGTCGGCGTTCAGGCGCGCGAGGGAGTCGGCGAGGGCGGTGACCTCCGCGTCGGTCCAGTCGGCGACGATCTGGTCGAGATGGCGGATGCTCTGTGCGCGTTCGCCGTTCAGGCGGGACGCGCCTTCGGGGGTGAGGCGGAACTTGCGGGCGATGCCGCCGTCGGGGTCGGGGATGCGGTCGGCGAGGCCGGCGCGGAGCAGCGCCGCGGTCTGCCGGTTCAGGGTGGAGACGTCGAGGCCGAGGATTTCGCTGAGCCTGCCGATGGACATCGGGCCCTCGGCTTCGAGCAGGCTCAGCAACAGGTAGGCGCTGCGATCGAGGCTGGTGTCGGTCGCCTTGCGCGCGATGAGGCTGAAACGGGCCATCAGCATGGTCTGGAACTCCAGCAATTCAGTGGGCTTCGGCACGTCCCGTCCTTCCGCGATCCGCATTGACCTGCGGGTTCAACCCCTGTTCACCCACACCCTAGCGTTGTGCATCCGCCACTGCATGTGCATCTTGCACTTTATGTGTACAGTACACATGATTCCATCGTGAGGAGATCCCATGACCCAACCCGATTCCGCTACGGCGTCCGGCTCGACGCCGGCGCGCACGGGCGCGGGCCGCACCCTCGCGGTGCTCGCCTACGCCGGTGTCATCGCGTCGCTCATGCAGACGCTGGTGGTGCCGCTGCTGGGTGAGCTACCCCGCATCTTGAATACCTCGGCCTCGAACACCAGCTGGGTGGTCACCATCACGCTGCTCGTCGCGGCCGTCGCCACCCCCGTCGCGGGCCGGCTCGGCGACATGTACGGCAAGCGGCGCATGATGATCGCTTCCACCATTCCGCTCATCGTCGGGTCGATCGTGTGTGCGGTGTCCGATTCGCTGGTGCCGATGATCGTCGGCCGCGGTCTGCAGGGACTCGGCGTCGGCATCATCCCGCTCGCCATCGCCCTGCTGCGCGATGTGATGCCCGCCGAACGGCTCGGCTCGTCGATCGCGCTGATCAGCTCGTCGCTGGGCATCGGCGGCGCACTGGGCCTGCCGATCGCCTCGGCCGTCACCCAGTACAGCAGCTGGCGTGTGATGTTCTGGGTCGCGGCGGGCCTGGTGGGCATCGCCACCGCGTTGATCGTGACCCTGGTGCCCGAGGGCAGCTCCGAAGGACCGTCGGGCCGTTTCGACCTTCCCGGTGCGGTGCTGCTCGGCGCCGGTCTGGTGTCGTTCCTGCTGCCCGTGTCGAAGGGCGCGACCTGGGGCTGGACCAGCGGTACCACGCTGGGGTTGTTCGCTGCGGCGGTCGTCATCCTGCTCGCCTGGGGCTGGTGGGAGCTGCGGTCGCCCGAGCCGCTGGTGGACCTGCGCACCACCGCGCGTCCGCAGGTGCTGGTCACCAACCTCGCGAGTATCGCGATCGGTGTCGGCATGTACGCACTGCAGTTGAGCATGCCGCAGCTGTTGCAGCTGCCGACGTCGCTGGGTTACGGCCTGGGTCAGTCGATGATCATGATGGGGCTGTGGATGGCCCCCGGCGGCATCATGATGATGCTCGTCTCACCGGTGGGCGCCCGCCTGTCCGCCGCGCGCGGCCCGAAGATCACCCTGTTCACCGGCGCGTTGACCATGGCCGCCGGGTACGGGGTGGCACAGCTGACGATGGGCTCCACCTGGGGTCTGGAGCTGGTGAACATCATCTGCAGCACGGGTGTGGCGCTCGCGTACGGCGCGATGCCGGCGCTGATCATGAGTGGGGTGCCGCTGTCGGAGACGGCCTCCGCCAACAGCTTCAACACCCTGATGCGCTCGATCGGCACCTCCGTCTCCTCGGCGGTCGTGGGCGCGGTGCTGGCACAGCTGACCATCTCGGTTGGCGGCCATGCCATTCCGACCGAGAACGGCTTCCGCACGGTGTTCCTGATCGGCAGCGCAGCCTGCCTGGTGTCCGCGGTGATCGCGCTCGCGATCCCGGTCCGCAAGGCGGTCGCGGCCCGCACCACCGCAGCAGCCGAGCCACAGAAGGTACTGGCGGAGAACTGAACCGGAGCGCACGGAACACGGCCGATTTTCGAAAGCCCGGTCCAGGACCGGGCTTTCGTGCGGTGCGAGCTCAGGCGGGCTGGTCGCGCAGTTCCGGCGGCCGCCAGCCGGGCGGGGCGAAGATGTAGCCGAGTTTGTTGCGGTAGCCGTCGGCGGCGCGGACGTCGCGAATGATGTTGCCGTACTCGTGGTATTGCAGCTTCAGGAGGTTGTAGGTGCCGACCGGTTTGGTGAGACCGTAGGTGGGGCGGTGCATTTCGGGCCGGAAGGTGCCGAACATGCGGTCCCAGATGATGAGGATGCCGGCGTAGTTCTTGTCGAGATATTCGGGGTCGCTGCCGTGGTGGACGCGATGGTGCGACGGGGTGTTGAAGACGAATTCGATGGGGGCCCAGAGCTTTCCGATGGTCTCGGTGTGGGTGAAGAACTGGTAGATCAGGTTGAGGGTGAACGCGATGTAGATCGTCCAGGGGGCGAAGCCCAGCAGCGGCAGGGGCGCCCAGAAGACGGCCTCGGACCACGGATTCCACTTCTGCCGCAGGGCGGTTCCGAAGTTGAAGTACTCGCTGGAGTGGTGGGCCTGATGGGCAGCCCAGCCGATGCGGACGCGGTGGGAGAAGCGGTGGTTGAGGTAGAAGAGCAGGTCGAGGACCACCGTCAGCAGCACCCAGCTCCACCAGGCGCCGGTCGGGAGGTGCCACGGCGCGAGATAGGTCCATATCAGGACGAACAGCACCAGACTGGCCGTCTTGAACACGAAGGACGAGACCATCGAGCCCATGCCCATGCTCAGACTGGCACGGGTGTCGGGAGTCAGGTACCCGGTCGCCTGCTCGCGGTCGCTGTCGCGCAGTGTCACCGCCTCCGCCGCGATGCACAGCAGGAACACCGGGATCGCGTAGAGCAGCGGCGTGTTGATCTCGTGCCAGACCTGCGACAACATCGAACCTCCATGAATTGACCGATTCGTAAGTTACCAATCGGTCAATTCAATGGCAAGAGCTCGAACCGCTCCCGGTCGAATTCAGGTGAGCGCGGCGAACAGCCGGGCGCTGCGCGCGATCATGGCCTCGGCCGTCTCGTCGGGATGACCCAGCCACCAGTCGACGAGGGCGGCGACCAGCCCGGTCCACACCGCGATCAGCGCGGACAGATCCTGCGGGTCGGTCAGCCCGTGTCCCGACACGAACGCGCCCACACCCTGATCGGTCTGGGCCGCGATGCGTGCGCGCGCGGCCAGCGCGGCGTCCGCCGCGGGTCCCTCGGCCGGATGGGACTGGTCGTGCACGACCTTCCAGTCGTAGGGCCGCGGCTCCAGCGCGGTGAAGATCGCGGCCAGCGTGCGCTCGGCCATCTCCAGCGAGGCCGTCCCCGAGATGGCTTCGTCGATCGCGTCCCCGAGCACGCCCGCGGCCCGCTGCACGCAGGCCACGTACAACCCGTCCTTGGACCCGAAATACCCGTACACCAATGGTTTCGACACCCCGGCCCCCGCCGCCACCACCGCCGGTGACAGCCCCGCGTACCCGACCCGCGCGATCTCCGCGGCCGCCACATCGAGGATCTGCGCCTCCCGCTCGGCTCGCGGCACCCCCTTGGTCCCCGCCGTGCCGACCCGCTTCACGGCTCCGCTCCCACCTCCGACATCCGATCGCATGCTCGAAAATTACCATTCGGTCAATTCGATGGATCGCAGGCGAAATGCGAACGCGCCCCGGCCCTGCCGTGTCTTCTTCGGTACGACACGGTGGCGGGGGCGCGTTCGAGGCGATCAGCCGAACAGGCGCGCGGCGAGGTCGGGGGTGAGGACCTCGTAGGCCTCGGTGGTGCGGTTGTACCACCAGGTGCGGTCGTCGGGTTCGGCGCGGCCCGCAGCCTGCACCGCCCGCGTCGAGGGACGGTAGGTGGAGCTGCGGGGGATGTCGTCCACGACGTAGACGATGTCGGGGCGCTGGTCGGGGGCCAGGGCCCGGACCGCCTCGGTCACATCCTTGGGAGCCAGGCCGAAGCCCGCGCGGACGCTCACCGCGGCGACCGCGAGGATGCAGTCCCCGGCGGGGAGACCGAAGGCCACCTCCATGTCGACGGCGGTGATGTCGTTCAGCACGTCGACGATCGGCTGGGTGTAGACCGGGCCGCGCGGCGTCGGGATGACGGTGTCGCGGCGGTCCATGAGCCAGTAGTCGCCGTCGCTGTCGCGGCGGAAGAGGTTCTCGGTGGGCATCCAGGCGTCGCCGGGGGCGAAGACGCCGCGGAGTCCGCCCGCGGAGAGGTCGACGAGGTCGGAGACGGTGCCGATGAGCAGCCCCACCTCGTTGTCGGCGCAGCGCCGCGCGAAACCGCTGTCGTCGACCAGGATTTCGTCGGTCAGCGGGTCGTAGGCGATGAGTTCGACCTTGGCGGTGCCCGGCACCGGGCGGCCCTTGGAGCCGATCTTGGCGCCGGAGACGTTGGCCAGCACCACATCTCCTTCGATGGAGGCGTAGAACTCCAGCACCTTGGCGGGCGTGAAGCGCTCCTCGGTGCGCCGCCACAGGCCCCTGGGCATTCCGGACCCGATGAACAGGCGGATCGGATGCGCATGCCCGTCGGCGAAGGTGTCGGCGTCGAGGATGTCGCGCAGCATGGTCCAGGTGTAGGTGACCACGGTGACGCCGTAGCGGTGCACCTCCTCGGCGAACCGCGCCGGTTCCAGCGAGCGGGCCAGCGCGATGCGGCTGCCGCCGGCCACCGCGCCACCCAGACTCACCAGCAATCCGGACGAATGGTACAGCGGCGCAAGGCAGTACACGGTGTCGTGGCGGCTCAGATTCGCCGCCGACGCGGTGCCGAAGGCCGACAGCGCCCAGCGGTGATTGGTGACCTGCTTGACGTCGAACTTGTCGCCGGTGCCGGTGACCAGGATGAAGGCCAGCTCGCGCGCCAGGCCCGGATCCGGCCGGTACCAGGCGGGCAGCTCCACCTGCGCCGGGTCGATCTGTTCCAGGTCGACCACATCGGCGCCCGGCGGAATGTCGAGGACACGGGTATTGCCGCCGCCCAGCACCAGCACCCGGTGACCGGTGGCGGCCGCGCTGGCGAGGTTCTCCGGATCGGCGATGAGCAGCCTGGTCCCGGTCAGGTCCGCGACCTTGGAGAGTTCGCTCCCCGGCGCCAGCAGCACCGCGACCGCGCCCAGCCGCGACAGCGCGGCGATGGAGGCCAGCGCGCTCGGCCGGGTCTCCATGACCACCCCGACCCGGGTGGCCGGCCGCACGCCGACGGAGATCAGCCCGCGCACCACATTGTCGATGCGCTCGTTGACCGCCTCCTGGGTGTGCACGCGGTCGTCGAACACGAACAGATCGCGCTGCGGCGCGCGCTGCGCCTGCTCGGCGACCAAGCGGCCCAGCGAGATTCGAGTATGCGGCTGGATCATGCCCAGCCGGGTCAGCCGGGGCAGCGCGCGGGCGGCCTCGCTGGTGAGTTCGACCGTACCGCGCAGCGTCTGCCCGGCCACGCCCTCGATGGTCTTGCCGACGCTGGTTCCGGCCTCGGCCAGCGTGCCGAGGGCGTGCACGACCCGGGTGAGCCCGGTGCGCGGGCCATTGCGGACCACCTCGGTGCTCATGCGCTGGACCTGCTCGGGCAGTTCGCCGCGGCCGCTGAGGTAGTTGACCCAGTCGCGCACCACGGGCCAGGTCTGCTTGGTGGCGGTGGAGCCCGACACCAGCCCGAAATGCCCTGCCACAATGCTGGTCTCGTACACGTCGGCATTGGGCGCCGCGTGCACGATGCCGCGCACGGCGGCGGGCTGGCCGATGTCGTCGACCTCGCCGACGAAGGCCAGGATCGGGCACTTGATCTCCGCCAGCGAGATGAGCTGATCACGGATCACGAAGCCGCCCAGCATCATTCGATTGTGCTTGACGAACTGCTGGAGCAGGTCGGTGAGCGCGGGACCGGGGTAGCCGAGCCAGCCGTCGACCTCGAGGAAGCGGCGCTGACGCTCCTTGGGCAGCAGCGCCTCACGGTTGTGCAGCTGGCGCAGGAAGTCGATGCGGGCGCGGGCGGTCTTGACCGGGTCCAGGGCCTGGAAGCCCAGGCGCACCATGGAATCGGTGATGGGCAGCCGGTTCAGCACGTGATCGGTGAGGAAGTCGGCGGCGTCGGAGACCAGCCCGTGCGGTAGGCCGAAGGGCATGCCCGCGACGGCGTCGACCGGGCTGCCGAAGGTCACGATGGACTCGACGCCCTTGCCGTAGCGGTAGGCCGCGGTCTGGTAGGCGAACATGCCGCCCTGCGAGTACCCCATGAGATGCACGGCGCGGCCGGTGATTTCGGTGACGGTGTCGATGGCGCTCGAGACCGCCAGCACGTGGTCGGCCAGATCCCGGTCCCAGCCGCCCTCCTCGGTGGCCGGTGAGCCGAAATCGACCACCCAGCAATCTATTCCGCCCTGGTGCAGAATGCCGACCGCCCCATCGGCGGCATTCACGTCCCAGATCTCGGCGGTCACCATGATGGGCGGCACCAGCACCACAACCGGACGCTCCGCCCCGGTGTCGTCCGGGAAGTAGTGGCGCAGGCGGTACATCCGCTTCCGCTCCACCACCTCGTACGGCGACGATTCGATGTCGTGAACCAGTCCCCCGAACCGGATCACCTCGAGCCCGTTCTGTGCGGTCGCGACGAGTCGCTCGATCGGACCCACCACGGACCTCGTATTGAATTTCACGGCTTCTCTCCCAGACATTTCCTGGCCTTGACCAGCGTCACCCGCCCCGACGCGTCGCGATGAGCTTGCCATATGTCCACCCTACTGCGCTGGCGCTGTGACCAGCACCATGCGGGCTACGCGTGGCGGAGCGATCCGGGCCCGCGCCGAAGCAAACCGGCCGTTCGGGGTTTACGGGATACAGCAACATGCCAGGCATCATGTTTTGGCATTTCGGCGCGTCGGGTGATCCGGGGCTCTACCATCGGAATCGCTGGAATCGCACTGTCGCGCTTGTCAATTCACTCACTTGACTAATTCACGCAGGCCCCGCTCGGGTCTGCTGTTTCGCCGTGGACTCCACCGCCTCCCGTCGCGGTGGCCCTTCGAGGTGAGGACCGCAGCATGACCATCGAAATGCCCCTTCAGACCGAAAACGGCCAGCGCAAATCCCTCAGTACCGCTGCCGCCCACCAGCTGGCACACACCACCAAATCCGAACCGCAGATGCAGGGCATCAGCTCCCGCTGGCTGACCCGTTCGCTGCCATGGAGCCAGGTGAAGGGCGGTATCTACCGCGTCAACCGGCGCCTCACGCACACCGTCGGCAACGGCGAGGTGGAGTACGTCATCAACGGCCCGCACGCCCGGGTCATCCCGCTCGAACTGCAGGAGCTGCCGCAGCTGCGCGGGTTCGCGGACGAGGAGATCCTGGCCACCGTGGCCGGCCGCTTCGAACAGCGGGATCTGCCCGCCGGCACCGTGGTCGCCGAGTTCGGCAACCCGATGGACCAGGTGCTGCTGATCGTGCACGGCAAGCTCTCCAAGATCGGCACGGGCGAGTACGGCGAGACCACCAGGCTGGGCATGCTGGGCGGCGGCGACTACTTCGGCGATCAGACCCTCACCGATCCGGACGCGATCTGGCCGGTCACCATCAAGACGGTCACGCCCACCACCATGCTGGTGCTCGCCCGCTCCACCGTGAACCAGCTGACCGAGAACATTCCGGCACTGGCAGAACACCTTTCCGCCGTGGCACAGGCCCCGGCGCTGCCGCAGAACAAATACGGCGAGGCCGAGATCGTGATCTCCTCCGGCCACTCCGGGGAGCCGATGCTCGAGGGCACCTACGTCGACTACGACGATCAGCCCCGCGAGTACGAACTCAGCCTGGCCCAGTCGGTGCTGCGCGTGCACACCCGTGTCGCCGACCTGTTCAACGACCCGATGGATCAGATCGAGCAGCAGCTGCGCCTGACCATCGAGGCCCTCTACGAGCGCCGCGAGTACGACCTGGTCAACAATCCGGACTTCGGCCTGCTCAACAACTGTGACCTGAAACAGCGCATCTACACCGAGTCCGGCGCGCCCACTCCGGACGATATGGACGAGCTGCTCTCCATGCGCCGCAGCACCAAGCTGTTCCTGGCGCACCCCAAGGCGATTGCCGCGTTCGGGCGCGAATGCTCCAAGCGCGGAATCTATCCCGACCCGGTGGAGGTGGACGGCCACCGCGTGCCCGCCTGGCGCGGGGTGCCGATCTTCCCGTGCGGCAAGATCCCGGTCAGCGGCACCCAGACCACGTCGATTCTCGCCATGCGCACCGGCGAGAAGGACCAGGGTGTGATCGGCTTGCACCAGACCGGAATTCCGGACGAGTACGAGCCCAGCCTGAACGTCCGGTTCAAGGGCATCGACGATCAGTCGATCATCTCCTACCTGGTCAGCTGCTACTACTCGGCCGCCGTCCTGGTCCCCGATGCGCTCGGCATTCTCGACAATGTGCTGGTCGCCCGTCAGTCCGACTGAGCGAGGTGTCCCGTCATGTCGGTGCTCTCACGCGCCGCGGCCCCGCCTGCCACCCATGAGGTGGCGGCGGCCGTCGCCGCCCTGCTGACCAACCTCGACACCACCGCGCCCCAAACCCTGCTCGCGGCAACCAAAGCCCTCTCCGCCCTGGAATCCATTGCCGCCCTCGGTGATGATCCCCGCCTCGGCGCCTCCGACGCCGCCGAGGCGCACTCCCCCCGACGGCTGCTCGGCCCCTCCGGCCTCGGGGCCCCGAGCCTCCGCGTGAACCTACCCACCCCCCAGGTGATCACGGAGCTCGCGGGACAGGCATCGCGTCCGCCGTCGCCTGCCGGCGGCGCGGTGCCGACCCCCAGACTCCCGACCGCGCCACTCGCCCAACCCCTCCGCCCCATCCCCCGCACCCTGGGCACCGGCCGTCTCCCCTCCCCACCGGCCGAAACCCATGCCGCGGAACAGAGCTCGCCCGGCTCGGCAGCGCGGCGGGTTGCGAAGGGCCCCACCGGAATCGGCACGACCTCGGCATTTCGCCGAGGCGGGGTGTCCGGTGGCTCCACACCGGTCGCGCCGACTTCGCCTGCGGCACGGGCGGACACCGTGGTTCGGGCCGATGCGGTGGCTCCGGCTGCAGCCACCTCGATGGCCGCCGATCCGGAGGGTGTCGGTCCCGCCGATGCGGCGGCGGTCAGGCCGGCGCACAAACGGTCCGCCGGGCAGATCGCGGATGCCGTTCGGGCGGTTCCGACTTCGGCGGCCGCTCGGCCCGGTGCTCCCGGCGTAGATCCCGGGCAGACCCTCGATCCGGTGTGGGACCTCGGGTCGATCACCGAGCTGACTCGTGGGATTCCGGGCTCCACGGCGGTCGAGCCGGGTACCACCATGTCGGCCGGGGCATCGGAGGCCGCGAGTTCCACTGGGGCCGAGCGGGTTTCGCATGGTCCGAGTGGCATCGGGACCGGATCGGTGCGGCGGGCGCAGGGGGCGGCTATTCCCGCGCTCTACTGTCCGCCGCCGGTGCGGGACAATCCGGCGCTGGCGGAGGCGGTGAATTTCGGGATCATCGCCTGGGCCCAGGAGATCGGGCTGTACGAGGGGCGGCTGGATGATCTGCGGAAGGCCGACTTCGGACGGCTGATCATGCTGGCGCATCCGGATTGCGATGACGCGGATCGCTTGCTGGCGGCGGCCAAGTGCGCGGTGTCGGAGTGGTCGGTGGACGACTACTACTGCGAGGAGGACGCCAGCGATATCGCGCCGGACGGCAGCAGGTCCAGCGCGGAGGCCGAGCTCGGGCCGCGGCTCGAATTGGCCGCCGCCGCCATGGATCCCGTGCACCTGCCACCGCGATACCAGGTCAAGGTGGAGGAGGCCATGCAGAGCGATCCGATTCTGCGGGCATTCCGGACCTCCTTCGAGCACCTGTCGCGATTCGCCACCCCGACCCAGGTGGCGCGCCTGCGCACCGAGATCGCGGGCTGGTTCATCGCTTTGGGCGCCGAAGCGGGGTGGCGCGCGGCGGGCCGCATGCCACCGGTCTGGGAATACCTGCTGAACCGGCAACCGCACAGCTTCCTGCCCTGCATGGCCCCGATCGACGCGGTCGGCGGCTACGAGGTGCCGGCCGCGGAGTACACCGATCCGCGGGTGCGCCGGGTGGTCACCACCGCCGCGCTGGCCAGCCAGATGGTCAACGACCTCTACTCCATGGCACGCGAAGACCTCTCCGGCGGAAGGGAATTCAACCTCCCCACCGTGCTCGCCGCCGAGGAGCAGTGCTCCCGCCGCCAGGCCGTCCAGCGCACCGCGGAGGTCCACGACGAGCTGGTGCACCGCTTCGAGGCCGAGGCGGGCGCCCTCGCCGCGGCCGGCTCCCCGGAGCTGCGCCGCTTCCTGACCGGCCTGTGGGCCTGGATGGGCGGCAACCGGGCCTGGCACGCGGACAGCCGCCGCTACAACGAAACCCCGTGATTCACCTCACCCTTCGATGCGCGCAGTACTTCCAGCGTCATATCACCCATTCGAGAGGATGACCTGCCATGACCGCGCTCCACCCCCGGCCGGATGCCGTGCTGAAGACCGAATACCAGAAATCGGTCGCGTCCTACTGGAACAACAATCCCAATGATGATCGCGTCAACACCAAGCTCGGCGAGGTGGACGGGCTCTATCACCATCACTACGGCATCGGCCAGCCGGACCTGTCGGTCCTGGAAGGCCCCGAGGAGACCCGGCAGGACCGGATCGTCAAGGAGCTGCACCGCCTGGAGACCGCGCAGGCCGACGTCCTGCTCGACCAGCTCGGCGACGTCCGCCCCGGCGACCGGCTGATGGACGGCGGGTCCGGCCGCGGCGGCACCAGTTTCATGGCCAACCAGCGCTTCGGCTGTGAGGTGGACGGCGTCACCATCTCCGAATACCAGGTGGGTTTCGCCAATGAGCAGGCCCGCGAGCGCGGCGTCTCCGACAAGGTGCGCTTCCACTTCAAGAACATGCTCGACACCGGTTTCGACTCCGGCTCCCGGCGCGGCATCTGGACCAATGAAACCACCATGTACGTGGACCTTGTCGAGCTGTTCGCGGAGTTCTCCCGCCTGCTCGAGCCGGGCGGCCGCTACGTCTGCATCACCGGCTGCTCCAATGACGTGTTCGGCGCCCGTTCGGCCTCGGTGAGCTGGATCGACGCCCACTACGGCTGCAATATCCATCCGCGCAGCCGCTACTTCCAGGCGCTGGCCGCCAGCGGCCTGGTCCCCATCGCGGTCACCGACCTCACCCCCGCGACCATCCCCTACTGGGAGCTGCGCACCCGGTCCGAACTCGCGACCGGCGTCGAGAAACCCTTCCTGACCTCGTACAAGGAGGGCAGCTTCCAGTACCTGATGATCACCGCCGATAAGGTGGTTAGGTGACCGGCACCCTCGACGCATCCGACACCACCCCGGTGGTGGACCGTGAGACCCTGCTCGTCGAACTGGTCGACGAGCAGGGCCGGGCGCGGGGTTCGCTGTCGGTGGCCGCTGCCCACACCGCGCCCGGACGGCTGCATCGGGCCTTCTCGGTGTTGCTGTTCGATGCCGCCGGGCGAGTGCTGCTGCAGCAGCGGGCGGGCGTGAAGACGCGCTTTCCGCTGCTGTGGACCAACACCTGCTGCGGGCATCCGGCGCCGGGGCAGGCGGTGGTGGAGGCGGCCGCCAAACGGCTGCACGAGGAACTCGGCATCACCGCCGAGCTGTCCGAGGCCGGCACCTTCACCTACCAGGCCACCGATCCGAATACCGGCCGCGTCGAGTTCGAATTCGATCACGTCCTGATCGGACGCCTGGAAGACACCGCGCCGCACCCGAACCCGGACGAGGTCGCCGATACCGCGTGGATCCGGCCGGACACCCTCGCCGAGAACGTGGCGGCGGAACCCGCGCGCTACACCCCGTGGCTGAGCGGAGTGCTGCGGATCATCGCGGCGCACGGCTAGCCGGTCGACCGCGGCCAGGGGTCGATGCCGCCCGCGGTCAGGCGAGGGCGGGCTGCTGATCGGCGTCGAGCAACCAGTCGTTCGGCGCGAAGAGCTCGAAATGGACTCGGTCCGAAGGGATTCCGGCGGACATGAGCTGGGCGCGGACGTACTGCAGGAAGCCGGTGCCACCGCACAGGTAGTAGTCCGCGTCCTCGGGCAGATCGACCCGGGTCACGTCCAGCAACCCGTGGCCGTCGGCCTCGTACCAGGCGCGGAAGTACACGTCCGCCAACCGGTGGGCGAGCGCGTCGACCGTCTCGCGCAGGGGGTGCGCGGTGGTGGAGCGGTCGGCGTGCAGGATGACGGTCCGGCGCGTGGGGGTTTCGGCCGCCAGGTATTCCAGGATTCCCGCCATCGGGGTGACGCCGATGCCCGCGGAGATGAGCACGACCGGCGTGGTGGCCTCGGTGTCGATGGTGAGATCGCCGAAAGGCAGCGTGATTTCGAGGGTGTCGCCCGCGCCGACGGTGTCGTGCAGCCAGTTCGAGACCTCACCGGCCGGCGTGTCCGCGTCGGCGAGCACCTTCCGCACGGTGAAGGCGAGCCGGCCGTCACCGCCGCGATTGATCAGGCTGTACTGACGCAGCTGTCGGGCGCCGTCGGGCAGCCGCGCGCCGACCGAGATGTACTGTCCCGGAATGAATCCCGGCAGCGGTGCGGACGGATCGGCGGACTCGACCACGAAGGTGGCCACGCCCGACGGGTCGTCGATGCGCTGCACCACCCGGGTCTCGCGGAACACGTCGCCGGGCGCGACGCCCGCGGCGTCGTAGAGCTCCCGCTCGAAATCGATGAGCGTGGTGGCCATCAGCCAGTACACGCGATCCCAGGCCGCGGCGATCTCCGGGGTCACCACGTCCGCGCCCAGCACCTCGACGATGGCGGCGAACAGATGCTCGTGGACGATGCGGTATTCGGGCTCGGTGACCCCCAGCGAGGCGTGTTTGTGGCCGATGCGGGCCAGCAGTTCCCGCGGGTGCGGCAGGCCGGGGTCGACGAGGTGGGTGGCGAACACGGCGATGGAGGCGGCGAGCGCCTTCTGCTGTGCGCCCTGATGCTGGTTGCCGCGGTTGAAGCGGTCGCGCAGCAGCTCGGGATGGGCGGCGAACATCTTGGTGTAGAACAGCGGGGTGATCTGGTCGATGTGCGCGGCCACCAACGGCAGGGTCGCGCGGATCACCTCGGCGTGCTCGGCCCCAAGACCTTGGGTAGTGGATTCAGCCAGCTCGGGGAAAGTGTGCAGCGTGGAATCCGGCGCGAGCCTCATGAGGTCTCCTAGGTGTCGATGAGTGAAGCCGCCGGGAATACCGGCATATACAGCAGTTCCACGGTGCGCTGATCCACCAGATCGGACAGGACGTACCGATCGAGTTCGGCGTAGAAGGCGTTCTGCGCGGTAGCAAGGACGCCCCGCAAACGGCACGCATTCGCCAATGGGCACGGATTGTCGCCGCCACACTCGATGACTTCGTTATCACATTCGAGTTGCCGAACAATAGTGCCGATGGTGGTTTTTTTACCTGCCTCGGTCAGGAAGATCCCGCCGGTGCGTCCGCGCTGGGACTCGACATAGCCCAGTTCGGCGAGCCGGGAGATGGCTTTGGCAACGTAGTTCTCGGAAGCATTCACCTGTCGCGCAATCAGTTTGACGGTGACTCTTTCCTCGGCATCACTGCTGACCGCCAGGCGCATGAGCGACCGCAAGCCGAGATCGGTGAACCGGGAGAGCTGCATGGGCCCAACGGTACTTATTCCGATTGGGAAAAGCAGGTTTTCCCGCTGTGCGCTTTAATACGTGAATCCGTGCGGAATATGTTACGCCGGACACATTTTCAGGAGACGGTCTATAACTTATCCGGCAAATCCCTGGCAGCGACCGGCATCGCTGCCAGGGATATCCCCTCAGGCTTCGACCATGAGCGTCGTGCGGGTGGCCAGCGCGTAGTAGATGACCAGCGCCAGACCGCATCCGATGAACCAGCTGTACTCGGCCGCGGTGTGCATGCCGTAGACGTCCTTGGCCAGCACCGGGAACACCGCCGCGATCGCGCCGATCACGGTGGCGATCACCGCGACCGGATTGAATCCGTTGCGGTACCAGTACTTTCCGCGCTCGGCCATGGTGAACAGATCGTCCACCACGATGGTCCGCTTGCGCACCAGGTAGTAGTCGGCGATGAGCACCCCGAACAGCGGGCCGATGAACGCGCCCAGCACCTCGAGGGTGTAGTGGATGACGTCCGGGTTGTTGTACAGGTTCCACGGCGTGATCAGCACCGACCCGACCGCGGCGATCATCCCGCCCATGCGCCAGCTGATCTTCTGCGGACTCACGTGCGAGAAGTCGAAGGCCGGGGAGATGAAGTTGGCGACGATATTGATGCCGACGGTGGCGATGGTGAAGGTCAGCGCGCCCAGCACGATGGCGAAGGTGGAGTCGATGCGCGAGACGGTCTCGACCGGATCGGTGATGAGCTCGCCGTACACCGGGATGGTCAGCGACGCGGTGATCACCACCAGCAGCGAGAACGCCAGGAAGTTGACCGGCAGCCCGAGCAGATTGCCGCGCTTCACCGCCGCCATGGACTTGCTGTAGCGGGAGAAGTCACCGAAGTTCAGCATCGGCCCGCAGAAGTAGGACACCACCAGCGCGATCGCGCCCAGGACCACGGGCAGCGCGTCCCAGCCGTGGTACTTCACCGCGCCCAGCTGCAGGTCGATGGCGCTCCAGCCGGCTTTGTAGATCAGGTAGCCGCACAGGAAGAACATGACGACATACACGGCGGGACCGCAGAAGTCGATGAACTTGCGGATGGACTCCATGCCCTGCCAGAACACGGCCGCCTGCACCACCCACAGCACCAGGTAGGCGCACCAGCCCAGCAGCGACAGGCCGAGGAAACCGTAGTCGCCGGATTTCGCGTACGGCGCCAGGCTCGGGAAGAGCTTGACCGCCACCACGATCAGCGCCGCCGAGGCCAGGTAGGTCTGAATCCCGTACCAGGCCACCGCGATCAGGCCGCGGATGATGGCCGGGATGTTCGCGCCCTTCACGCCGAAGGCGCTGCGGCACATGACCGGATACGGCACGCCCGCCCGCTGGCTGGGCGCGGCCACCAGATTGCACAGGAAATATACGATCGTGATGCCGATGAGCAGGGCGGCCAGCACCTGCCAGCCGGCCAGGCCGAGGGCGAAAAGGCTGCCCGCCGTGACGTATCCGCCGACGCTGTGCACATCCGACATCCAGAAGGCGAAGATGTGGTACGAGCCCCAGGTCTGTTTCTTCAGGGGGGCGAGATCGTCATTGGTGAGCCTGGGGTCGTAATCTGGAGCGGGTGTCGCCGCGGCGGGCTCCGCGCCCGCCGACGCGGGGGTGACGATGTCGGTCATGGGGTGTATCCGATCCGAAAGCCGATGATGGTGGGCTCAAGGTAGGAACGAGCCGTTCCCCGTGGATTGCTTTTCGGTTTCCGGGTTATTGCGTGATCCATATATCTTTCGCGAACGACAGGCGCGTGAATACCTGGCAACATGGCCCGCATGGAGCTCATGGCGCGGATCGAAGCGGCGGCGACCCTGCTGACACCGGTGATTCGGCGGACTCCCGTGGTGGCCTCGCGGGTGCTGTCGGAACGCATCGGGCACGAGGTCTGGCTGAAGTGCGAGAACCTGCAGCGCACGGGATCGTTCAAGCCGCGCGGCGCCTACAACCGGATCGCCAATCTGTCCGCGGCCGAGCGGGCACACGGGGTGGTGGCGGCCAGCGCGGGCAATCACGCGCAGGGGGTGGCGTGGGCGGCGACCTCGCTCGGGATCGACGCCACGGTATTCATGCCGGTGGGTGCGGCGCTGCCGAAACTGGTGGCCACCAGGGCCTACGGCGCGACCGTGCACCAGGTGGGCGACACCATCGACCAATCACTCGCCGCCGCACGGGATTTCGCGGAACGCACCGGGGCGACGCTGGTGCACCCGTTCGATCACATCGACATCGTGGCCGGGCAGGCGACGGTCGGGCTCGAAATCCTCGACCAGCTCCCGGATGTCGGCACGGTGCTGGTGCCGACGGGCGGCGGCGGCCTGCTCGCGGGGGTGGCCGCGGCGGTGCAGCGGCTGAAGCCGCAGGTCCGGGTGATCGGTGTGCAGGCCGCCGAGGCGGCCGCCTGGCCCGCCTCGCTCGCGGCCGGGAAGCCGGTGGCGCTGGAACAGATGTCCACCATGGCCGACGGCATCGCGGTGGGCCGGCCCGGTGAGGTGCCGTTCGAGCACATCGTGGACAGCGCGCCCACCATCGTCACCGTCGACGAGGATGCGCTGTCCAAGGCGCTGCTGCTGTGTATGGAGCGGGCCAAGCTGATCGTCGAGCCCGCGGGCGCGGCGGGCGTCGCGGCGCTGATGGCCTGCAGCCCAGCCGAACTCGCGCTGGAGGGCCCGGTCTGCGCCATCCTCTCCGGCGGCAATATCGACCCGCTGCTGCTGACCCGCGTGATCGGCCACGGACTCAGCGCCGCCGGCCGCTACCTCGCCGCCCGCGTCACCATCTCCGACCGTCCCGGCAGCCTGTCCCGCCTGCTCGCCGAGCTCGGCCGCACCGGCGCCAGCGTCCTCGACGTGGTCCACTCCCGCACCGGCGCCTGGCTCGCCATCGACGAGGTCGAGGTGCTGCTCACCCTCGAAACCCGCGGCCCCGCCCACCGCGACGAGATGCTCACCGCCCTCGCGGACGCTGGATACCTGGTGCGCGTGCAGGATTGACGACACCGGAGGGCGCACTACCCACGGTCAGTGCGCCCCACCGAGTTCCAGCGCCAGCACCCCCGCGATCACCAGCACGATCCCCCCGATCTGCACCGCCGTGATCCCCTCGTCCAGGAACAACGCCCCGATGGTCGCCACCGCCACCACCCCCACCGCCGACCAGATCCCATACGCCACCCCGATGGTCATCCCCCGCTGCAAAGCCCGCGACAGAAAATAGAACGCTGCCCCATACCCGATCACCACGATGATCGAAGGCACCAGCCTGCTGAACCCTTCCGAGATCTTGAGCGAAACAGTCGCCGTCACCTCACACGCAATAGCCAACGCCAGCAACAACAAGGTCATAACCGCACAATAGCCAACCTTCCTCCCGCCTCCGGCAACCGATGAAACTCGACGCTCAGCCGCAACTCCAGCACCTCGGCAAACCGCTCGAGCATCGGAGTGGTCGGTATGGTGCCCCGGCCTCGAACCTCGCCACCGCAGGTTGCTTCAGCCCGGCCCGATCCGCGAGTTCGGACCGAGTAGGACCGAGCTCTTCCCGCCCTGCCACCGGCTTTGATCAACCGCCGCTGCACGTTGTTGCCGCACGGTCGCTGAGGCTGTCGATCGTCATTTCGCGACTTGCCCGCCGGGTTGACCGGGTGGGTTTCCGCACCTCCACGCTCAGCGGGCAAAGAAGGTCACGTCGTTGCCCGGGGCAGCGGGGCAGAATACGCGGTGCTGAACAGTCAGAGGTGCACGAGTGCGGTCATCGGGGACACACCCAGGGTGGTGAGCATGGCGGCGCCCTCGGTGGCGTCCGCGCCACCGGCGAGGATCCGGGTCCGGGCCGACTGGTAGACGCAACCCGCGGCCTCGAAGGTGGTTGCGGTGGACAGCAAACGGTCCCGGTCCTTGGCCAGTAGGGCCTCGGCTCGGTCGATGATGGCCGTGGCCACCGGGTTTCCGGCGACCTCGGTGCGCGCCTGCGCGAGATCGCCTGATGCGGCGGTGTTCCCGGTCATGGCGGCGGCCTCGGCGTGCAGGGCCAGGTACCACGGCAGCCACGCGCCGGTCACCCGGGTGCGCGCCTCGGCCGGGGTCAGTTCGGTGCGTTCCAGCGCGTCCTCCGGCTGGCCGTGGTGCAGCATGAGCAGTGCGTCGAAAACGGCCTGGTAGCCATCGGCATCCGTGGCCGGGGTGTCGAGTTGCTGGAGTACGCCGGTCCATTCGCGTTCGGCGGCGTAGTCGTCGCGCAGGCCGTGGATCATGCGCACCCCGGCTACGGCCGCGCCGAGCGCCGAGCGGGCCGGGCGCTCCTCGCGATGCCAGGCCTCGAGGAAGCGTGCGCTGTGGGCGAGGACGTCATCGACATTGCCCGCCAGCGCATCCGCCACCAGCAGGCGGCTGGTCGCGGTGTGTCCGACCTCGGCCAGCATCGGATGCTCGGCGAGCTGCCGTCCCCAGCGGCGCGCTCCGGCCAGATCGCCCGCCCCGAGACCGAATTCGGTGGCCTGGCCGAGCGCGTCGATCAGTTCGTGGGTACCGACCGGGTTGTCCGGCGTGGTCGAGAGCAGCCGGATGCGCCGCCGTGCGGTGGCCGCGGCGGCGCGCAATTCGCCAGCTCGGCTCTGAGCGGCGGCGAGAGTATCGAGGGCAGCGGATTCGGCGAACGGGTCACGGGTGCCGTGCGTGAGCTCGACAGCTCGCTCCGCACTCGAAACCGCCTCCGGTGCAGGAACATCGGTAACACCCTGCGGCGCACCGAAGGGATTGGCGAGAACGACGGCCTCGGCCAGTGCGATGGCAGCCCGAGCAGCCTCCGCCCGAGCCGGATCAATCGTGACAGCCCCGGACCGAGCGATATCGGCCTGAGCAGCGGAATCCTCCACGGTATCCGCCCCCGCCGCAACGGCCGACGCGATATCGGCCGGAGCGGCGGACGTCGGCGCGGCGGCAAGGCGGCGCGCCTCGGCGATGAGTGCGACCAGATCCTCGCGGGCCGGGACGCGCTCGAACCTGCCCCAGAATCGGTAGGCGGAGGCCGCCGCGGTCGCCAGGTCGATGGATGCCCCCGCGGAATCCGCTGCGCGCTGGGCGAATTCGGCGGCGGCGTGGTGCAGGCGGTACATGTCGTCACCGTTCCCCTGGCAACCGGCTGCGGCCGCGGCGTGCCGCAGCAATTCCGCGGCGGCGGAAGGGTCGTCGGCAAGATAGGCGGCCTGCTCGTAGCGCCATTGGGATTCGCCGGTGAGATGCCGGGTGAACATCAGGGGCGCCAGTAACCGCGCCAGGCCGTAGGCGTCGCTTCGGCGGTCGGGTTGTTCGCAGGCCCAGCCGAGGGCGGCGCGGAAATCGTCTGCGGCGGCATCGAATCGGGCCCGCCAGTCGGCGCGCACCACCGAGAGGTCGCCCGCCTCGGCCAGGCACCAGCGCAGATGCCCGGCGCGGGCGTCGGTCACCTCGCGGGCCGCCTCGAGTTGTTCGAGCCCGTATTGCCGGATGGTCTCCAGCGCGCGGAATTGGGTACCGGTCGGCGTATCGGTCACCACCAGCAGGCTCTGTTCGACCAGTCGCGCCAATCCGGCTGCCACCGCGCCCTTGTCGAGGCCCGCCGCGTGGGCCGCCGCCTCGACGGGGAACGAGGTCATGAACACCGAGACCCGCCGCAGCAACATCCGGTCCTCGGGCCCGAGCAGGGCGTGGCTCCAGTCCAGGGCCGCGCGCACCGAGCGATGCCGGTCGTCGGCGCGGGCGCCGCCGGAGAGCATGCGCAGCTGATCGTCCAAACCGGCGGCGAGACCGTCCAATCCGAGCATGGTCCAGCGGGCGGCCGCCAGCTCGATGGCCAGCGCCACGCCGTCGAGGCGTTCGCAGAAGGTCGCGACCTGGTCGCGCATGGCGTGGTTGGGCGGCCAGCCGCCCGCCGCCGCGCGATCCATGAACAGGGCGACCGCGTCCGAATCGCCGTCCCCGGCAAGCGACATCGGCGGGACGGTGTACACGCGCTCGAACGGCACCATCAGCCGCGCGCGGCTGGTGGCCAGCACGCTCATACCCGGGCACGCCGCCAGCAACTGCTCCACGAAGGGGGCGACGCCGTCCCGCACGTGTTCGCAATTGTCCAGCACCAGCAGTGCGTTCCGGTCGGCGAGCGCGGCCAGCACGGCGCGGTCGAAGCCGCGGCCGGGCTGCTCACCGATGCCGAGTGCCATGGCGACGGTGCCCGCGACCACACACATATCCGGGCTGGCGATCGGCACCAGGTCGACGAACCACACGCCGTCGGCGAAGTCGGCGGCCACGTCCGCGACCACCGCCAGGGCGAGCCGGGTCTTGCCGACGCCGCCGGGTCCGACCGCGGTCACCTGCCGCTGCGTCTTGATCAGTTCCGTGAGCTCGGCCCGCTCCCGGGCGCGACCGATGAACGAGGTCAACGGTTTCGGCAACGCCGGCGCGGGTCGCGGACCGGCGGCGCGGGTCGCGGCGGCGTGCAGGGCCAGGGCCCGCCGGTCGGGCATATCCAGTTTCCGCAGCAGCGAGGACACGTGGCTCTCCACCGTGCGCACCGAGATGAACAGTCGCGCACCGATCTCGGCATTACTGAGGTGCTCGCCCACCAGGGTCAGCACTTCCGCCTCGCGAGTGGAGATTTCCGACGTCACAGCCATGAATTCAGTCTGCCGCATCGGTCGCCGGAAGACGGTACCGATGGGCTCGGTGTGGCTCTCCGTGGTGGATTCCGTGGTCACCACGGATGTGACCGAGGGGCCCCGAGAGCGAAGCTGAATGCACACCGGGTTCGCAGGAGCCAACCGGACGACAGGGTCGCTTCGGACCCCCACTCACCAGGAGAAATCATGACCACGCTGGGCATCAGGACCGTGCTGCACCCCGTCTCCGACCTCACCGCCGCCAAGACCGTCTACACCGCGCTGCTGGGCATCGAGCCCCAGACCGACTCGCCCTACTACATCGGTTTCGAGTCCGAGGGCCAGCACATCGGCCTGGTCCCCGCGGGCAGCCCGCAGAGCCCGGCCGCCCCCGTCTCCTACTGGCACGTCGGCGATATCGAGGCCAAGGTCGCCGAGCTCACCGCCGCCGGCGCGACCGTCCAGCAACCCGCGCGTGAGGTGGGCGGCGGCCGCCTGGTCGCCACCCTCACCGATGCCGACGGCAATGTCCTGGGCCTCATCCAGGACCGCTGACCGCTCCCCCACCCAGTCCTCTCCCATACTCCCGCAAAGGAATCCAGCCATGGCCGCCGAAACCACCACCGAGAAGACCACCGCCAAGAAGACCACCGTCGGCTTCAGCGCCGAGGAGCGCGCTGCCATGAAAGCCCATGCCGCGGAACTGAAGACCGCCGCCCGCCGTGGCTCCCGCTCCACCAAGGCCGACGGCGAACAGGACGTCCTGGCCAAGATCGCCGAAATGACCGGCACCGACCGCGAGATCGCCGAACGCCTCCACGCCCTCATCAAATCCGTCGCCCCCGAACTCACCTGCAAGACCTGGTACGGCATGCCCTCCTACCTGCGCGACGGCAAGATCGTCTGCTTCTTCCAGACCGCCGCCAAGTTCAAGACCCGCTACGCCGTCCTCGGCTTCAACGACATCGCCAACCTCGACGACGGCGACCTGTGGGCCGTCAACTACGCGCTGAAGGCCATGACCCCCGAGACCGAATCCCGCATCACCGACCTCCTGAAGCGGGCCCTGAGCTAGTGCCGCCGCCGGGAAGGTCGATGGTGTAATCCGCCACCCGTGGTGGCGGATTACACCATCGACCCGGTAGTGCCTTGTCAGGCAACGCGGGTAGGTTGGTCCCTTGGCAAGCAATAGGATTGAAATAATGGACACTCCGAGTTCGCCGGAATTCTACTGAATTACGTTGGCATATTGGACATTTCGGATTCCCAGGCATTGTTGACGGCGGTAGAATTAGCACATGAATTCGAAGGGGACAACATTCGACACCTGCGGTATCGCCGAACTGGCGACCGCGGTCGAGACCTTGTCGAATTCGATCCTCCACGGCAACCTGAACCAATTCACGGACGGTGATGTCGTGGAATTGATGCGCAAGCTGGAAGCCTGCAAACGGCAACTGTCCGCACTGGATTCGCGATTGATCATCGAAGCTTCCGACCGTTCGCTGCCGCAGAAGAATGGGGACAAGGATCTGGGGCCGTTCCTGCGCCACACCCTCGGGTTGTCCCGCCACGACGCCTCGGTGCGGGTGAAGATCGCCGGTGCATGCGGAGAGTTCTTCGACCGCACCGGGCAATTGCGCACCGCGACTCTGACGGCGACCGCCAAAGCCTTTGAGACCGCAGACATCTCCCGCGACCACGTGCGCGGCATCGTCGAGATCATGACGCACCTGCCCGCCGATGTCCCCACACAAGCACGAGCCGAGGCCGAGGAACTGCTGGTTACGTTCTGCCACACCGGTTCCCCCGACGACCTCCCCAAGATCGGCCGCGAAATCCTCGCCCGCCTCGACCCCAACGGGACCGTGATCTCCGATGCCGACCGGCGTCGCCGTCGCGGCATCGTGATCGGCCGCCCCGGCGTGGACGGCATGTCGAAGATCGAAGGCTGGCTCACCCCCGGACTGCGCGCATCGCTGGACGCGATCCTCGCCAAGCTCGCCCGGCCCGGCATGTGCAACATCGACGACACCGAAATCCTCACCGCCACAGCTCGAACCGATTCCAGGGTCCTGGAAGCCGCCGCACGCCGAGACCGTCGCGATGCCGCACAGCGCACCCACGACGCGCTGCACGCGCTGCTGCAACCGGACATCAACATCGGCAAGGCTGGCGTCAACGCCACCAAGCCCCGCGCCAGTGCGTCCGAGTCCGGCGTCAACACCGCCGAACTCGCCGTCAACACCGTCAAGCTTGGCATCAGCGCTGCCGAACTCGGCTCCCACCGAGGCATGCGCGTGCAGCCGGTGCTGACAATGAGCCTGGCCGATGTGGAGCGCGGCGCCGGTGTGGCGACCACCAGCACCGGCGGCCACGTAAGCATCCGCGAGGCCCTCGAATTGGCCCAGGGCACCCGCCCGGTGCTCGCAGTGCTGGACGCCACCGAGATTCCGCTTTACCTGGGCCGCTGCGAGCGCCTCGCGACCTCCGGTCAGCGCCTCGCCCTCATCGCCCGGGACAAGGGCTGTACCCGCCCGGGCTGCGATGCACCCGCGAGCATCTGCGCCGCCCACCACATCACCGACTGGGCCGCCGGCGGACCCACCGACCTGAACAACCTGGCGTTGGCATGCGATCACTGCCACGCACTCGTCAACAACAGCCGGGATGGGTGGAAAACAGTTGTGATGGACCAGGATTCACCACACCCCGGACGGTGCGGATGGATCGCACCCAAACACATCGACCCCACCCAAACCCCACAGGTCAACGAGCGTCATCACGTGGCGGAGTGGCTGGCAGCGAGGATCGAATCCCGATGCGGGCCTCGGGGTTCACGGGTGGCGTGAGCCCCGAGGCCGGTGTCTTACATGTGTGCGCAGGGACGAGGGGGGTAGTTGGGTCGCCCGCCCTGCCGCACTGGGGCTGACACCCAACCGGCAGCCACACCTCACCTCCCAGCGCGCCGAGTACACGCATCACCTCTACCGACAACTCGAGACCGCTTACCGACAACTCCTGACCGCCAAGGATTTCCCCAGCACATGGTTCTTTGACAACTACACAGAGACGATGAACGGCCGGGCCGTAATGGGGCTGGTAGGTGAGGGGGCTCCCAAGCTCGGCCACCCTCTCCCTCCTCCAGGCATCTTTTATCTTTTGCCTCTTCAGCCTTTCGGCTCTATCGTCGTACCGTGATCTTCTTCAATGGAAAGGGCGCCAAGCGCCCCTGCCGGTGATCCCCGGCCAGTGGTCGGCTCCCGAGTTCTCGGATGACCGGACCACTTTTCTCGCTCACGCTCTCAGCCTCACCGCATTACATGGCCCCGGCCCCTGGCCGGACGGTGGCAGTCCGCTCCCAGACGAGCAATCCACCGACTCTCGATTGCTGAGTTCGACCGTCCTCGACGGGATTCGAACCCATCATCTAGCGGCGTCCGACGAATCCCCACCCATCACCACGCTGATCGACGCGGTTGCGGCCGCGCTCTCGGCACCCGACGCCGAAACCTTGACTGCCCTGCATGATCGGCTCGCGGAGTATCGCGCCCTTGACGTTGCCGATGACCTGATCAAAGAGCTGCGCGCACTCGATCACCCCGCCGAGGATCTGCGCGCCTTGGCACGGTGGCTGGCCGAACACGGCACTCGCCGCAATGCCGTGGCGCTCGGCATCGTCATGCTGGGCGTGGCAGGTGACGCACGCGATCAGGAATTACTGCTACTACTCGGCGCGCTGGAAGACCTGACCCTGTATGCCATTGTTGCCCTGGCCAACTCCCAACCCGAACAAGAGCAGGCTATCCATCGCCTCGCCCAGCGTGTCGACGGCTGGGGTCGCATCCACGCCGTCGAGCGCTTGCGGGGAACCCAGGACCCCGGCATCAAGTCCTGGCTGCTGCGCGGCGGCTTCCGCAATCAGATCCTGAACGAGTACCTCGCCCATCTCGCCGCTACCACAGGTGATCTCTACACCGCGCTGCTCGCACCGGAGGTCGACGACGAACTCCTTCACGGAGCCGCGGGAATCCTCGACGCCCTCGTGGCTTTGCCCGGACCGTGCTCGGACATCCGGCACTACGCGGACGCGCTCCCCTGCCTCGCTCGATTCGGTGAGCTGATCGCCTCCGCGCCCCTGAATCTCACCCTCATCGATACCGCCGGGCGGTTGAAGAACCTGCTGAAAGAACCTCCGCCCGACCACGATTGGCCAGAGGCGGACATCTCACGCCTGCTCGGTCAATACTCCGCCTTGCTGGCCCGCCCCGACTGGTCACGACATGTCCGGTCGGCACTGGATCAACCCACTGGCGAATCCAACTTCCGCTTGGCGCTCATGTGCTCTGAGGCGGTCGGAATCGACGCGTATCCGCATGCCGTGTCCCGTCTCCGACGACCGCCGCACGATCAGTATGTCTGGTACTGGGCAGCCACCCACACCCCCGAACCCGAATACACCGCCCTCGTGCGACTGGCCGGCCAGGTGCTGCCATTGGACGAGATTGCGGTGGGCCCGGATCCCGAGAGGATTATCGGGAGCTCCGACGGGGAAGGTGCCCTTGACCTCGTCCTGAGCTATATCGGTGATGCCCGCGTGGCAGAGGCCGACGTCCTGCCATTGATTCGGACCGCGCTGCGCGGACAAGGTACGCGACTGCGCCGCATCGGTTTACACACGTTGAACAGGCTGTACGGTCAGGATCTTCCCACCGGCCCCCGCGCGTGGGTAAGCGAGGCCGCCGCGATCGAACCCTACGACGAGCTGCGCGCGAACTTCACTGACCTGCTGGAACGAACCAAGTCTGCTGACGAGAAATAAATGGGATGCGGCGGATGCGCGCTTGTGGTTACAGTGCCCGGCATGTGGCTGTTCCTGTTCTCCTGAGCGCGCTTCGCCCTTGACGCCCGGCGGTCTGCCGAATTGACCGTGCCTGTGGCATTCCCGATTCCGACCGGCGATCGAACCCGGTCCGTCGGTCACGCATACCCAGAGGAGGACTCATGCCCGAGCGCTTTCCGCTGCCCGAAATCCCTGCCGAGGACCCCGCCGAACGCCCGTTGTCGCGGCGCGAACGGCGCGGGAAGGGTGACAAGAAGCAGCAGACCACCGCGAACGGCAAGGTGCACGACGCCGGTCGTGCCGCGGTGCCCGCCGCGAAGCACATGAATTACCGACGCGGATGACGCAAGCGGCCCGTTGGGTTTCCAGGCCGGAAATCCAACGGGCCGTTACCGTTTCGAGTATCAGCTCAGCCAGGCGCGCTGGGTGGCGGCGGTGCCGCGCACCTCCTCGAGCTGCTTGGCGACCTGGGTTCCTGCGGTACCGCCGCGCGCGTTGCGGGAGGCGATGGAGCCTTCGACGGTGAGGACCTCACGGACACCGGGGGTCAGGGCCGGGTCGACGGCGGCGAACTCCGCGTCGGTGAGCTCGTCCAGGCCGACGCCGCGGGACTCGGCGGCGCGGACGCAGCCGCCCGCGGCCTCGTGCGCGACTCGGAACGGAACACCCTGGCGGACCAGCCATTCGGCGATATCCGTGGCGAGGGTGAAACCGGCGGGGGCGAGCTCGGCCATGCGATCGGTGTGGAAGGTCAGGGTGGAGACCAGGCCCGCGATGGCCGGCAGCAGCAGTTCGAGCTGGGCGACCGAGTCGAAGACCGGCTCCTTGTCCTCCTGCAGGTCACGGTTGTAGGCCAGCGGCTGAGCCTTCAGGGTCGCGAGCAGGCCGGTGACATTGCCGATGAGGCGGCCCGCCTTGCCGCGGGTGAGCTCGGAGACGTCCGGGTTCTTCTTCTGCGGCATGATCGAGGAGCCGGTGGACCAGGCGTCGGCCAGGGTGATGTAGCCGAATTCCGGTGTGCTCCAGATGATCACCTCTTCGGCCATGCGGCTCAGGTCGACGGCGATCATGGCCAGCACGAACGCGGCCTCGGCGGCGAAGTCACGCGAGGAGGTGGCGTCGATGGAGTTCGCGGCGGAGGAGTCGAAATTCAGTTCGGCGGCAATAGCCTCCGGATCCAGGCCCAGCGAGGAGCCCGCCAGCGCGCCGGAACCGTACGGCGACACCGCGGCCCGCTTGTCGAAGTCGCGGATCCGGTCGATGTCGCGCAGCAGCGGGTGGGCGTGTGCCAGCAGGTGGTGGGCCAGCAGCACCGGCTGGGCGGCCTGCAGGTGGGTCTTGCCCGGCATCACCGCGTCCGGGTGCGCGGCGGCCTGCTCGACCAGGGCGTCCACCACGTCCAGTACGCCGGAGGCGATGCGCCGCACCGCATCCCGCAGCCACATGCGGAACAGCGTGGCCACCTGGTCGTTGCGGGAGCGGCCCGCGCGCAGCCGGCCACCCAGCTCGGTGCCGACCCGGTCGATGAGCCCGCGCTCCAGCGCGCCGTGCACGTCCTCATCGGATTCGAGGGGCCCGAACGCACCCGATTCCACGTCCGCCGCAAGCTGATCCAGGCCCGCGAGCATGCCCGCCAGGTCGGTCTCCGACAGCAGCCCGGCCTTGTGCAGCACGCGCGCGTGAGCCTTGGAGGCGCGAATGTCGTGCGGCGCGAGCGCCCAGTCGAAGTGGGTCGACTTGCTCAGCGCCGCCATCGCCGCGGCCGGGCCGGACGCGAAGCGTCCACCCCACAGCGCGCCTTCATTGGTGCTGCCGCCCTGGGTCATAGCGTGTCGTCTCCTCGCGGTTTCGTCGCGGTCATCAGAATGTGTTGGGTCATAGCGGCCCGGACCGCCTCGGGAACGGCCCGGCCGCGGTCCTCGAGCAGGGCGACCGGGTCACCCTCGGTGACCAGCCAGCGGTGCATGGCGAACCAGCTGCGGGGGTCCTCGCGGCCCTCCCACGGGTAGAACAGATCTTCCAGGTCCAGCTTCAGCCCGGCATCCGCCATCACCTTGCGGCGCCGCTCCCGGAAGTCGTCGGCCAGATCGCCGGACCCGGTGCCGAGGTTGATCGCCATCCGGCTGCCCGGCGCGCTGAGTTCCACCACGCGCTCGAGCAGCTGGGTCTGGGCGTGCCCGGGCAGGTAGCGCAACAGCCCCTCGGCCAGCCAGGCGGTCGGCTGATCCGGTTCGAACCCCTTGTCCAGCAGGGCTTTCGGCCAGTCCTGCCGCAGATCGACCGGCACCTCTCGGCGATCGGCCACCGGCTCGTCATCGGCGAGCGCCCGGGCCTTGAACGCCAGCACCTTCGGCTGATCGAGCTCGAAAATCCGAGTGTCCGAGGGCCATTCGAGCCGGTAGGCCCGCGCGTCCAGCCCGGCGGCCAGGATCACGATCTGCCGGATCCCGGCCCGCACGGCCGCGGCGAAATACTCGTCGAAGTAGACGGTGCGGGCCACCAGGACGTTGCCCAACGACCAGGCCTGGTAGTCGCCGTCGCTGATGCTCTGGCGGCTCAGCGCCCCCGACATCATGGCGTTCCAGCCCTCGGACCCGACCGCGGCCACCAGCTTCGCCGCGTAGGGGTCGTGGAACAGTGCGTCCTCGCGGCTGGTCTCGTAGGCGCGAATGGCCGACACGCCGATGGCGGTCGCACCCACGCTCTCCGTGATGTCCCAACTGTCGTCATCGGTTCGCATGGGTGCGTCTCCTTCGGCCGGCGCTCGAGTGAAATCAGCTCCGGTCGCAGGCTACTACTTGCTGTTGAGATCCCGCCGCGCCGCGACCTTGGAGGACAGGCCGTGGATCTGGACGAAGCCCTTGGCCAGCGACTGGTCGAAGGTGTCGCCCTCGTCGTAGGTGGCGAGGTTGAAGTCGTAGAGCGACTCGTCGGAGCGACGGCCGTTGACCACGACGCTGCCGCCGTGCAGGACCATCCGGACATCACCGGACACGTGCTGCTGGGTCTCGGCGACGAAGGCGTCCAGCGCGCGCTTCAGCGGCGAGTACCACAGGCCGTCGTACACCAGCTCGCCCCAGCGCTGTTCGACCTGCCGCTTGTAGCGGCCCAGCTCGCGCTCGATGGTGACCGCTTCCATCTCCTGGTGCGCGGTGATCAGCGCGATGGCGCCGGGGGCCTCGTAGATCTCGCGGCTCTTGATGCCGACGAGCCGGTCCTCGACCATGTCGAGGCGGCCCACACCCTGGCGGCCGGCCCGCTTGTTCAGCTCGGTGATGGCCTCGAGCATGGTGACCGGGCGGCCGTCGATGGCGACCGGCACACCCTTGTCGAAGGTGACGATGAGCTCGTCGGGCGCCTCGAAGTTGACGGTCGGGTCGACGGTGTAGTCGTAGACGTCCTTGGTCGGCGCGTTCCAGAGGTCCTCGAGGAAGCCGGTCTCGACCGCGCGGCCCCACAGGTTCTGGTCGATGGAGAACGGCGACTTCTTGGACACGTTGATCGGCAGCTTGTTCTCGCCGGCGAACTCGATGGCCTTCTCACGGGTCCAGGCGTAGTCGCGGACCGGGGCGATGACCTTCAGGTCGGGCGCGAGCGCGCCGATGCCGACCTCGAAGCGGACCTGGTCGTTGCCCTTGCCGGTGCAGCCGTGCGAGACGGTGTCGGCGCCGTGGTACTCGGCGGCCTCGACCAGGTGCTTGACGATCAGCGGCCGGGAGATGGCCGAGACCAGCGGGTAGCGGCCCATGTAGAGGGCGTTGGCCTGGATGGTCGGCAGGCAGTACTCGTTGGCGAACTCGTCGCGGGCGTCCACGACGATGGACTCGACGGCGCCGCAATCCAGCGCGCGCTGGCGCACGTCGTTCATGTCCTCGCCACCCTGGCCGAGGTCGATGGCGACGGCGACGACCTCCGCGCCGGTCTCCTTACCGATCCAGCTGATGGCGACTGAGGTGTCCAGCCCGCCGGAGTAGGCGAGTACGACGCGCTTGGTCATAGTCCGTGTGCTCCTCGATTGTTCGTATAGGCCCTCGACCGGTGTGCTGCCCCGCGGTCCCGTCCCGGTCCCTCTGGCGCGCTCCGTCGTCCTGCAAATGATTATGCATGACGATGCAATCCCATTCATAACCGGGGTCCTCGCCTGCATGGATCCGGCCGCCGGTGACCGTCACATCCTTGCACCGGAACCCGGCGAGGAATACAGTACGTACGTACGGTTTGGGAAATTCGACGTTCATACGGAGGGGCCCATGTGGGATCCGGACAAGTACCTCGCCTTCGACGACCTGCGCGCGCGGCCGTTCTTCGACCTGGTCGGACGGGTCGGCGCGGACAAACCCCGGCGGGTGGCCGATGTCGGCTGCGGACCGGGCAATCTCACCGCGGCACTCGCGACCAGGTGGCCGGGGGCGACCCTCGAGGCATTCGACTCCTCACCCGAAATGGTCGCCGCGGCAAGGGAACACGGCATCGACGCAACTGTCGCCGATGTCCGCGACTGGCGGCCCGCACCGGACACCGACGTGGTGGTGACCAATGCGGTACTGCAGTGGGTACCGGATCATCTTGCGCTGCTGCCGGATTGGGTGGCAGCGCTGCCGGACGGCGCCTGGCTGGCGATTCAGGTGCCCGGGAACTTCGATGCGCCTTCACATCTCGCGATCCGGGAGCTCGCGTCGTCGCCGCGGTGGCGGGAGCGACTGGGGGCGGCGGGGATTCTGGATCGGCAGGCGGTGCCCGATCCCGCCGGATACGCCGGGGTGCTGACCGCAGCCGGATGCCGGGTGGATGCCTGGGAGACCACCTATCTGCAGCCGCTGACCGGGGATGATCCGGTATTGGAATGGGTGACCGGAACCGCACTGCGTCCGGTCCGCGACGCGCTCGACGATGCCGCGTGGCAGGACTTCCGGGCCGAGCTCGCGCCACTGCTGCGATCGGCCTATCCGCAGCAGCCGGACGGTGTCACCTGGTTGCCGTTCCGTCGCGTGTTCGCGGTCGCGCACAAGCCGGAGTGAGAGAACCCGGTCGCCCCCTCAGAGCGACCAGTCGGCACCGAATCCGGCAAATGCCCGAAACCCACCCTTCGATGCGATTCACGATCACGCCGTACGCCGCTGTGCCACGCTGGAAATCGTCACTTCCGGGTCAACCGAAGGATTCCGCCATGCTCTCGACACTCGCTCAGATCGTAGGCACCCTCGGCCGCGACATCCTGTCCATCGGAGGAGCGGCACTGCAGCTCGTCCAGGATCTCATCGCCTCCGGCGCACAGGGCCAGGGCGGCTCGGTTCCGCCCGGCCAGTACCCGTTCAACTGATCTCGATCGGCATCGGCACTCCGTCGGTGGCGGCATCCTGGCGATGCTGCCACCGATTTCTCTGTCCGCGAGGCTCTCGCTGTCGAGCATCGAGCACGCAGTAGCCCGCATCGTCGGCGAGCCGCACGACCTGGGGCTCACGCACCGGCAGGCGCAGTCCGGCGCGATCCAGGCCACGCGGGTCGGGTGGGCGCAGGCGGGCGGTGCGGCCGCCCGGCTCCAGGGGTGGAGTGGGAGGCTGCGGGGGTCGGTCCGGCAGCCGGACCGGTTGCGGCACAGTGATATCCGACCAGGTGATGACGGTCTGGCGTGCGGCGCGGAAGAGCAGGCCGCCGCGAATCCAGTGCGCGGCCAGGATCCGCCCGGAGAGCACCACCTCGAGCACGGTGAAGCGGCCGCCGTAGGGTTCCGGTGCGGCTTCGGATACGGCGTGGAAACCACAGCTGCAGTCCTCGTCCGGCACTGCGTGACTCCGGCCGCGCCGGCACTCGGCGATCGCGTCACGCGGGTAGGGCGCGCCGCCGGTCGCCGGAATGAACCGATCCCCGTCGATGCGCCGTGCCACCTTGCGGGCCATGACCACCCAGACCCCGTCGTCGGTCCGGCGCAGGCTGGGCCGGACCACCTCGGGAACGTGAGGCCGCTCCCGCGTCCCGGCTTCGAAGGATCCGATCAGTCCATAGCCTTCGCACATGTGCGTTCCTTGCTCGGGGATGTCCTTCCTACCGAGCGTACGCCCGCACTGGTACCGCATTACCGCAATTATCCTGCGGCACAGTCCGATTCAGGCCAGCTGTTCGATCTTGGCGGCCAGTTCCGCGCCGGTCATGGGCTCGCGGGCGATGACGGCGATGGTGTCGTCGCCCGCGATGGTGCCGACCACCTCGGGCAGGGCAGCGCGGTCGAGGGCGCTGGCCAGGAAGTGCGCGGCGCCCGGCGGCGTCCGCAGGACGGCGATATTGCCGCTGGCGTCGGTGGAGACCAGCAGGTCGCCGAGCAGTTTCGAGAGTCGTTCGGTGCCGCCGGTGACGCCGCGGACGGGGCTGCCGTCCTCGGGGACCACGTACACGCCCGCGCCGCCGTCGGCCGCGCGCAGCTTGACCGCGCCGAGTTCGTCGAGATCGCGGGACAGTGTCGCCTGGGTGGTCTCGATGCCCTCGGACGAGAGCAGCACGGCCAGTTCCGACTGGCTGCGCACCTCGTGCTGGGAGAGGATGGCGACGATGCGCGCCTGCCGGCCGGCGCGGGTGCGGGCGATGGCCGCACCGGACTTGTTCGACACCGGTGCGGCCGTGCGACGTTCGCCGCTGCTCACCGCTCGCCTCGCTGGTATCGCTCCAGCAGCCACACCAGCAGCGCCTTCTGCGCGTGCAGGCGGTTCTCGGCCTCGTCCCAGACCGCGCTGTGCGGGCCGTCGATGACCTCGTCGGTGATCTCCTCGCCGCGGTGCGCCGGAAGGCAGTGCAGCACGGTCACATCCGCGGCCGCGCGGGCCAGCAGCCCGGCATTGACCTGGAACGGACGGAACGGGGCGACCCGGTCGCGGCCGTCGTTCTCCTGGCCCATGGAGGTCCAGGCGTCGGTGACCAGCGCGTCCGCACCCTCGGCCGCGGCCTGCGGGTCGTGGGTGATGGTGATGGTCGCGCCGGTCTCGGCGGCCCGCTTCTGGGCGGCGTCGACGATCCAGCCGAACGGCTCGAAACCCTCGGGGGCGGCGATGGTCACGTTCATGCCCGCGGTGACGCCGCCGAGCATGAGCGAGTGCGCCATATTGTTCGCGCCGTCGCCGAGGTAGGTGAGGTTGCGGCCGCTCAGGTCGGAGCCCTTGCGCTCCTTCAGCGTCTGCAGATCCGCCAGCACCTGGCAGGGGTGGAACTCATTGGACAGCGCATTGACCACGGGAACCGTTGCGGCGCCGGCCATCTCGTCCAGGCGTGCCTGTTCGAAGGTGCGCCAGACAATGGCGTCCACATACCGAGACAGCACGCGGCCGGTATCGGCGAGGGTCTCCTCGCGTCCCAGCTGGGTGTCGCGGCCGTCGACCACGACGGCGTGCCCGCCGAGCTGGGCGATGCCCATCTCGAAGGAGAACCGGGTGCGCGTGGAGTTCTTCTCGAACATGACCGCGACGCCGCGCGGGCCCTCCAGCGGCCGCCGCGACTGCGGTGCGGCCTTCAGTTCCGCTGCCAGCGCGAGGATCTCGGCCTGCTCGGCGGGGGTGACGTCGTCGTCACGCAGGAAATGCCGGATGGTCACTTGGTCTCCTTCTGGGCCTGGGCGGCATCGAGGATGCCGGGCAGGTCGGACAGGAAGTTCTCCGCCTGGGTCTCGGTGAGCACCAGGGGCGGAGCGAGGCGAATCACATTGGGCTTGGCCGGATTCAGCAGGTACCCGGCCGCCCGGGCGGCCAGCTCCACGTCCGTGGAGGCATCGGCTGTCAGCTGGATGCCGATGAGCAGACCGGCGCCGCGCACGTGGTCGACCAGCGGGTGGCCGAGGTTCTCGATCCCGTCGACGAGGATCTTGCCCACCGTCTCCACGTGCGAGAGCAGGCCGTCTTCGTCGATGGTCCGCAGCACGGCCAGCGCCGCCGCCGCGCACACCGGATTGCCGCCGAAGGTGGTGCCGTGCATGCCCGGCTGCAGCAGCTCCGCGGCCGGGCCCTGGGCCAGCACGGCGCCGATGGGCAGGCCGCCGCCCAGGCCCTTGGCCAGGGTGATGACATCGGGCACGATGCCCGCGGCCTGGTGCGCGTAGAACGCGCCGGTGCGGCCGATGCCGGTCTGCACCTCGTCCAGGATCAGCAGCGCGCCTTGCTCTTTGGTGATCGCGCGGGCCTTGGCCAGGTAGTCGGCCGGGGGCACCACGACGCCGCTCTCCCCCATGATGGGTTCCAGGAACACCGCGGCCGTGTCCTTGTCGACGGCGGCGGCCAGCGCCAGCGCGTCGCCGTAGGGCACGTGGATGACGCCGGGCGGCATGGGCTCGAACGGTTCCCGCTTCGAGGGCTGGCCGGTCAGTGCGAGCGCGCCCATGGTGCGGCCGTGGAAGGCCTCCTCGCAGGCGATGATCTTCCGGCGCCCGGTGAGCCGCGCCATCTTGAAGGCGGCCTCGTTGGCCTCGGTGCCGGAGTTGCAGAAGAACGCCTTGCCGTGCCCGTCGCCGAAGTGCGCGAGCAGCCGCTCGGCCAGCTCGATGACCGGTTCGCTGGCATACAGGTTCGAGACGTGGCCCAGGGTGCCGAGCTGCTGGGTGACCGCGTTCAGGATGGCCGGGTGGGCGTGGCCGAGGCTGTTGACCGCGATGCCGCCCAGGAAGTCGAGGTAGCGCTTGCCGTCGGCGTCGTAGACGACCGCGCCGGCGCCGCGCACCAGCGCCACCTTGGGGGTGCCGTAGTTGTTCATCAGCGCGGTGTTCCACCGCTGCTGGATGTCGGCTGTGCTCATGCTTCCACCTCGCTAGCGCTCGGCTCCAGCACGAGCACACTCGTGGCTGTGTTCATTTTCCGCTCGCTACGCTCGCTCATGAGATCTCCTGTGCGGGGGTGACCATCGTGCCGATGCCTTCCCCGGTGAACAGTTCCAGCAGGACCGAGTGGGCGACGCGCCCGTCGATCACGTGCGCGGTCGGGACGCCGCCCTCCACGGCGCGCAGGCAGGCTTCCATCTTGGGCACCATGCCCTCATCCAGCGACGGCAGCAACTTGGCCAGCTCGTCGGTGTCGATGCGGCTGGTCAGCGAGGACCGGTCGGGCCAATTCGTGTACAGGCCCTCGACATCGGTGAGGACGACCAGCTTCTCCGCGCCGATGCCCTGGGCCAGCGCGGCCGCCGCGGTGTCGGCATTGATGTTGTGCACCACGCCGTCGGCGTCCGGGGCGATGGTGGAGACCACCGGAATCCGGCCCGCCGCAATGAGATCCAGCACCGCGTCGGGATTCACCTCGGTGACGTCGCCGACCAGGCCGATATCGGTGGCCGCGCCGTCGACCTGCACGGTGCGGCGGGTGGCGGTGAACAGCCGGGCGTCCTCGCCGGAGATGCCGACCGCGTACGGGCCGTGAGCATTGATGAGCCCCACCAGTTCCCGGCCGACCTGACCGAACAGCACCATGCGCACGACGTCCATGACCTCGGGCGTGGTGACGCGGAAGCCGCCGCGGAATTCGCCCGTCATGCCGAGCTTCTTCAGCATGGCGCTGATCTGCGGGCCGCCGCCGTGCACCACCACCGGGTGCACGCCGACGGTGCGCAGGAACGCCATGTCGGCCGCGAAGGCCCGCTTGAGCTCGTCGTCGATCATGGCGTTGCCGCCGTACTTCACGACCACGATCTTGTCGCGGAACTTCTGCAGCCACGGCAGCGCGTCGGCGAGGACGTGCGCCTTGTCGAGGGCCGAAAGCTGTTTCACCACATCGCTCATGAGCTGTAGGCCGAGTTCTCTTCGACGTAGCCGTGCGAGAGGTCGGTAGTGCGGACGGTGGCCGCGCCGTCGCCCAGACCCAGCTCGACCAGGACCTGGATGTCGGGGCCGGACAGGTCGACCTCGCGGGCGCCCGGCGCGCCCACGCCGTCGATGCACACCGGAGATCCGTTGAACGACACCGAGACCCGGTTCGGATCCAGTTCGATGGGCGCGATGCCGATGGACGCCAGCACCCGGCCCCAGTTCGGGTCAGAGCCGAAGAACGCGGTCTTGACCAGGCTGTCGCGGGCCAGCGCCCGCGCACCGATGAGCGCTTCCGCTTCGCTGACCGCGCCCTGCACGGTGATGTGCACGCGCTTGGTGACGCCCTCGGCGTCGGACATGAGCTGCTCGGCCAGGTCGTCGCAGACCGCGAGCACGGCCGCGTTCAGATCCGCCTGGCTCGGGGTGACGCCCGAGGCGCCGTTGGCCAGCAGCAGCACGGTGTCGTTGGTGGAGCAGGAGCCGTCCACGTCGAGCCGGTCGAAGGTGTACTTCGTCGCATTGCGGAGCGCCTCGTCCAGCTGCTGCGGGGTGGCGACCACATCGGTGGTGAGCACCACGAGCATCGTGGCCAGCGATGGCGCGAGCATGCCCGCGCCCTTGGCCATGCCGCCCACGTTCCACTTGTCCAGGTGATGGAAGGCGGTTTCCTTCGGCACGGTGTCGGTGGTCATGATGGCCCGCGCGGCCTCGGCGCCGCCGGACAGGCCGCCGCCCATCTCGTGCACGATCTCGGTGACGGCCGGGATGAGCTTGTCCATGGGCAGCCGGTCGCCGATCAATCCGGTGGAGCAGACCGCGATCTCGCCCGCGCCGGTCTCGGTTCCCCAGTTGCTCAACGCCTTCGCCAGTTCCTCGGCGGTGGCGTGGGTGTCCTGGAAGCCGCCCGGGCCGGTGCACGCGTTGGCGCCGCCGGAATTCAGGATGACCGCGCGCAGCCGGCCGCCGGTCAGCACCTGCTGCGACCACAGCACCGGCGCGGCCTTGACCTTGTTGCGGGTGAACACGCCGGCGGCCGCGTACTCCGGGCCCTCGTTGAACACCAGCGCCAGGTCCGGCTTGCCGCTCTTCTTGATGCCGGCGGCGATGCCCGCGGCCCGGAAGCCCAGCGGTGCGGTGACGCCCTGGGTCCGCACCAGCTTGCCGTTGTCGATCGTCACGGTGCCACTCCTACGGTGGAAAGTCCTGCGGTCTCGTCGATTCCGAGAGCCAGATTCATCGATTGCACCGCGGCGCCCGCGGTGCCCTTGGTCAGGTTGTCGATCGCGCCGATGACCACCAGCAGCCCGGCGTCGGCGTCCACGGTGACCTGGAGGGTGACGGCATTGGAGCCGAGCACCGAACCGGTCTGCGGCAGTACGCCTTCCGGCAGCAGGTGCACGAAAGGCTCGTCGGCGTAGGCCTTCTCGTAGACGGCGCGGGCGGTGGCGGCGTCCACGGCGGTGGGGGCGGTGCAGGTGGCCAGGATGCCGCGCGGCAGCGGGGCCAGCACCGGGGTGAACGACACGCTCACGTCGGCGCCGGATCCGGTGGCGGCCTTCAGGTTCTGCGCGATCTCGGGGGTGTGCCGGTGTGCGCCCGCGATGCCGTAGGCCCGCAGCGAGCCCATCACCTCCGAGCCCAGCAGGCCCACATCGAGTTTGCGTCCCGCGCCCGACGTGCCGCTCACCGCAACCACATTCACGCGCGGTTCGATGATTCCGGCCGCGACGGCCGGGGCCAGCGCCAGGCTCGACACGGTCGGGTAGCAGCCGGGGACGGCGATCCGGGTGGCGCCGCGCAGCTTCTCGCGCCCGCCGGGCAGCTCGGGCAACCCGTAGGGCCAGCTGCCGGCGTGCGGGGTGCCGTAATACTTCTCCCACGCCGCCGGATCGGTGAGCCGGAAGTCGGCGCCGCAGTCGATGATGATCGTGGATTCCGGCAACGCCGTGGCGATCGCCGCGGACTGCCCGTGCGGCAGGCCGAGGAAGACCACATCGTGGCCGGAGAGCTCCTCGACGGTGGTGGGCGCGAGCACCCGATCGGCCAGCGGCAGCAGATGTGGCTGCAGCTCACCCAGGGTGGTACCGGCATTGGACCCCGCGGTCAGCGCCCCGATCTCGAGGCGCCCGCTTCGGTAGGCTGGATGACCGAGCAGCAGGCGCAGGACTTCACCGCCCGCGTATCCGCTCGCACCAGCTACCGCGACCCGCAGGGGCCCGTTCGAGGTATCCACCATGTGATGATTATGCACGACCGTGCAAGCTCATTCACAACCGGGCGGAAATCTGACAGAGAGCGCCGCTTACGGCACACTCGACAGCGCCATGTACGACGACGCCACCCAACCGTTGCCGGTCGTCGGCCCCCAGCCGGGCCGCACCCGCCGGGCACCGGAGACGCCAAACCCGACCCCCCGCCGTTCGCGGCGCGCCGAGGCGGACTCCACCAGCCGGCGCGCGGACAAGCGGCGCACCGCTGGTAAGCGTGATGACACCTCCGGCAAGCGTGATCGCAGCGGCGGCAAGCCCGAGCGCAGCGGCGGCAAGCCCGAGCGCAGCGCGGCCCAGCGCGAGCGCGACAAACGCCTGCGCCTCGCCGGACGCGGCATCACAGCCCTGGTGGCCGCAGGTGTGATCGGCGTAACAGGTCTGGTCTGGTACGGCCGCAACGACTTCGATTCCGGCTTCGTCCGCTCGGGCGCGATCGCACCCGAGGATGTCAATCTCGACGGCGACATCAATATGCTGCTGATCGGCCTGGACACCCGGAAAGACCTGAACGGCAACGATCTGCCCAAGGAGATCCTCGACCAGCTGCACGCCGGTGACGGCTCGGAGGGCGGCTACAACGCCAATTCGCTGATCCTGGTGCACATTCCGAAGGATCTGAAGCACATCATCGCGTTCTCCATCCCGCGCGACGACTACGTTCCGGTGCAGGGCATTCCGGGTTACGACCACGCCAAGATCAAGGAGTCCTACGGCCTCAAGAAGTACACGGTCGAGGAGAAACTCAAGGCGAAGGGCATGGCCGACGGGCCCGACCTGGAGCGTCAGGGCCGGGAAGCGGGCCGCGCCAGCATCGTTCAGACTGTGAAAGCGCTCACAGGCGTGCCCATCAACCGGTTCGCGGAGATCTCCCTGGCCGGCTTCTACGACCTCGCGACCGCACTCGGCGGCGTCGACGTGTGCCTCAATCACGCCGTGGACGACAGCTACTACTCCGGCGCGCAGTTCCCCGCCGGGCACCAGCACCTGGACGGCTCCGACGCGCTGGCGTTCGTGCGGCAGCGGCACGGGCTGGAGAACGGCGACCTCGACCGCACCCACCGGCAGCAGGCGTTCCTGACCTCGGTGGCCAATTCCTTGAAGGGCTCGGACACGTTGGCCAACCCGGGCCGGCTCAAGGCGCTGATGGATGTGGCGCACAAGGACGTGGTGCTGTCGGACGGCTGGAGCCTCACCGATTTCGCCACCACGCTGGGCCGCGCGGAGAACCCGACGGTGGAGTTCCGCACGCTGCCGGTGCTGCGCTACGACACGGTCGACGGCCAGGACGTGAACGTCATCGATCCGGTGGCGATCAAGAAGACGGTCCGCGAGGCGTTCGGCGTCTCCACCCCGGCCGCGCCCAGCGCGCCGGCCACCACGCCCACCTCGACGCTGGACGTGGCCAATGCCAGCGGCACGCCCGGCCAGGCCGCCAAGGTGTCGAAGTTGCTGACCGCCAAGGGATTCCCGGCCGGTGACGTCGCCAACGCCACCTACGCCGACGGCACCACCTCGACCGTCTATTACGGCACCGGCGCCGATACCGACGCCAAACAGCTGTCGGAGATGTTCGGCGGGATCCCGGTGAGCCCGTCCACCGAGGTGTCCAGCGGGCACGTGAAGCTGGTCGTCGGCGCGGATCTCGAGATTCCGGCGTCGCTGGACCCGACCGCCGCCACCACCAGCCCGACCACCACTGCGGGCGGCTCCTCGACCAGCGCCGCGGCCACCGACACCACCACGGACGCACCCGATTCCGGCAATCCCGTCACCACCCAGATCGGTTCGAAGATCCCCTGCGTGAACTGATCCAGCCGCGGCCGGTCGCTGAAATCTCCAGTCGCACCACGGTTCAGCGGCCCGCTGACCGCCCGGGTCACCGTTCCAGGGCGCGGGTCAGTTCGGCGGTACCCAGCTTGTCCGGGTTGCGGATGGCGTACAGCCCGGTGATGCGGTCGCCGGAGGTCTCGATCAGTTCGACGGTGTCGAGGCGTCCGTCGGCGGTGCGCAGCAGCAGGGCGGGCAGCGCGTTGTAGGTGCCGAACTCGACGCTCATGTCCGCCATGGCTTTCCGGCTCAACCCGATCAGATAGTGGGCGACACGCTCCGCGCCGACGACCGGGCGGCGCGCCGCACTCACCTTGCCACCGCCGTCGGAGATCTGGACGACATCGGGGGCCAGCACATCCATGAGGGTCTGCAGATCACCGGTTTGCGTGGCCCACAGGAACCGGTCGATCACCTCGCGGCTGGTCTCGGAGTCGGGTTCGAAGCGCTTGCGCCGGGACCGCACGTGCGCGCGGGCCCGATGCGCGATCTGACGCACGGTGGCATCGGATTTGCCGACCATGCCGGCGATGTCGACGAGGCTGTGGCCGAACACCTCCGACAGCACGAACACCGCGCGTTCGGTGGGTCCGAGGGTCTCGAGCACCAGCAGCATGGCCATCGACACCGATTCGGCCAGCAGCACATCGTGACTGGCGTCGGATTCGGTGCGGATGGGCTCGGGCAGCCAGCTGCCGACGTAGTCTTCGCGGCGGCGGCGCACGGTGCGCAGGTGGTTGAGCGCCTGCCGGCTGACGATGGTGGTGAGGTAGGCGCGCGGATGCTCGATCCGCGCCGGATCGGTCTCGCGCCAGCGAAGATAGCTGTCCTGCAACACATCCTCGGCGTCGGCGGCGCTGCCGAGCAGCTCGTAGGCGATGGTGAACAGCAGCGGTCGCAGCCGATCGAACGCGTCCACCCCGCTCATCGGTCCGGTGTCAGCGCCGATGCTCATATCCGAAGCCTAATCACGAAGCGGGCGAGCACGACACCATCCTTCAGGAGCCACTACGTCAACTCACTGGACACCATGTACATTGAGCCCGTACGACCGCCGACCCGAGGGGACCTCCAATGCCCGGCACCGATTCCGGCCCGCTGACCCTGGCGGGTCGCTTCAACTACTACTCCAGCACCCATCTCGGCGCGGTCGCCCGCTTCTACGCGCGCCTGCACCGCCGCCTCTTCGATCGCTTCGGCGGCACCCGCTTCGCCACCCTCTTCGGCCACCCGGTCCTCGAATTGACCGTCCCCGGCCGCAAATCCGGCCAGCCCCGCCCCGTCATGCTCATGCTGGTCCGCTCCGGCGACACCCTCCTGGTCTGCGGCTCCAACGGCGGCAACCCCGGCACCCCCAACTGGTGGAAAAACCTCCTGGCCGCCGACCACGCCGAGGTCCGCATCGGCCGCGAAGCCTTCCCGGTCACCACCCGCGTAGTCACCGACGACACCGAATACGCCACCCACTGGCAAACCCTCACCGCCGCCTACCCCCACTTCACCACCTACCGAGCCCTCAGCCCCCGCCACTTCCCCATCGCCGTCCTCACCCGCGCCGACACCTGAACCAGCCAGCGACCTGGGCGGTAACGGCTGAAAATCAGTTCTTGAATCTGGTTCAAGAAGTTGGCTAGGCTGCGGGGGTGGCCGAAGTTGAACGGGGTTCAAAAAGTGGGGCCCGGCCGGTTCAGGTGAATCGGCGGGGGCGGGAGTCTCGGGCGGCGTTGCTGGAGGCGGGGCGGAGGGCGTTCTCGGACCGGCGGTACGAGGAGGTGTCGATCGCGGAGATCGCGGCGGCGGCGGGGACCGCGGTGGGGTCGATCGGATACCACTTCGGGGGGAAGTACGAGTTGTATCTGGCGGTGCACGAGGCCGTGTTCGAGGACTTCTGGGATCGGCTGCAGGAGTTGCGGGGGTCCGCGATGGAGCGGCTGACGCTGGGGTTCGGGATCTATCTGGATTTCGTGCAGCAGCACGGGACGGCGCTGATCATGACGCCGCGCACGGGGGCCGACGAGCGGTTGCTGGCGCAGCACGAGCGGCATCGGGACCGGCTGGTGGCGGCGCTGCTCACCGAAATCGTCTCCGCGGGTGAGAGTTCCGCCATCCGGATCGCCATGGACGGGTGGCTGGCTTTCGTGGAGGGCGCCACGGCGCGCTGGCTCACCGAGCCGGAGCCGGATCGCGCTCAGCTGCAGAGCCTGGTGCTCGCCACCGGATTCGCCACGGTGCAAACGACTTTGGCACTCGACCCGTCCATCACCCTGACCTCCCGCACCATCGCCGCCCTGCTGGACCCGACCGGCGCGCAGCAGCGCACCGAACCACGAGAACAGCGCACCGAACGAAGCGAGACGAGCTAGTGGAACTCCTCCACCGACCCAACAATGCCCTGGCGGCCGGACCCGTCGGCCGAGTTGCGGCGTGGCTCATCGGCCCGCGCGGCATCTCCGACCCCGCCCGCCTGCGCCGCGAGGTGGAGGGCAAGATCGCCGTGGTCACCGGCGCGTCCCACGGCCTGGGCGCCGAGACCGCCCGCATGCTCGCCGCCGCCGGCGCGACCGTCGTGCTCGGCGCGCGCTCGGTCGATCAGCTGCAGGCGGTGGCGGAGGAGATCACCGCGGCGGGCGGCACGGCGGTGGCGATCCGCCTGGATCTGGCCGAGCCGGAATCGATCTCGGCCTTCGCCGAGGACATCCTCGCCCGCTTCGACCATGTCGACTATCTGATTCACAACGCGGGCAAGTCCTTACGCCGCTCGATCCACCTGTCCTACGACCGGCCGAAGGATCTCACCGCCACCTCGACCGCCAACTACCTCGGCCCGATCAGCCTCACGCTGGCCCTGCTGCCGAGCATGCGAGCGCGCCGCAGCGGCCACATCGTGAACATCTCCACGGTCGGCGTGCTCTTTCCGGTGGTCCCGAAGTGGGGTTTCTATCTGTCCGCCAAGGCCGCCTTCGATGTGTGGATGCGCGCGGTGGGCATGGAGGCGCGGCCGGACGGGGTCACCCTCACCACCATCTACGCCGGGCTCATGCACACCCGGATGAGCGCGCCCAGCCGCTGGATGTCCGCGATGCCCGGCCAGTCCCCCGCCGAGGCCGCCACGGGCGTGGCACGGGCGCTGATCACCAAGCCGCGCATGATGATTCCCGCCTACGGGTATGCGACCTCGATACTCACCCCGATCCTGCGCGTGCCACTGGAGATCGCCTTCACCGCCGTCTACCGGCGGCTCGGCGACACCGAGGCCGCTCTCCGCGCGGTGCACGGGAAGAGCACGGGCGATGCGCACTAGTACGTCCCTCGATTGGGGCACAGCGCTTTCCGCGATCGCCACTTCGGGCGCACTGCGCCCGATCGGACCGGCGGCCGCGGTGTCGATCGCCCGCGGCTACCACGCCTACGGCCCGTCACTGGGTCTGCTCATCGCCGTCTCCGCGGCCCGCCACCCGGATCGGATCGCCCTGATCGACGAATCCGGCGCGGTCACCTACCGCGAGCTCATGCGCCGCTCCGAAGCCATTGCCGCAGCCCTGCATTCGCTCGCGCCGGACCTGCGCACCGTGGGCATTCTGTGCCGCAATCACCACGGTTTCGTCGAGGCGGTGATCGCGGGCAGCCGTCTGGGCTGCGAGCTGGTCTTCCTCAATACCGAACTCCCCGCCGCCCAGCTGGCCCGCATCCTGGAACGGCACACGCCGGACATCCTCGTCCACGATGACGAATATCTCGCGGCGCTCGCCCAGACGGGCTACTCCGGCATCCAGGTGCGCGGCTGGCGCGACCCCGAGGTCCGATCCGAGCTGCCGACGCTGGATCAGCTTGCCCGGCAACGGCATCCGTCCCCGCCCCCGGCCCGGCAGCCCGCCTGGATCACCCTGCTGACCTCGGGCACCTCCGGCATGGCCAAGGGCGTCGCCCGCAAGATCGGCCTGCGTCCCGCGCTGGAGGCGGCCGCCTCGCTGGCCGCCGCCGCACGCCTGTCCCACCGCGATATCGCGATCGTCGCGCCCCCGTTCTTCCACGGTTTCGGCCTCGGCGCGCTGGCCGGTCAGCTGGCCCTGGGCGCGACAGCGGTCACGCGCCGCCGCTTCGATCCCGAACTGGCCCTGGCCGATATCCAGCGCCACCGCGCGACCGTGTTCATCGGCGTCCCGATCATGATCCAGCGCCTCGCCGCCCTGCCCGACGAGATCCGCCGCCGCTACGACCTGTCCGCACTGCGCCTGACGTTGACCGGCGCGGCGCCGATCTCACCGAACACCATCGCGAAATTCCTGCGCGACTTCGGTCCCCGGCTGGTCAATGGTTACGGCTCCACCGAGGCGGGCGTCGTCTCCATCGCCACACCGGCGGATCTCGCGTACTCCCCCAGAACCGTGGGACGCCCCATTCTCGGTGTCTCCGTACGCATTCTGCGCGCCGACCGCACCCCGGCCGCGGTCGGCGAGACCGGCACGGTCTTCGTGCGCGGCGGCCTGGGCTTCAACGGCTACACCGCCGATCGCGGCGGCTCCGCCCCCAGCAAGGAGGTGCGCGACGGCTACGTCAATATCGGCGATATGGGCCACCTGGATGCGCAGGGCCGCCTCTACATCGACGGCCGCGACGACGAGATGATCGTCTCCGGCGGCGAGAACATCTATCCCCGCGAGGTCGAGAACGCGCTGTCCGAGCATCCCGCCGTCGCCGATGTCATCGTGGTCGGCATCGCCGATCCCGAGTACGGCCAGGTACTGCGGGCCTATCTGGTGACCAACGACGCCGACCCCGGCGACGACGCCCTCAAACAGCACATCCGGACCCGCCTGGAACGCTACAAGGTGCCCAAGCAGTTCGTCCGTCTCCCCGAGCTGCCCCGCAACCCCGGCGGAAAAGTGCTGCGCCACAAGCTCGGCGAGCAGGCCGCCTCGTGACGCGTCGCTTGCGGCCGCCGGTCCGCGTTGGTACCGTGCCGTGGACCGTGACATCACGAAGGAGGTGAGACCCATGAACGACGTATCGAGGTGGGTGCTCCCCATCGTGGTCGCGGTTGGGCGTACGAAGTAGCTGTCGCCGGGAGCGCCTGTGTTGCAAGGCATTCCGAGAGGCAGAACATCATGCACCTGAACTTCACCGCGGAGACGTCGGAAAACGGCGTCCGTGAACGCGATTTCCTGCTGGGCGAGATCACCGGCGTACTGTGGTCGCCCGAATCCGCGTCCGAGAACGCACCCCTGATCCTGCTGGGTCACAGTGGCGGCGTGCACAAGCGCGCCCCGAACCTCGTCACGACGGCCCGTCACTTCGTGACCGAATCCGGTTACCGGGTGGCCGCCATCGACGCCCCGGGGCACGGCGACCGGCCGCGCAACGAGCAGGACCAGCGGTGGGCCGACGCGCTGCACGCGGCGCGGGCGGCCGGGGAACCGATGGACTCGATCATCGCCGAGTTCAATATGTCCCTGGCCGAGCGGGCCGTGCCGGAGTGGCAGGCCACCCTGGACGCGCTGCAGGCGCTGCCGGAGATCGGCCCGGACGCTCCGGTCGGCTACGGCGGCATCACCCTGGGCACCGTCATCGGCATGATGCTGGTGGCCGCCGAACCCCGCATCCGGGCCGCGACCTTCAACAGCGTGTTCGTATTCGACGCGCTGTTCGAGGCCGCACGCAAGATCACCATCCCGCTCACCCTCCAAGTCGCCTGGAACGATGAGGAAATCGACCGCCGGCCCAGCTTCGACCTGTTCGAGGCGTTCGCGTCGGAGGAGAAGACGCTGCTGGCGAATCCGGGCCGGCACAACCAGATGGCCAGGACCCAGCCCGATTTCGCGGCGGCATTCATGCGCCACCATCTGGGCCGGTAGCCGAAAGAGTCCATCCGGCAACGGATGACGGTCGACAAGAGGGAAGCGGTGATCCGCTTCCCTTTTCAACATATATCGCACCCCCGGGCTTGCGGCAAGACCCACGGTATGCCGCAGAATCGCTGGCCGTAGCCGAAATCCGTGGAATGGAGTAGCGCGAGTGCGTGTGACGAGTGCCGACGTGATCATTGCGGGCGCGGGCCCGACGGGTCTGATGCTGGCCGCCGAACTGCTGGCGGCCGGGGTACGGCCGGTGGTCCTGGAGCGCAGTCCGCAGCTGCAGACGGTGCCGAAGGCCAATGGATTCAGTGGGCAGATCCTGCAATTGCTGGGCTATCGAGGATTGCTGAACCGGTTCGAATCGGCCGGGGCGCCGGTCGCTCCGGCGGCGGTCTTCCCGTTCGGCGGACTGCACGTGGATCAGAGCCCACTGGCGGATCCGCCGTTGCGCGCGCTCCATCTCCCGCAGCCGCAGCTCGAGCAGCTGCTCGACGAGCTGGTGCGCGAGCGCGGCGGGGAGGTCAGGCGCGGACACACGGTGACCGGGATCGATCAGGACGCCACCGGGGTCACCGTGACGGTGTCGGGCCCCGACGGCCCGTATCAGCTGACCGCCCACTATGCCGTGGGCTGCGACGGCGCGCGCAGCAAGGTCCGGGAGCTGGCGGGAATCGCCTTCCCCGGCATCACCTATCCGGAGGTCAACCGCCTGGGCCAGGTCGCCGTGGCGGCCGGGGTGACCATGCTGGACAACGGCGATCTGGACGTCGCCGGGCACGGTGTCGTCCCCGCCGGTTTCACCCGTACCGAGCGCGGCGTGTTCGCGGTCGGCTCACTCGCCACCGGCATGCTCATGGTGCAGACCACCGAGGACACCGCCACCGAGACCGATGACAACGAGCCGCTGACCCTCGCGGAGCTGAGCGACAGCATCCGCCGCGTCCTGGGCGTCGATCTTCCGCTGGGTGAGCCGATCCGGTTGTCCCGCTACCAGTTCCAGGCACGGCAGGCCGAAAGCTTCCGCGCCGGAAGGATTCTGGTGGCCGGCGATGCCGCGCACGCATTCCCGGCCACGGGTGTCGGCCTCAACGCGGGCATGCTCGACGCGGTCAACCTGGCATGGAAGCTGGCCGCGGACATCGACGGCCGGGCCCCCGACGGGCTGCTCGACACCTACCACACGGAGCGTTCCTTCGCGGCGGCCCGGACCATGGTGCACACCCAGGCGCAGGCGGCGCTGCGCCGCGGCGACGATCCGGCGGCCGAGGCACTCCGGACCCTGTTCCAGGAACTGCTCACCGACGCACCGGCCCTGCAGCGACTGGGGTCCATGATCGCGGGCGCCGACATCCGCTATCCGCTGCCGAATCCCAACGGGCACCAGCTGACCGGAGCCTTCCTCCCCGATCTGTACCTGCACCCCGGTGTCGCCCAGTCCCTGCGCGACGCCCGCCCGGTGCTGCTCGATCTCGCCGACCGCGCGGACCTGCGCGAGATCGCCGAGCTGTGGGGCGACCGCGTCGACATCCGGACCGCTGCCACCGACGACCGGCCCGCCGATGCCGTCCTGATCCGCCCGGACGCCCACATCGCCTGGGCCGCAACGGTCGGCGAATCCCCCGCCACCGCCGAACCCGGGCTGCGGGACGCACTGGCCACCTGGTTCGGCGCACCGACATGGGTAATTGTCCCGAGCGCGGGAAACACGGTCAGCGACTGACCGGATCGGCCACACCGCTGATCCGTCCGGCCCGAGCCCTCGGCCCGCATCGATTTCCGGCGTTCAATTCCGGCATGCCGCAAACGCGGCCGGAACGAAATCGCTTGGAAGGACCGGGAAATGACCGAGTTCGTAACGCTCGAGCACGGGCGGATCGCGTGTGATGTGGCCGGGGACGGACCGCTGGTGGTGCTGTCGCACGGCATGGGAACCTGGCGGCAGGAGTTCCGGCACCTGGTCGGGCCGCTGGTCGCGGCCGGATACCGGGTGGTGAACGCCGATATGCGCGGGCACGGCGAATCCAGCCCGAACTGGCCCTCGGTGACCGGGAAGGAAGCCATCAGCCGCACCGACGTGGCCCACGACCTGCTGGGTGTCATCCGGCATTTCGGGGGTCCCGCGGTCATCGTCGGGCATTCGCTGTCGGGCGGCTCGGCGACCATCGCGGCGGCGGAGGCCCCCGAGTTGGTGAGCGCCATCGTCGAAATCGACCCGTTCACTCTCACCCAGCAGCTGCACATCGGCACGATGATCACCAGCCGCCGGTACCGCCGCGGCATGGTGCGCCTGCTCGCCACCCAGGGACTGCGGTCGTTCCGGTGGTGGTTCCGCTATCTGGAGATCGCCTACCCGACCAAGCCCGCCGACCACGCGGAGTTCCTCGGCGGCCTGCGGACCATCCTGCGGCAGCCCGACCGCTGGGCGGAATTCATGAAGACCGGCGCCACCACCCCGGCCGACGCGCATGCTCGCATCGCCGACATCCGCTGTCCCGCACTGGTGCTCATGGGCACCCAGGATCCGGACTTCGCCGACCCGCGGGCCGAGGCCGAGGCGATCGTGGCGGCCATGCCGGCGGGACTGGGCAGTGTCGCCATGGTGGAGGGCGGCGGCCACTACCCGCACGCGCAGTGCGCCGACCGAGTGGCCGAACTGGTCATCCCGTTCCTCGACCGCCACACCGCCCGCCGCACATCCGAATCGGTCAGCCACTGACCATGGCAGCCGAGCCCGGCGACTGCGATGATGGCGGGATGCCCGCACCCCGCACCATCGTTTTCGTTGTCTACCAGGGCATGCAGCTGTCCGAGCTGGCCGGGCCACTGGATGTGTTCGCGCTCCTCAACGGCGTCCGCGAGCGGCCGCCCGCGCAACTGCCGCCGGTCCTGCAGGAGCATCCCATCAGTTCAGCGGGCGGCCAGGCGGATTCGGACGGCGCAGCCCTGCCCTACCGCCTGCTGACCGCCTCGCCCGGGGGCCGCCCGATCACCGCGGACGGCGGCCTCACCCTCTCGGTGGAGCATTCGCTGCACGACATCGCCGCCGGAGACGACTTCGACACCCTGATCGTGGTGGGCGGCATGGCCTCCGGGCCGGCCGGGGCGGAGGTGGTGCGGGAGCTGCCCGCCCTGGCCCGCAAGGCGCGGCGGGTGACCTCGGTGTGCGCGGGCGCGCTGCTGCTGGCCGCGGCCGGGTTGCTCGACGGCTACCGGGCCACCACCCACTGGGCCTCGACCGACCTGATGGCCCAGCGCTATCCGCGGGTCACGGTCGAACCGGATCGCATCTACGTCCGCGACCGCAATCGCTGGACGTCAGCGGGCATGTCGGCGGGCGTCGATCTGGCGCTGGCGCTGGTCGAGGACGACTACGGCCGCGAGGTCGCCGCCATGATCGCGCGGCTGTACGTGGTGTTCACCCGGCGTCCCGGCGGGCAGACCCAGTTCAGCGCGCAGCTGCGCACCCAGCCCGCGCGCACGCCCGCCATTCGCGCGGTGCAGCAGTGGCTGCCCGATCATCTCGACGCGAACCTCGGGGTGGCCGAGCTGGCCCGCCGCGCGGGCATGAGCGAACGCAACTTCGCCCGGGCCTTCCGCATCGAAACCGGCAGCACGCCTGCGGCTTTCGTGGAGGATCTGCGCGTCGAGGCGGCCCGCCGCCTGCTGGAGTCGACCGAGCTGACCATCGGTGCGATCGCCCGCCAGGTCGGCTACCGCCACGGCGAGACCCTGCACCGGGTGTTCGGCCGACGCCTGGCCACCACGCCCGAACGCTACCGGCAGCATTTCGCCACCGGCGCGGCTCAATTGGCGGGGACCAGCGAGTAGATCCACCAGGGGCGTTGCGGCAGTTCGAATTTGAATATCTGCATGCGGTAGCTCACCCACTCGCCGGTCTCGGGCGCGCGCACCCGCACGGGCCGGCGGGCGACCTTGTCGGGCGGAACCTCGGTGGACCAGAAGCGATCCCACTCCGGGGCCGCACGGCAACGGTCGACGACGGCCGCGAGTCGTTCGGGCGAGTGGGTGGCGGCCGCCATGTAGCGGAATCCGTACACCATGAAGTGCGCTTCACGTTCCCAGTCGTCGATGACCTCGCGCGCCCGTCGGGTCCAGCAGCATCCATTCGACTGGCCGCTATTCCCGCTGGGACAAATTGGGACAGGAGTTCACCTTGACCCGCACCCGCGCCGATCGGGATGCTTGCCACGCCGTGCGGCACTCCGCACGGCGACACCGGGTGTCCGCGAGGGGACGGCACGAACGCGGACCGCATCGCTGTCGCCGATGGATCGCGCCACGTGCCGCGAGGCATCCGTCGTCGCGGCGGTGGACGGGGCCTCGAGGTCCACCCGCCGCGGCCGAAACGGAGCGGCTGCGGCATCCCGCTCAGAAATACGTGTGCAGGAAGTCGACGATCCGCGGCCGCTCGGCGTCGGCGTCATCGATCACCGGGATGAGACGCCACTTGTCGAACGCGGTGCAGGGATGCGAAAGCCCCAGTCGCACCACACTTCCCACCGGCACCTGGTCGTCCGAGGCACCCGGCAGCCGCAAGAAGGCGTGCTGATCGTTCAAGGCCGAGACATGCGCGTCGGCCGGCAGCGAAGTGGTCGCAACCGCCGAGAGCCCGGTGTTCACCGGTCCGGTGATCCGCTGCGGAACAGGTAAACCCAAGTCGTACGGAAGATCACGCTTGCCCGCATCGAGCAACGCGAGTTCCGCTTCCGGGCGGGACACACAGCGTGCCCATCCGTGCATCGCCGACCGCAGCGGACGCTCGGCGCGACCATCGGCCAGTGGCGAAATCCCGGAGTAGAACCCGTCATCGTGCACCAGATACGCGCCGGACCGCAGCACCACCACAGTCGGAACTCCGTGCACGCCCTCCTCATCCGCAAGTCCGGCCAGTCGCTCCACGACGAGGTCCGGATATGCGCTGCCGCCGGCGGTCACGATCGCACAATTGTCATACCGGCCCGCGGCCATCAGCTCCTGGTGCAGGATCGTGAGCTCGTCCAGGTAGTGCCGCACGGCCGCAAGGGCTTCCGGGGTGCGGTCATGGGCGAGTGCGGCCTCGTAACCGCCGACCCCTGCGAGTCGCAGGCGCGGTGACTTGTGGACCGCGTCGGCAACGGCGTGGGCCGCGGCCAGCCCGCGGGCGCCGGTACGGCCGTGCGGACCACCGAGTTCCACGACGACGTTCAGCTGGACCCCGTCGGGGGCGGACGCGAGGTGGCGCTCCATCTCCCGGACCGCGTCGACGCCGTCGACCCAGCTGTAGAGCTCGAAGTCGGGGTCACGCGCGATTTCCGTTGCCGCCCAGTGCAACCCGATCGGATCCACGAGCGTGTTGGCCAGCACGATGCGGTCGAGGCCGAACGATCGGCCGAGCTGGGCCTGCCAGCCGGTGGCGAGGGTGATACCCCAGGAGCCGGTCTCGAGCTGTTCGGCCCAGAGCTGGGGCGACATGGAGGTCTTGCCGTGCGGGGCCAGCCGGACGCCGGCGGCGCGCGCCCAGTCGGCCATGACGGCCCGGTTCGTGTCCAGCGCGGAGCGGTCCATGGTGAGGACCGGCGTCTGCAGGTCGTCCAGGTGCGGATTCGTGGCCAGGTATTCGCGGACGGTCAGCCCCCAGGCGGCCGGGGGCAGCGATTTGTGCCGCGGGCCCAGGACAGCGTCGCCACCGGCGCGGACGCTGTCGCTGAGGGCTGCGGCGACTCCCTTGTCGAGGGCCACGACGCTCCTTTCGGTCGAAGCAACCTTGCATTGCTCGAGTCGAAGCAATCATGCACGGCACGATCCGCGACGTGTGCACCCGCTCGCGGGCTCGAGGCCCTACTCGACGCCGATGTGCTGGTGGTCGGTGCGGATGCGGCCGTCCTCGTCCAGCGCGAGGACGTCCATCCCGCCGCCGACCACGGTGCCATCGGCGGTCACCATCGACCAGGTGAGGGCGATGACCTGCTTCAACAGCACCGTCGCTTCCCCACGCTGGACGAAGCGGTGTTCGCCCGCCGCCAGGAACATCTCGTAGGCCCGCTCCACACGCCGTTCCAGCGCATGATGCCCCCGCACCTCGAGCGACGGGATCGGAAAGTTCAAGCGAGTGGCGGCATCTCGCATATCCTCCGGCGGATCGACGAGAATCTGCGCGCCGTCCTCGGCCCACAGTTCGCGAATGAGTTTGCGCCGCGGCTCCGGGTCGGTCTCGTTCCACATGGCCAGGTACCGGTCGGCGAGTTCGTTGATGTCGATGTTCGTCATGGCATCGAGTCTGCGTTGGCGCGATGCGCTGCGCGATTCCCTCCAGGGAATGAGCGGGTTCTCCCGTCAGGGAATGAAACAGGGCCGCACGCGGTTTGGGCGTGCGGCCCTGTGCGCAGGACTCGGCTCAGTTCCCGGCCAGCACCGCGAGCACCGGCTCGGACAGGAAGAACGGCTCCAGCCGCTCGCGAATCAGCTTGGCCAGCACGCCGTTCCGCTTGGCGGCTTCCACCACGGCCGGGCCGTAGCGCAGGATCTCCTCGGCGATGACCGCCTCGGACAGGCCCAGCTCGGGCAGCATGGCCGCCAGGGTGTGGTCGCCGTACTTCTCGAAGAACACCTCGACGCCCTGGTCCACCAGCACGCCGACGTATTCCTTGTTGCGGGTGGTCAGCGCGATCCGGTGGATGATCAGGGCCAGGTCGCGGAGGTCCTGCTGGGACAGGTACTCGCGCAGGCCGCTGACCGGCTCACCGGCGTGCAGGTCCCAGAATTCCATGGCCGCGTCGTGCACCGGGGCGTCGCGCAGCATTTCGCGAATGGCGTTGTTGGTGCGTTTGAGCGCGAATTGCGCGCCCTTGCCGGCCATTTCGCCGATGAAGGTGCCACCGGCCTTCTCCGCCGCCTTGCGCGCGGACTTGGCGGCATTGGTGCCCATGGAGACCAGGGAGCCGACGCCGGGAATCTTCGAGGCGATCTGCTTGTTGGTCTCCATCAGATCGTCGACCAGCTTGTCCACGAACTTGGCGGCCACGGTCGCGATGAGGGGGCTCTCGGTCAGCCGCTCCAGGATCCGTTCCTGGGCCTGGTGCATGCCGAAGAGCTTCTCCAGCAGCTGCTCGACCGGCTCGCGGTCCACCACGTCACCGAGGGTGTAGTCATGATTCCCGGCGATGTTCTCGTACAGCGAATCGGCCAGCGTGCCGACCATTTCGCCCAGTACCGGGCTGCCGCCGATCAGGTCGATGACATTGGCGACGGTCTGCTTGGCCTGATCGATCTCCACCACGTCGCGGACGATGATGGTGTCGGCGACACCGATCACCGCTTCCACATCGCGGGCGATCACTTCGGCGAAGCGGTCACCGCTGACCTCGGCGACAATGAAGTCGACCTGGAGATCCAGGAGCTTCTCGGCGATTTCGCGTGGCGCCCGGGACGGCGTATCGGACTCGGTCAAGGTTCCACCCATCAATTGAAGACGGAACGCCTGATCACTCGGAATCGTTGCCGTGCACCGATTTTCGAATCTGTTCCAGACGTTCCCGCGCGGCCTTCGCCCGCGCATCCCACTGTTCCTCGACGCTACGGCCCACTGGTGTCTGCCGATCGAGTTCGCCCATCCCCTGCGATGTCCCGTAGCGCTGCTCGACCTTATCGCGAACTGACTCGAAAGTAGGGACGCCGCCGGAGGTATAGCCGCCGATCGCCGGACCTGCGGGGATACCCGCAGGCGGTACCGGTATCCCGGTGACCACGGGACCCGCTCCCACCTGCCCGGATGCCGAGACCGTCTCAGACTGCGGATAGCTTTCCACCGGCAGCGTGTCCGGAGTCACATCGATGACATCGGGTGCATGACCCAGGGTGGCCGCCAGTGACTGCGCCACCGCGTGCAGCGCGGCCAGCCCGGCCTTGCCGTCGGTGGCGGCCTCGACCACCGCCGCGAGTTCGGCGTCCGGCAGCTGCGCCAACAACGCCACGAGTTCCTTGGCATCGCTCATGGGTTCCAGGCTACGCATCACGGGGACCGCGGGGGCCTGGCACAGCGCGCCGGGATCGGAACATTGCGCGGGATTCAGGGACGGCGTACGGTGGGGACGTCGCAATCCCGTGGATGCAGGTCGACACCGAGTCCCTCCCACGCGATTTCTTCCCTCCCCGAGCCGGTTACCCGGTGGCGCTGTAGCTCCCGCCCGGTGCTGCACCGCCACTGGCGAACCACTCGGATTCACCGGCGGTCTCCTGCCGCCTTCGGCCGCATCCGGCCACACCAATCACTCACTCCCGGTGCACAAGTCACCTGATCCTTACAAGGAGAACTCTCATGACCACCATCGATCCCACGCCGCAGGTCGCCCACACCGACGCGACCCCGGCCCTCGAACACATCGAAACCCTCACGCCCGCAGCGGGAATCCTGGATATCCATGGCCAGAGCGGTGTGTTGCGCCGCAGCGGTTACCTGCCGGGCCCCCACGACATCCACGTGCCCACCCGATTGATCCGGAGCCACGGCCTGCGCCGCGGCGATGCCCTCACCGGCCTGGCGCAGCCGAACACCAAGAACGGCAAGCTCGCTCCCCTGGTACGGGTCGACACCGTGAACGACCTCCCGGTCGCCGAGATCTCCCCGCGACCGCACTTCCAGGACCTGACCCCCATCCACCCCAATGAGCGGCTGCGACTCGAAACCGGGCCACACCAGCTCACCACCCGCGTCACCGATCTCATGATGCCGATCGGCAAGGGCCAGCGCGCCTTGATCGTGGCACCACCCAAGGCGGGCAAAACCTCTGTGCTGCAGGCGATCGCACACGGCATCGCCGCCAACCACCCGGAGGCGCACCTGATGCTGGTGCTGGTCGGCGAGCGCCCCGAGGAGGTCACCGACCTCTCGCGCGGGGTGCCCGCCGAGGTGATCGCCGCGACCTTCGATCATTCCCCCGCCGAACAGACCGCGCTGGCCGAACTGGCCATCGAACGCGCCCAGCGGCTGGCCGAACAGGGCCGCGACGTCGTCGTCCTACTCGACTCTCTGACCCGACTCGCCCGCGCCTACAACATGACCGGATCCGCCTCGGGCCGAATCCTTTCCGGCGGTGTGGATTCCATGGCATTGACGCCGCCGAAGCGGTTCCTGGGCGCGGCCCGCAATATCGAACACGGCGGATCGCTGACCATCATCGCCACCGCACTCGTCGAAACCGGTTCGCTCGCCGACACCGTCATCTTCGAGGAGTACAAGAGCACCGGCAATGCCGAGCTCAAACTCGACCGCGGACTGGCGAGCCGCCACGTCTTCCCGGCCGTGGACATCGCCAGGTCCAGCACCCGCCGCGACGAACTGCTGTTCGCCCCCGACGAGCGGCTCGCTGTGGACAGGCTCCGCCGCACCCTGGCCGAACTGGACGATCAGCGCGCCCTCGACCTGCTCCTCGACGGCCTGCGCAAGACCGGCAGCAATGCCGAATTCCTCGCCAATATCATCCGGAAGTGAGGCGCTTGGGCGGCAGCACCCCAGCCGCCCAGGTCGCCACCGTCTCCGCCCAGCCCGGGAATCCGATGAGGTCGTTGTGCATGCCGCCGGGATAGATCACCAGCTGTTTGGGCTCGGGCGCGGCGGCGTACAGGTCGCGGCCCATCTGTACGGGCAGGAGTTCGTCCATGTCGCCGTGCATGATCATGACCGGGCAGGTCAGTCTGCGAATTCGCGGCAGGCTGGGATAGGCGTTGGGCACGAACAGCTTCGGCAGGAACGGATATACCGCGACCGCCGCGTCCCGCATGCCGGTGAAAGTCGACATGAGCAGTAGCGCGGCGGGCGGTAAGGCATTCGCCAGCTCGAGCATCACGCCGCCGCCGAGCGACTTTCCCAGATACACCAACCGGTTGGCATCCACACCGGGCTGCGCGAGCAATGCCTCCCGCGCCGCCCGCACGTCCAGATACGTCCCACGCTCGTCCGTCCGGCCGGTACTGCGCCCATACCCGCGGTAATCGAAAATCATCACATCGAACCCGACCGCCGCGAGCATGCCCAGCATCGGCGACCGATCCCCAATGTTCCCGCCGTTCCCGTGCGCGAACAGAATGTGCCCCAGCGGCTCCCCCACCGCCGGCACGAACCAGGCCTCGACGGTCTCGCCATCGGCCGTGCGCAGCGACATCTCCTCGTAGTCGAGGCCATATGTTTCCGGAGTCTCCAGAATCCGCCGGTCGCCCGGCTGATAGCTGAGCGCATTGAGGATGGGGGTCGCCGGATGCCACATGGTTCTTTCTTACCTCCCTGCCTCCCCGCCCGGCGAGAGACCTCACCTCCAATTCCCGATTCGACCAATTCGTCACCTTCGATTCGAACGATGAATTCGAACCGGACGGTTCTGTTAGTGACTCGAGATATGTTGCGGCACACCATATTCGACGAGTATGACTTGATGCAGACAGACACCCTCGCCGGTCCGGAATCCCCCGACGGCGTGGCCATCCAGTCCGACCTGCTGCCGCCCGGCACGCACGGTTCCAATGTCCGCGGCCTCGTGGACCGGAAGGTCTGGGATGCCCTGCGCATTCCGGTCTGCACAGCCGCCGGAGATCGCTGCGAGATCTGCGGCGACCAGGCGATCCGCAACGGCCGCATCGGACGGCCCGACTGCCACGAGAAATGGATCTTCGAGTTCCACGCCGACCGCCCAATCCAACGCCTGCAACGCCTGATTGCCCCCTGCCCCGGCTGCCACCAGGTCCAACACTCCGGCCTGGCCCCGAGCAAAAGGCCGGGAGCAAGAGGTTATCGAGCGACTGTGCCGCCTGAACCGCTGGTCCCGCCGACAAGCAGAACTCGACCTGAACCGCTCAACCGCCCGATACACCCACCTCGACCGCTTCAACTGGACCTCCACCTGTCAGCACTCCACGGCCACCTGATCATCCACAACCACCCGACCCTCCACATACCCGCCGCCGACCGAGCCACCCTCAGCAATTCCTTCTTCGCACTCCCGCCACGCGAATCAGCTCACCTCACTCGACTCAATTCGCTTGAAACACATGAAATTCTGAAACAAATTGCATCACAATAGAATTCGCCTCATATCGCGATCATGTAAGCGGTAGAATTGACACATGGATTCGAAGGGGGTAACACTCGACACGTGCGGCATCGCCGACCTGGCAGCCGCCGTGCAATCCCTGACGAATTCCGTCCTCCACGGCAACCTGAACCCGTTCTCCGACAGTGATGTCGTGGAGTTGATGCAGCGGTTGGAAACCTGCAAACGTCAACTGTCGGCGCTGGATTCACGCCTGATCATCGAAGCCTGCAACCGTTCGCTGCCCGAAGGCAGTGGAGCGAAGAATGTGGTGCCGTTCCTGCGGCAGACCTTGGGGTTGTCGAGGTACGACGCGTCGGTGCGGGTGAAGATCACCCACCAGTGCGGGGAATTCTTCGAACCCACCGGCCACCTGCGCCCAGCCACCCTCGCCGAGACTGCCGAAGCCTATGAGACAGGCGATATCTCACGTGATCATGTCCGCAACATCATCGACGTGATGAACCACCTGCCTGCTGACATTCCCGCCGAGACCCGTGCCGAGGCCGAGGACATTCTGGTCGGCCACTCGCGGGTCGGGTGGCCTGATGACCTGCCCAAGATCGGCCGCGACATCCTCGCCCGTATCGACCCCGACGGCAAGGTCGTCTCCGACGCCGATCGTCGTCGTCGCCGTGGCTTGATCCTGGGTCGTCCCGGGGTGGATGGCATGTCGTGGATCGAGGGCTGGATCACCCCGGAACTGCGGGCGCTGTTGGATGCGGTGTTCGCCAAGCTCGCGCGCCCGGGCATGTGCAACATCGACGACGCCGACAGCGTTGCCGCCACAATCAAGGTCGTCGACTCGAAGGTCCTCGAGGCCGCGGCCCGTCGCGACCGTCGCGATGCCGGTCAGCGCACCCACGACGCGTTGTTCGCGCTGCTGCAGCCCGGTGTCGACCCCGCCAAGCTCGGCTCCCACCGTGGCCTGCCGGTGCAGGCCATCCTGACCATGTCCGTCGCGGATCTCGAGCATGGGGCCGGGGTCGCGACCACCGCTTCCGGCGGCCACGTGTCGATCAATGAGGCGTTGAAGATGGCCGAGGGTACCCGCCCGGTGCTGGCGGTCCTCGACGCCGACGGGCTGCCGCTGTACCTGGGTCGCTGCCAGCGCCTGGCCAGCCCCGTCCAGCGTTTGGCGTTGATCGCCCGCGACAAGGGCTGCACCCGACCGGGATGCGAGGCACCCGCCTCGATGTGCGCGGTGCACCACATCACCGACTGGGCCAAGGGCGGCCCCACCGATCTGACCAACCTGACCTTGGCCTGCGATCACTGCCATGCGCTGGTCAACGACAGTGCCGAGGGTTGGAAAACCGTTGTCATGGGCAAGGATTCCCCGTATCGGGGACGCACCGGATGGATTGCCCCGAAACGTCTTGACCCGACCGGCATTTCTCGGGTGAACGATCGACATCACGTGGGGCAGTGGGTCGCCGCTGCGATCGATTCCAGTTGCCGGAGGTGGGGTTCACGGGCGGCGTGATTCCCGGCTGCTCGTGTGCTGCTGGTGTGCGCAGGGACGGGGAGGTGTGATTGGGTCGTCTGCCCTACCGGACTCGAGCTGACGCCGGGTTGAGAGCCGTCTCCCGCCGATCCCGGCCCAGGGACTGCTTCCCAATGAAGTTGTCAAGCCTGGAAGTTGACGTTCGATGGGTGGTTCAGGCGGCTGCTGCGGCGGGTGGCGCTGGCTGGTAGGTTCGGTGCTCGCGGATCAGTGCCCAGAGCACGTTCACGCGGCGGCGGGCCAGGGCGAGGACGGCTTGAGTGTGTTTCTTGCCTTCGGCGCGTTTGCG
>NZ_JBSGCB010000040.1:0-92962 GCF_053601595.1 Nocardia sp. NPDC004711 | reverse complement strand
ATGCTGGCGGGCAGCCGATTGACCGAGCATCCCACCGGGCACCTGGACCGAATCCTGGCCGGGACCCGGCCCTAACACCAGTCTTAAGTAGCCGATAACCGAGTGACATGTGCGGGTTGGGGGAAGATCAAAGGTAGAGAACATCTCGGCAGTCAGAGCCGGGCATGATCTGTGAAACGGGTCCGATCAGGGCAAGGCAGCGGACCCACTGCACAACAGAAAGCGCATGCCCCATGTATGTCGAGAGCGACAAAGTCGAGCACATCGTCTCCGTCGCAGCATCGTTCGATTGGACCTGGACCGCGGAGGACCTCCCCACACTCTGTGTTGCGCAAGGGTGGGAGGTCACCCGACGTACTGACAACGCCGCTGTACGCCGGACCGATCACATGGCGGACCGGCCCGAAGCATATTGGTGCGACTGGGACAAGGGCGGTATCCGTGACCTAATCATGGTCGTCACGGACAGGTCGACACGAACGGCGTTACGGCGATGGAGCGGTTACGCGACGAATTCGAGGATCTGGTAGTCCAGTTCACAGCTGTGCTGGGCCCGACACACGACGTTCAACGAGGGCCGGAGCCCAAGGCCCGCTGGGATCGGACGAACCTGATTGTCCGACTCTCCGCGCTAGGGGGTTACATCAACCTCCACCTGGTCAACCCCGCCTACCAGGAATGGCTGGATACCACCGAGGAGTCGTGGACATGCGAGTGAGCGCTGTAATAGCCGCATACCACGCTGACCGAACCGGCCAGCACGCGGCATCGGAAGATCAACTGGCCGTGCCGATCCGAGGCCGGCGGAACGTCCGCTACTGCCGATTACACAGCGTTCCGGACGTTCCTCGCGAGCGTGATGTCCAAGCGCTCATTCTCGGGAATCGCTGTCACGTCCCAAATTTGGGTATGGACCGGATCCCTCAGATCGTCCAGTTGATCGGGTAGTCGACGATCGGGTGGAAGGTCAGGGCGTCGAGCTGCTGGAATTCACCACGGGCGACGGTGACCATTTCGTGCAGCGAATACATCTGCACCGCATGGTCATTGGAGTCCCAGACGCTGATATTGGCGATCGCGCCCTCCGGCGACACGGCCGTATACCAGTGCAGGAGTCCCGGCAGTTGTTCGATGGCCGGGACCAGGTACTCGGCCTGCTTGATGGCCAGCGTCTCGACCTCGGCGAACCGGTCGGCGTCGAAGTTGCCGCGGGCGACATGGATGACCGCGGCGGCCGGCACCGATCCGGCGATGGTCCAGTTGATGGGGTAGTTAATGATCGGGCGTTCGAAATGGCCTCCGATCGCCTCCATTTCGCCGCGGGCCACAACGGCCATCAACTTCAGGTCGTCCATCTGCTTGGCGTGCGCCTCGGTGTCCCAGATGCTGATCTGCACCATCGAACCCTCAGGCGAGACGCCGGTGAACCAGGAGATGAGGCCCGGCAATTCTTTGATGGCCGGGACCAGGTAGTCCGCCTGCTTGGTGACCAGCGCGCTGAAGTCCGTGAACAGGCTCGGGTCGAAGGTGGCGCGTCCGACGCGGATCACCGCGCTCACCGGCAACGACTCCGTCATGATGGGTCCTTCCATCGATCAATTACGTTCCGATGTACTATCGCAATGTAATGAGCACCCCGCAACCGAAGGCCGGACGACCGAGGAAGCCGGCCCTGGACCAAGCGATCTTGGCGGCTGCCGCCCACTCGCTCGGCGAACTCGGCTACGCCCGCATGTCGCTGGAATCGGTCGCGGCCGCCGCGGGCACCACCACCCCCAGCCTGCGCCGCCGCTACCGAAACAAGGCGGAATTGGTTGCGGCGGTGATCGGTTCACTGCGGGTTGTGGAGCCACCCGCCGCCGCCGCGACCCCGCGCGCCCACGCCCTGGCGATCCTGGAGAACTTCCACGACAACCTGCGGGCCGGTCCCGCCATGGCCATTCTCGGCTCACTACTCGCCGAGGAAGGCCGCCACCCCGAACTGCTGGAATCGTTCAAGACCCGCATAGTCGAGCCGCGCCGCGCCCTGCTGCGAAAAGCCCTGACAATGGGCGATTTTCCCGAGTCCACCGATCTCGACGTCCTCACCGGCATGCTCATCGGCTCGTTCTACGGCAGCTACGTCACCCTGGCCGGCATTCCCGACGACTGGCCAGGCCGCGTGCTGAGCGCCATCTGGCCACCCGAATAGGCCAGCCTGCGAATGCCCGACCCACCCGGCATCCGGTCTCGGTGGAATGCGCAAGAACATCCGAGGCCTCGGCTGCCCCAATAGAACGACCTATTCTGCCGCATGTCGCGCTGACCGAAGCGGCCAGTGTGGTGCGGCGGAAGATCAACTGGCCGTGCGCATCCGGCGCAGGCCGAACGCACCGTAATGCCAAGTTCCGTGCGAAATGGGTCCTGCGATGGGCAGGCCATGCAAATGACGGGCGCTGGCCATGTGGCGACGATCGTTTGGTCAGACTCGCTGCGGCACAGAACATCTGCTACCGAAACCCGCCTGATTGGCGCAGCGTTCTGTTTCAGCGCGGTCTGTCGGTGCCAGCCGGTAGGACTTCGGGTGCGGGAGGCGGCGTCGCTGACGCGGTGGTATCTGCAGCGGGACCAGTTCCACCGGTGGGACTCCCTCGAGGATGCGTCCGCGTTCGATGCCGCGATGCGGGAGCGGTTCCCCGCTTATGCTGCGGAGAGATCCAACTAGCCACGGCGTGCGGGAGTCATTGCTGTACAAACCATCCGCCATTCCCGCATATCGCGCTGACCGAACCGGCCAGCGCGGGGCGCCGCCGGCCGGAACCTGTTGCGGTGCAGAACGTCCGCTACTGCCGAGTTGAGTGCATTACAGCCACTGCCGCACGCCGACTCCAGACAATCGGCGGCCCTTGGGATCCCACGCGCTCGGCGATCGCAATCGCGACGACCAGCCGCCCATCCGCTCGAAATTCCAAACCGGTCTGCCGTCTATCCGGTACCCCTCCTCGGGTAGGTGCTGGACGGCGGGCTACGGCTGGGAAGGGTCCAGTGTTGGCGTGATGTGGGGCCATGCCCAGCCCGGAAGGGTTGGGGCACGATCCTTTCGCGCTATCCGGAAGTTTTGTGAAATGAGCGTGCTTATGATTTGTCGGGTGGCCGTGTCGAACCCGCGCGTCGTCCCAGCGACCACGCAAGTGCCAACCAGTGAAAGAGCGCCTGTGTCTACATCACTTCGAAACACTGCCCTCCGTCGAGCGGCGGCCGTGACCGGCGGTGCTGTCACCGTTGCCATGGTCTGTCTCGCCGGCAGCACCGCCACCGCCGCAGCGGAGACGGGCTCGAGCGGCTCGGGGACGGGCTCAGCTTGGCTCACCCAGCCACAGCAAACCTGCAACGCCATGGATTGCGTGACGAGGCCCCCGCTTATCGATACGCTGACCACCGGTTCTGCCGCTCTGGCGTATGTGGGTACACGCATGGTCCTGTGCACACTCCTCGGCGGGGGCTGGAACACCACCCCGCAAGGCGGCTGTTCCGTCCCGACCGGGTCATACGGCGACGCGGGGAATCCCCTGATGAGCTAGCCGAACTCCTCAGGAATGGGCGGACGATCTCCCGCTCGGACTCGATCTCCGCGGCGTGCCAGAAACCGTTCTTCTTTCGACGAAACGCACTGTTCTGCCGCATACCGCGCTGACCGAACCGGCCAGCGCGGGGCATCGAAAGATCAACTAGCCGTGCGGATCCGACGCCGGCAGAACGTCCGCTTGTGCCGAGTTGGTGGCATTTCGGAGGTCGGTAACGTCCGTAAGTTGCTTTCCGACAACAACTTCGGCTGGCGCGAATCCAGCCATGGGGTGGGCCCAGGATTCAGGACTGGGCGGGGAGGACAGGCGACGTGGATCAGGCAGCAGCCGATCTCAAACACAAGGTCAAACGGTTCAACAAAGTCATCGTGGCGCTACAGAGGGCAGGGATCGCCTTCGGGTCGATGTATCTGCTCACCGCGCCGGGACGCAAGAGCGGACAGCCGCGCACCGCGTCGATGGCCGTCGTGCCTATCGGCGGACAGCGCTACATCATTCAGGCCTACCCGCAGGCGGCCTGGGTGGCCAACGCGCGCACCGCCCAGACCGTGACGCTGAGCCGGGGACGACGTGCCGCTACGGTTCGCCTGGTGGAATTGCCTGTGGAGGAGCGCCGGCCGCTGCTTCGTGAGCATGTCGCGAACAGTCCAGCGCGAGTGGCGCAGCTGTTCGTCAGGAGCGGTCTCGCGGCGGAAGCCACCGCGGAGTCAGTTGCGGCCGTAGCGGATCGGATCGCAGTCTTTCGGGTCGAATCCGTCTGACAGCGCAACCAAGCAGGGCATCCGAGATCGCTACCGGCAACTCGGATGCACGCTCATGTCGCATACCGCGCTGACCGAACCGGCCAGCGCGGTACCGCCGGCGGCGAGATCGACGGCGGCCCAGAGATATCCGCTCATGCCGATGACCGAGCGGCTTTTGTTGCCCGAAGACCTCCTCAACTACCGGTGGACCATCGGTGCTCGATTGCCTGACGAGCCATCGTCCAGGCGGTTTCGAATTCTTCAGCCGTCATTTCGTCGAGGGCACTTCCCTCGACATCCCAATCGTCGGCGCTGCCCTCCGCGAGGACACCGTACTTGCCTTCGTATGCCTGAACTGCAGCAATGCCCCCGTCGTCTCGTGCGTGCATTACCTCCGCGAGCGATGCTGCCGTGACCGGCTCATCGTCAGCACCTCGAAGATCGACCTGCCGGTTCGGCCAGCCATCGTCATCGAGTTCGATCAGGAGCCAGATGTCCTCCACCGCGTAGTAGTCGCGAATCCACCGCATCCGACCAGTATTGCGGCCCCGGCCATTACCGAGGAAACGTACGGACATGCCGCATACCGCGCTGACCGAACCGGCCAACGTGGCATCTCGAAAGATCAACGGGTGGGGGTCATCTCGGGCGAGCGACCGGCCGCCGGCAGTGCGCGATCGTGCCGACGAGCGAGTGAAATCTGCACCGAATTCCAGTGTGGTGGCCAAATACGCTGTACCGGTGTTGCACTCATTGCTGTCCTTCGCTGTGGTCGCCGGCTTGCTCACCCTCGTTCCTGGTTTGGATACAGCGCTCGTGCTGCGGGCTGCCGTGAGTCGTGGTCGCCGCTACGCGTTCGCCTCTGCTGTCGGGATCGGGTGCGGCACGCTGGTATGGGGCGCGGCCGCAGCTGTAGGGGTCTCGGTCCTGCTCACAGCCTCGGAGCTGGCCTACACAGTGCTGCGGACTGCGGGCGCGATCTATCTGGTGTGGATGGGTATCGCCATGGTTCGCGATGGGCTTCGAGATCCCTCGAGACCCGAAGCCGCAGTGGACGATTCATCGCGGAGCGCGTTCGGTGCCTGGGTGCGCGGGCTGGGCACGAATCTGCTCAATCCGAAGGTCGGCGTGTTCTATGCCGCCATGCTGCCGCAGTTCTTGCCGGACGGAGTACCCCATCTGCTGATGGGCTGTGCTCTTGCGGTGATACACAACGTCGAGGGCATGTTGTGGTTCACTGTCATCATCAGCGCGCCAGGCGCCGCGAAGATTTGATTGAACCGAGAAACCGTACGACGTGCGATGGACACCGTCACGGGAGCCATTTTGGTTGGGTTCGGCCTGAAGTTGGCCACCAGTCACCGGTGACGCCCTGTTGTGCTCACTCTCGACGGTTGGTGGGTCGAGGAGAGCGGCGTCTGCTGGCACAAGGACTGGGACGAACACGTCCTACGAAGACGAGCCCGACTGCCCGATACCCCCAGGCGACAACGAGAACTACCTGGCGGCGCTGCCCGAAGACGCAGTGCCTGTGCGGGTCTATTGCCACGGCTGACAACGCAATCATCTGCCGCTGACCGCACTGACCGAACGGGCGGGCGAAGGTCAACCGGCCGCGCCGATCCGAGGCCGAGCCGAACGCACCGTCGCTCCCTCGGCAATTCGTCTTCTTCGGTATCTGGTCGGCGAACTGGCCTGCGGCGCGCCGCAGCCGGTGAACGTCACCGCCGCCCAGCGCTACGCCACCAACGGGACCACCGGCTTCTTCGAGGGCGCCACGCCCAGGGCCGACTCTGTGGAGGCCGCTCCCGGCGTCCAGGCGCTCGCGGCGCATGAAGAAGCCGCTATGACGCGCATGTGAAGCGCAGGGACATATTGAAGTATAGGCTTTTCAATTTGTATGCGCGGGGCCTCGCTACGCGGTTACCGTCGGAGCGGCACTCAGGTGCCGGCAACGACTACTCCAACGGGAAAGTACAGATGAGGCAAATGAGTTGGGCCGCCGTCACGGTGGCCATGCTGGCGATACCGGTCGTCGCGGCGGCATCGGCGTCGGCCACGGTCGACAATGTGAATCTGACGCAGGTCGACACCGGCATCGGCGGATGTGAAGGGGCAGGCAATACCTGCACGATATTGGTGACCACCAGCGGCGCGGACGCCCTGGCACCGGTCACGGTCACCTTGGACGGGCAGAACGTCGGCACCTTCACCCCGCAAGCCGGATCCACGGCCGGCACCGGGATCATCCAGTACGTCTATCGCTCGAAGCTTCCCGAAGGCGTCTATAGCCTCACCGCCACGCAGGGCTCGTCGACCAAGTCCATGACGGTGCAGAACTGCGGCAGCCAGCCGACCGGCAGCTCCAGCGCCTCGGCCCAGTGCACCGGAAACGATATTCTCGGCGCTCTGATGATGCCGCTGATCATCCTCACCGGCTCCGGGCACACGCAACTCTGACGACCAGTTGGGACAGTGGGTCGGTCGACGGTACGGAGTGCAGTGGTCGACGGCCCCCAGGCACACAAAGTGAATCGAACGCCGTTACGCAGCAATGGTTTTTGGCCTATCGGCGAGGTCGATCTTCTTCATCGACTCCAGTGTGCACGCAAATGACACGAAAACGGCCGGTCATCGCAACACCTGCGATGACCGGCCGCTTCCTGTGGTTCCAGCTGGATCGAACCAGCGACCATGTGACGGAGGTCGGATCTGGCCTTTCGCTCCACTTTCGGTGCCTCTGAGTCAGGAAACTGCTTGAAACCACTCGAGAATGGAGCAACAGGCCAGTCCGCCGCCATAGGCCGGCCGCCAGGCAGCTCCCGAACGCGCCGTCATGCCGCGTGGCGAGCGGTTCGAACCGGCCAGCGCGGTCCTGTGGAAGATCAACGGCCCGAGACAACTCGGGCCGTTCCTGTGTCCGCACATGCCGATGTGCGGAAGTTCCGAAGTCCCTCGTTCGAAGTTGTTCTAGCAGTGTGGATTCGATCACTTGACGCTGGAGAAGGCGGGTAAACAACCCTCGGCTCATGACGCCGGGCTTAGCGTCTGGGCATGAGCTGGTCTTCACCGATTTCCTCGCCGGGTGACCCGTACTACTCGCTGCCGAATGAATGGGATTTCGCTGACGAACGCCTTGCCCTGCTCGGCGCGGCCTATGACTCAGCAAGTATCGCGCTCGCGCGACGGCTGGGTGTGCGTGCAGGATGGCGGTGTCTGGAAGCCGGAGCGGGCGGCGGGTCCTTTGCACGATGGCTGTGTAGTGCCGCACTGCCCGGCGGCCGAGTGCTCGCGGTCGATGCCGACCCTCGTCACCTCACCGACCTACCCGGCCGCGGCGGCGAAGTCGCCCAGCTCGACCTTGTCGCCGACGACCTCCCTGAACGCGCATTCGATTTCGTCCACACTCGATTCGTACTGCTGCACATTGCCGACAGAGACATCGTTTTGGAGCGACTGGCCCGAGCGTTGGCGCCCGGCGGCGTTCTCATGCTCGAGGAGGGCGATGGGCTCGGTGTACTCGATGAAATGCCAGGTGCGTTCGGCGAAGTCTGGCGCGCCTTCGCACGCTCGACCGAAATCGCGGGTGCGAGTCAATCGTGGGCACGGAACCTTCCTGCGATGTTGGAGGCACTCGGGCTCGTCGATGTTCATGCCGAGGCGGATATCCCGATGTTTCGCGGAGGCTCACCGATGGCGCGCATGTGGAACCTGACCTGGGAGCAGGCCCACAACACCTTGGTGACTCTTGGTGTCCACCCCGAGGTGATTGCCGCTGCGCAGGCCGAGCTGCAAGACGAACAGCGATGGCTCTACGCCCCACCCACAGTCCGTGCATGGGCCCGCCGAGACGACATACCCGATCTGTGAGACGGTCCGTCCACTATTTCCGCATACCGCGCTGACTGAACCGGCCAGCGCAGGCCGTCGACGGAGAGCTCGCCCCACAGCGAAGGAACGTCTGCTACTGCCGAATGCCGTGCATCAAGGGATCCGGGTTTCAGATCCGGTCGGCAGGATCCGGCGCTGGTATCGGTGGCAGGCGCTTGTCGTTGGCATGCCAGCGGATGTCACCACCGATGTGGTGCCCGGCGCCAATCACTGGGTCCTGGAGGAGAATCCGGCCTATGTACTCAACAGCGCGCGGACCTTCCTGACGCACTGACGCATACACTCGAGGTCGGTTGGTGCCATCAGATCGACTTCGCGACGGTGTACATCAGCGAGGGGTCGGCATGATTCTTCACCCGGCCGGCACCGAGGGCAGAGGCGGACTTCTGCCGACCGGGCCCTCAGCGGCGGTCGATCAGCAGGACTGAACGCACTGATCTGCTGCATGGCGCGCTGACCGAACCGGCCAGCGCGGCACCTCGGAAGATCAACGGGCCGCAGGCATCCCGGGCGGCTGACAAACCGCCGGCAGTGCACGCTATTGCCGAGTGGAGTACGTTTCGTGGTTCGGCTGGACATCCACAGCAGTCAGAGTCTGGTTGCAGTACCGTGCTCGTTCCCGACGCAGAGGACGACCCCATGACCGATGCGGCATCCACCCACCACATACTCACGACCCATGGACGGCCCTCGGCAGCCGCCGGGCCGGGCCGCAGAAGGGGACGTTACGAGTCGAGCTGCTCGCGGACGAATGCCGCCGCCTGGTCCCGGTAGTCGTTGACGAAGTATGCGAAATGCCCAGGACTCAAGGCATTTCCGAACCCGGCGGCCGGATCGCCGCCCTGGCAGACGCGGTCGGCGGCATCGCAGTATGAGCGCACACGGCCGGTGAATTCGCCGAGGGCGCCGACGGGCAGCGCGGCGAAGCCCGACAAGGCGGGATCGTAGTTGCCGCGGTCGAAGGGGTCGGCGCCGTTGAACAGCGGACTGCCGAACAGGGCGATCGCGTCGATCTGCGCGGCGGCCTGGTCGGTCAACGCGGTTCGCGTGTTAAGCGTGTTGCCGATGACGCGGCTGCCCTGTGAGTAGCCGAGGAGGACGAGCTGCTGATTCGGGCATTCGGCCGCGGCCTCGTTCAACAGTGCCGTCAGGTTCTCCACTCCACGCCCGGGGCTGTCCGGGGCCGTCGAGGCGGGATACTCGAGTTCGGTCACAGTGGTGCTGCGGCCGGATTCCTGGGCGATCCGCCTGGCCGGCGGGGTCAGCAGCAGGCTGCCGGTCTGCGGTTCCAGCGTGCCACGCACGGTGACGACGCGGACCTCCGCGCAGCCGCTGGTACTGGGAGAGGGCTCAGCGGACGCGATCGGGAGAACCGGCAACGCGAGTGCCGCGGCGACGGTCGCGGTCGCGCACAGCAGGATTCGAGATCGTTCACGCATGTGCCCAATGTATTGGGGCCAGCGGCCACAGCGCCAGCTACCGCCCGCCAGTTGAGAAAACGGCCCGACCGTCACCCGCTGACCGGCGAGATCCGCCGCTCCGGCCGCGGCGTCCGGCTGGCTCTAGAGAACTCGAGTGCACGCTCGTGCCGATGAGCGAGTGAACGGGAGTTGCCGTGGCGAACGTCGACAGCTCACGCCCGGCGGCTAGCTGGTCACATGTTGCGTAGGTCGTATGCCTGTCGCGCAGCGGTTACATCCGTGGCGTGGAGGCGAACCCACGCCAGGAAAGGGCGTAACGACTCTGTGAGGCTGTACCCGAGTTCTGTGAGTTCGTAGCTCACCTGCGGCGGCGTGGTGGTGGATTCCACGGTACGGAGTACGAGTCCGTCACGAATCTGGATCCGCAGCGTTTGCGACAGCATCTTGTCGCTGATGCGGTCAATCGCGGCGTGCAGCTCCGAGAACCGTAATGGCCCATCCTGCAGAGCATTCAGAATGTGGCCTCCCCATCGACTGGTGACGTCGACCACCTCGCGCGCCGAGCATTCGATGTTAGATACGTCACCAGACTCTGATCCACCAGCACCGGGGACCTGTGACCGTACCTCCATATCGGCAGCTTACCTACAGGTAGGTACCTACTCAGCGCGAGTTTGCGGACCTACTCTTCCGGCCATGTTGACAGTCGTTTTCGGGGCCAGCGGCAACATCGGCCACCATGTCGCGGCAGGATTGAATTCCGCTGGCGCACCGGTTCGTTTGACCAGCCGCGACCCTCGCAGGGCATCGCTCCCGCACGCAGCCGACGTGGTCGCTGCCGACCTGGACCGCCCCGAAACCTTGCAAGCCGCGCTCGACGGCGCTCGCAGAGTATTCCTCTACGCCAACCCAACTGGGATCGACGGCTTCGTGGCAGCCGCCGAATCCGCTGGCGTACAACACGTCGTCCTGCTCTCCTCGATCGCCGCCAGGGACCTCGACCCCGCCTCCAACCCCACCGCATGGGTGCACGCGCGGGTCGAATCCGCGCTCGAGGCATCGAATCTGGCTTGGACGTTCATTCGACCCGGGATGTTCGCCACCAACACACTGTGGTCGTGGCAGCGGCCCATCCGCGAAATGGATGCCGTCCGGCTGCCATATCCAGACGCGCAGACCGCACCCGTCCACGAAAAGGACGTGGCTGCACTCGCAGTGGCCGCCCTGCTCGACCCAATTCATCGCGGCCGCGCCTATGTCGTCACAGGGCCCGAAACGCTCACCCTGCGTCGCCAAGTGCAGCACATCGGTGAGGCCCTCGGTCGAGACATCCAGATCGAGGAATCCTCCGTGGAGCAAACACATGCGGAACTCGTCAGGACCGTTCCGCCTTTCGTCGCGGACGCCATTCTCGACGGATGGAAGACCGCAGCCGAGACACTGCCGCCGGCCAGTTCCCCCATCACGAATGTCCTCGGTAGCCCTGCACGGTCTTTCGCGCAATGGGCAACCGACCACGCCGCGGACTTCCGTTGAGCCACCGAACACCGCTGAGCGATCGAACATCCTCAATTGCCGCGACCCGAGCGGTTCGATGCGTCCACGGCCACCGCCGGCGACCGCACTGAACTGCCGATGAGTACATCCACTCGATGCAGGCCTGATGTCCGGTCATGCCGCACCCGCGTTGAGCTGACCGGCTGGCGCGGAGTCAGCAGGGCGATCCAGCGACGAGCATGCATTGCTGCGGTCGAACGCCGAGTCGGCGGCGAAGCTACAGTTGTGAGAATCACTGCGGTGCAAGCACTCCCGGTGCTGGAGATGGTTGCGGCGGAGCCGATCGAGAGTGATCATTGCAAGGGGATCGCGGACGCGGTTCCGCGAATGTGGCAGCCGGACCGGTTGCCCTGGGGGGAGACGAAATGATCACCGGCGTTGTGCTCGTAGTGATTGCGGCCGCACTTGTGGCATTGACGTGGCGGGCTGTATCCGCCGCCAAAAGCCAACAGCCACAACAGCTCAACCGCGAAGATGGCGCTGCCACCACTGCGCACACCTGGGTGTGGAGCTGGATTCGCTGATCGGGCCGTCAAGCGATTTCCTCGGCCAGGCCAACGATGATGTCCTCGGGGCTGCAGACGTAGCAGAGGCGGAAGATCTGTTCATATTGCTCCAGTTCGGCGCCGTGAGTGCGCAGGAGGGCGAGGACGTCATCGATATCGTCGACGACGAACATGATGCGGCGGATGCCCAGGGTGTTCGTCGGGGCGGGTTTCGGGTCGGGAGTGACGGTCTTGGGCGTGTGGAACTTCGCCAGTCCGATCTTGTCGGGGAGATCCACGATTCGTGGCATGACGACTTCGTGGCGGACGTCATCGAGGCAGATGATGCGTTCCACCCCGTGGCCCTCGATCGGCCCCTGCACTCCGATTCCATGGATGCCTCAACAAACCAGAGGTTCTCGCCTGGTTCCGCGCTGCCCTGGACGCTATCTACGCGGCGCTGGAAGGGACCAGCCATGCATCGTGATCGACGGAGAAGTTCTCGACGAGTACACATTCGATGAACCCGACAACATAGTCCGGCCGTTGCTGGAATGTCCGAGGAACTACAGGCACATCAGTTCATAAAGCATGTAAGGAACGTCCGCTACTGCCGCATGCCGCGCTGCTGCTGCAGCAGGGCGAGCGAGATGAGTGGTGGGCCTATGAAGAAGGATGCATCGGCGACGCCTGGGAATCGGCCCGATAGTTGTGACGCTGGGAGGGATCGGCGGCTTCGAGTCTTCTGAGCTGGCAGGCGATTGCAGCTTGTTCCTCTGATTGCGTACTGCTCGGGTGATGAATCCACCAGCCCGGCCCCCAGCGCAGCACTTTGCCGTACACCGTCAATACCAGGCCTCCATCGAAATCGGCTGCCGGAGTACGGATGTCGCGCACCAATGGATCAGGATCGAAACCACCCTCGAAACGGCCCTTCCCGGGCACATACCGCAGGACACGTTCGTCCCAGCAATCGAAAAACACCCATCGGCCGCCGTCGGCCGAGGCGTAGCACAGTACCCGCTTGCCTACACGCAAGCTCGGTGAGCCGAAAGCGGCCTCTACCTCACTGCAGCGGATGTCGCGATCGGCCACCCACTCCCGCACATTTTGCAACGGCAACCATTCGTCGGCAGTGAGCAAGCGGTCGGTGGGAAGGTAACCCAAACGGTGGTATTGCTCGGCATACACCGAGGCCACCTCCGCCGTGTGACTGTCCTTCACACCGAAGATCGCCGCGAACGGGCCGGCTACTCCACGTTTTCCGAAGCTACGCAACACCTCTCGGACTTGTTCGTATTCATCGTCACGTTCGTCCAAGTAGCAGAGATTTCGCAGTAGCTCACGGGCCACCGACTCCATCTCGTTACCAGTACTGGCCCAAGTCTCAGGCCGGGTGAACACGTTCCTTGCCTCAGCCAACCAGCGCTGCTTCAGATCATCCGATGACCGCACTTGCCGAGCCTAGTCAAGCTGGGCGGAACGCACTCGCTTGGCGCTGGTTGCGCTGACTGAAACGGCCGGGAGCCGCTGCGGCTGTGTAACACGTTGGCCTCGACCACGATCCAGCTGACATATGGGGATGGTGAGGAGACGGCGGCATGAGAACACCGCGCAGGCACCGGCTGTGGTGGGCGCGGGTCACTGCGGGCGCGGTAGCTGCGGTGGCGCTGCTCGGCGGTGGCTTGATTGCCTTCTGGTCCAGTGACCATCCGGCACCTCTCGGGCCCGTGACCGAGCTTCCGCCTGTCACCGTGCCGCTACCCACGAAACACTGGGTGGACAGCGGGAATTGACCATCGCCGAATGCTGACGACGGCGCCGGAGGCGCGCAGGGAGCGCGCCAAGAGTTCTATTTCCACGAGAGTTCCTCGAAGCCCGGCGCGCAGGAGTTCGTCGGCCATGGACCGCGCTTGAGATAGCGACAGCGGTCGGGACTTGGCGAAGGGCGCGCATTACCGATGCCGGCGTGGCGCTCCCGGTGCGGAGTTCGAGAATGCTGGGGCCGTTGGCCGCCAGGATCGCCGCTCGAACACTCGCTGGCGGCGGTTCGAAACCGCACTCGTACCATTCGGTTTCGCACATTTGGCATGTCCCGGGCAGATCCCACCTATGTTTGCCACCCGTCAGGGCTTCGACGACGGTAGCCTCGGCCGGCGATCCGCACTTGATGCAATCTCTCTCACGTACGGCGCAGACTCGACCACGGTGTCCATGGGCCGAACCTAGACCGGGAACCGGTCTACGCCAACCATCCGGAAATGCCGCGACCCGCGTGGTTCGAAGCGGCCGACACCTGCGGAAAGTCAACCGGCAGAGTGCGTCACGATCGTCAGCGGTGCGTGCTCACGACGAATGTCGCGTATTTCGAGGGCTGGTGATCGGTTGTCGGTCAGTCTGTGAGCAGGATGGTGAGCAGGGTGCGGAGTTGGTGTTGTTGCTCGGTGGTCAGCCGGGCCAGTGGTTGGCTGGCGAAGGGCATGCGGGCTTGTAGGTCCTCGGCGACGCGTCGGCCCTGATCGGTTGCCGCGACCAGACGCACTCGTCGGTCGTTCGGATTCTCCTGGCGCTCGATCAAGCCGCGGGTCTGCAATTTGTCGACGAGGGCGGTGACATTCGACGGCTCGGCGTGGAGGTGTTCGGCGATCCGCCGGGTCACGACCGGCTCCTGTGCTGCCAGCAGCGCTTTGGCCTGCATGGGCGTCAACCCATGGGCGCCGGCCGCTGCCTCCGCCTCGGTGGCGTAGCGGCGATTGATTGCCGCGAACAGCCCTACCACCTCGGCCGTCAGTTCCCGCTGCTCCTGCTCGCTCGACATGCCCTCCACTATAGCGATACCCCATCATAATTATGATGTATTATGATTATGGTTCATAACCAATAGCCAGGAGGAACCCCATGAGCCCGTCCATCGACCGGAAAACCGTCCTGATCACCGGCACCTCGACCGGCATCGGACTGCACACGGCCATCCACGCCGCCCGCTCCGGCTGGCAAGTCATCGCCACCATGCGCGACACCGGCCGCTCGACCGCACTCGTCGAGCTCGCCCGGGACAAAGGCGTCGCCGACCACATCGAGGTCCGACAGCTCGACGTCACCGATCCGGACTCCGTCCACCGCTGCGTCTCCGGCGTCGTCGACGACCACGGCCACCTCGACGCACTGATCAACAACGCGGGCGCCGGCCACCTGGGCACCCTCGAACTGGAGGACATCGGCGAGATCCGCGCCGTCATGGAGGTCAACTTCTTCGGCGTCCTCGAAGTCACCCGCGCCGCGCTCCCGCAACTGCGCGCCACACACGGACGAGTACTCACCGTCAGCAGCGTCGGCGGGGTCATCGGACAGCCGTTCAACGAGGCATACTGCGCCGCGAAGTTCGCCGTCGAGGGCTTCATGGAAGCGTTGGCCCCGGTAGCCGCGCAGACCGGGGTCGCGGTCAGCGTCATCGAACCCGGTGCCGTCGCAAGCGAATTCGTCGCCAACGTCGGCGGACGCGAGATGCTGGCCACGAACGCGGCCGGACCGTACGCTTCGGCGCTGGCCGCCTACCGCAAGCGCACCGAGGGCGCCTTCGCCAACGCCCAATCCGCCGAGTCCGCCGCCCAGGCCATCGTCGAAGCACTCGACTCCACCGACCTCCCGTTCCGAGTCCAGACCTCCGACACCGCCCGAAACTTCGTCGCCGTCAAACTCGCCGACCTCGACGGCGTGAAAGTACAGGACATGACCGGCGCCTGGATCGGGTGAACCACCCGGCCACAACCAGGCGCGTCGTACCCGGATGCGGGCGAGCGAATCATCAATTCATCGCGCCGCCCGCACCTACGCACCTTCCTCGCGCTGGTCACCCGTTTCGAACAGACCTCTGTTGAACGCACTCATCTGACACATACCGCGCTGCCCGAACCGGCCAGCGCGGATCCTCGGAGGATCACGCGCCGAGTGTCATGCGTCCGCCGGCGGCGCACGGCTGTCGCGGCCAGGCGGGAGATTTGTAGATCAGTCCTTCCTCTGCCGGTAACTGAGTAGGGATCTGCGCAGACCGCTGAACGCGTAGGCGGCCGCCCACACTGAAATCAGAATGAGGACAACGAACATCGGTAGCCAGCTGCTCTTATGATGATCGACGCTCCACCAGACCGCCGTAAACAGAATCGCGCAGACAAACAGCAGGATGTCGCGCAAGCTGCCGCGATAGGAGGCGGCCGCTCTGCGTAGCAGCTGGTATCGGTTGACGGTCGCGACCAGGTCGTCGATGCGACTGTCGATGGTCCGTTGGAGTTCGGCTCGCCGCTCCACCTCCTGCGGAGGTAGGCGTTCCAGCAGTTCCATATCCTGCTTGATCGTCTTGCGGACGTCCGGGCCCTTCAAATATCCCGCCGCTGCACCGAGAGCCAATCCACCAGCGATGGGCGCGATCCCCACGGCAAGGTCAACCAAAGCGGGCATGCTTCCGTCTCCTCGGCCACCCCATCAATATCGCGGCAAAAGTATCGCCCAGATCATATGCCCGGTCGTGTACCACTGTGTCGATCGAAACGCCGACCTCGATGTATCTGGTCCTGCTTGACTGACCAGATGTTTGGCCGGCATTGCGACGAGAACAGCAAAAGTACCGGTATCGGGGTAAGAGGGTCGTCATCCTGACAGCGCTCGTACGAATCGCGCCATGCTGCGTCCAGTCGATTGAGCGGCGGACGCTGCAGAGATTGGCCGCGGTTCGGAATAGTCGGAGGCGTTGCGAAAGGCAATTCTGCTGATTGCCTCGAGGAAGTCGTCGACGCTACCGCAACCCCGGTGAATCGACCGACTCACTGATGACGCTCACCACCCGTGGCGGTCCGAATTCATCGGGCCGCCATCGAGTGCGGAGGCGCGACGGGGCCTGCCGCGCGGGATGATGAAGGCAATCGCGGGAATCCGGGTTGAGCGATGCCGTGGTGGTGCGAATGGTATTGCGGTGTGAAGAACTTCCCGGCCACACCGGGTGATCACCAGATGTTCCAGGTGCCCCTGAGCGGCTTGACCTCCCGGTCTGCGCGCTCCAGATTCGGAACCAGATCAGTGAAGTATCGCCGGGCGTCACAGTTGTCGTCGCAGTGCTGATGCTGTTTCAGACCATGTTGTGCCACTTGCAGATTCATGACCGGATAGTCGGGTGCGTCGTGCGAGATGATGGTCATGGCCTGCTCCCTGTCGTCCGGTCGCCCGCACGGATCACGGCGATGGCCTGACGCTTCTTGCCGCACACGGACATGGGGCAGGACTCGTGGACTCGGAGGACATCGCGCGCGTAACCGATCGACATCGCGCTGATCGCTTCGTGGTTTTCGATGGGTATGCCGTACATGGCTGGCGCTCCGGTTGTCGGCGTTGATGTTTGGTGGCCCCGGCCGCCGGTACGACCTGGACGTGCGACCCGCTCTCGAAGGGCACACGATCGGAACTTGTTGACCGGCCTCGCTGTTCAGGTTCCCGGCGGCAGGGGGTAACTACTGGTCTACGCCGTTCGGTCACTGCGTGGAACGTTCCAGAGGGCAATGTGCTTGAAAAGGTTTCCGCCATCCAAAGTTGGCGGGAGAATCATTCCAAAATTGCATGAGACCGGTAGAGAGGCTAAGCGTATGGCTGTTGGCTCCACCGTTCCACGCCGCCTGATCGGGCGGACACTGAAGCAGCTGCGCGAGCAGTCAGGCGTCCCGGCGGTGAAGGCGTACAGGCTGATAGATGTTTCGCCCCAAACACTCTGGAGACTCGAAACGGGACAACCGGGCACGAAGATCCGAGAAGTAGACGTGCACGCCCTCTGCCGCCTCTATGGCGCTGACGAAGACACTACTGCCGCCCTCATCGGTCTGATTGCCGAAACGAAGAGTCCTGGGTGGTGGCACGACTACGGGTCCGCGGTGCCGTCGTATTTCGATTTGTTCCTGGGCATGGAGGAATCCGCCCGGAAGCTCACCACGCTCCACCTGAATCTCCTGCCCGGACTGCTCCAGACACCAAGCTATCGGCGCGCCGTGATCTGGGCCGCCTACCCAGGTATGCCGACAGCGGAAGTCGAACAGCGCATCGAGATTTCAGCGAAACGCCAGCAGCGGTTGAACGAGCCCCCGGCCGACTTCAGCGTCGCCATGTACATCCGTGAATCCGCCCTGCGCTGGTCGGTCGGCAGTCCGGCCGTCATGGCCGAGCAGCTTCGGCACATCGTGAGCGTGTCGAAGCTGCCTACGGTGTCGATCCGGGTGGTGCCGCTCGGCGTGGCAACTCCATTGCCGCTGATCGTTGGTACGTTCACACTGATGGAGTTCCCCGCGTACGCGGACTCCCGCCTGACGGAACCACCATTGGTATACGTGGAGGGCTTCACGGGCGCGCTGTACCTGGACAAGCCTGGAGAGCTGGACCTCTACAAGGCGGCGGTGAGAACCCTCCGCACGGTAGCGAAAAGCGAGCAGGACACCAGGGAACTGGTACTGAACATTGCAAAGGAGTGCGAGTGAACGCCGACCTGTCCAAGGCGGATTGGTACAAGAGCAGCCGAAGCGGCCCGAACCAGGACTGCGTCGAGGTTGCACATCTGGACGGGGGCACCGTGGGCGTACGGGACTCGAAGGACGTAGCCGGCCCGGCTCTGGTCTTCGCTCCGGGCGATTGGGACGCCTTCAACGCGGCCGTGAAGGACGGAAAGTTCGACCGGTCCTGACCGACCATGACGACTGTGGGAGTCTGGGCGTGGTGTCCGGGCTCCCCTTCTTCATGCGTGACAAGATCTCCCACCAGCCTCGACGCGTATACGACATGATCCGTTGAACACTCATCAAAGGAGATGTGCGATGCAGGTTAGGTCAGCAGTGGTCACCGGCGGCGCAATGGTCGCCGGGTTGTTCGCAAGCTTCGTTCCGGGTGTGGCCCACGCCGATTTCGTCGATCCGGCGCCCTACGTGGACGCCAATGGGGTGGCGTGGTTCAACATGGCGGGAAACAACTGTTCGATTACGCCGAATGGTGTTGTGGGGTGCGATCTTCCGACTCCGGCATCGATCATGTCGATGACGATCGCGGGTATGACGATCCCGGTGCCCTACGTGCCGGCCGTCGCCATCGACACGGCCTACTTTCCCTCGCACCCGCAGTGGAGTTCCAATGGCAGCCACACCCAGCAGGGCGGCAATCCCGCGATCGTGCCGGGGGTCGATCAGTACACGACGTCGGTCTACTACGCCGGGGCCACGTGCACGGTTTCGGTCCGCAACGACGTGGTGTGCTCGGGGATGAGTCACGAATTCCGCGTCGCGGGGTCGCAGGCGTACGGAAACTGAACCAGGACAATCGGATCGGTCGCCCGCCTCGCCGCTGGGAAGTGTCTCGAAGTGGGTGATGGGGTGGCATCGCGGGTGCGGTGCCACCCCATCAGCATCTTTGGTGAAAGCTGTTGCTCACGTTGGCATATTCAGGGATGGGGCGAGGAAGAACGCCTGACCAGAGCGTTCGTCACGCCCTGAGTGATGGTGTGGAGCAGCCGTTCCGCCGGACCGCGACGGAACCGGCTGCGCCACAGAGTCGCCACCACCAGGGAACCGATGGCGAGTAGTGCCAGTAGTTCCCAGCCCGGGCCGTGGATGCCGGCCGGCGGTGCGGTCGCGTTCTCGTCGGGTATCGGCACCAGGACGCTGACCGCCACCACCTGCAGGATGTAGAGGCTCAACGCGCAGGAGCCCGCGGCGATCAAGGGGCGCAAGGCGATACCGGCACGCGGGACCAGTGCCATCAGCACACCGATCACCAGGCAGGCGGCACCGGTCGCGCCGAACACCTCGAATGGGGTGCCGCTGTGCGGGGTGGCGACGGTCAGCCACCACCAGCTCGTTGTCGCCACCGCGCCGAGACCGGTCATATCGATGATCTGGCCCGGATCGAAATCGGTGACCCCGGCCTGTCTCATGCCCTCGGTGAGCAGGTCGACCAGGTGCGCACGTCCGCCCAACAGGTGCTGTACCAGCCACGAACCGCCGTATCCGAGCAGGGCCAGCAGTGCACCGACGCCGATCACCGGCAGCGGCCGGAGTGCGCGAATCCCCCAGCGGCCCAGGGCCATACCGGCGAAGAGGAATGGCATCCAGGTGAGCGCCGGGTACCCGCCGGTGAGCACCAGCATCTGGCCCGCCTGCCGCAGACCCGACCACGAGGTGAACATCTCGAAGAGGGGGTCGCCGCCGGAAGCGTTCTGGTGCATGTGGCTTCGGATGACGAAGGACAGGATCGGCCCGGCGATCGCCCACACCGCCGCGAGTATCGCGAGCGCCCGGGCCTCCAGCCGCAGGGCGGGCAGGGCCAGCAGGAAGAACAGGCCGTAGTAGGTCAGGATGATCAAGATTCCGATGCCGGAATGCAGTTGCGCCAGCGCCAGACCCAGCAGCGCGACCAGCACGGCTCGGGAGCCGATGCGAATCAGGCTGCGGCGGGCCGCGATCCCGGTGGCAGGGTGCGCCCCGCCGGACATGAGCGCCAGCGACACGCCCGCCAATACCGCGAACAGTGCGGCCGACCGGCCCTCGAAGACCGTCAGCCAGGACGCGCCCGGCTGGCCCCGCGGCGGCCCGACATGCACCGCGAACATGCCCAGCACCGCGATGCCCCGCGCCGCGTCGAGCGCGAGGACGCGCGGCAGCGAATTCGAAGCATACGATTCTTGCGGCACGGTGACCGATGCCGGCGATCCCATAACCTTGCCCACCTCCAAGATTTCGACTGTTAGCGACAGCGAGGCTAATTCGGCACATACGAGAAATTCGAGCCCGATGCCCGATTCGCGGAAGAAATAGCCGAAAGAGTTAGTTCCCGGCTAACCAGAAGGGTTAGCCGGGAACTCGCGAGCTACGCCTCGAGGGTGGCATCCAGCTCGATGGGGTCGATCAGCCAATGGCTCCGGCAGTGGTGAGGGCGGCCACAGGCCCGCCCTCACCATTCGAGACAGAACCTAGTCGCGCAGGAGCAGCGCGAGGTAGAGGCGGGTGGCCACGGCGTCGAATTGTTCGGCGGCGGGATCGGAGTAGGTGCGTGCGCCGGGGATGTCGGCGGCGTACGCACGGGCAGCCTCGGCCAGCGCACCCATGATGCCTGCCGACCGCTGGATGGCGGACTTCTCGGCCCACGCCAGGGAGCGGGCCGATTCGGGCAGCAGCCGTTCGCAGGCGATGCGGACGCACAGCTTGTCGGCGGGCGCTCCGTTGTGCAGGCCGAACAGTGCCGGGGGCGCGAGGGTTTGGGCGAGTTCCCAGAAGCGGACGGTCTGGAAGATGTGCACGATATGGTCGGCGCGGTCGCCCAGGATGCGGGGATAGAAGTCCGGGACGAGCCGATCGACGGTGAAGTTGTGAGCGGATTCGGTGCGGGTGATGCGATCGAGTTCCGCGGTAGCCTCGGGTGAATCGATCGGGTGCGCAAGGGTTTTGCCGCCCGCGAAGATGGCGTCCGCGCCGCTGCCGGTCAGGATCGGGCCGGTGATGCCGAGGCGGTCCAGGACCGGCTGGATGGCGAGCATCGGGACGGCGTACGAAACCTCCCACAGTTCGGGCACTTTCAGGCGTTCCAGCGATTCCCGCGCCAATGCCGCCACGGCGGGGCCGTCCAGTTCGACGATGTCGTGCGGCAGGCCGAGGGCGGTGGCGGCGGCCGTGGCGTTGGCGCGGTCGGTGCCGTCGGCGGTCAGCACGGTGAGAGCGTGCGGGCGACGGCCCAGGGCGACGGCGGTGGCGGCCAGGAAGATCGAGTCGACGCCGCCGGACAGCAGGATGACCGGGTCGGCGGGCATGGCCTCGAATACCGCGCGCAGCCGGTCCCGGGTCTCGGCCGCCACCAGTTCGGCGGCGTGCCCGGGATCGGTGAGACGGCGTGAATCCGGGTCGGGGGTGGCGATATCGCGCAGGTCCGCGACGAATTGCATGGGTGCGCCGCTCTGGGCGGCAGGGGCGGTGTGTGCTGCGTCCGGTCGTCCCACGCGGCTCAGCCTACTGGGGCGCGACACCGGCTCGGATTCCCAGCTGGCACATAGGTCGGACCCATGGCCCGCCCACATAGGGGCTTTTGGATAGGAGTCACGGCAGGCCGCTCGGCCCGCCGTCCCTCCGAGAAAGGTTCTGCGCGTTGAAATCCTCGTCTGTGACCCCGTCCCGCCTGCGCCGCGTGACCGCCCGCATCGCCGTGGCCGGTGCCCTCGCCGCGGTGCCGGTGGCCGCGCTGGCCATCCCCGCCTCGGCCGCCACCACCGACTCCGGAATTCCGGTGGTCAGCCAGATCGCCGACCCGGATTGGAATCACGATCGCGGCGGCGACAACCAGGACCGCCACGACCGTCCCGGCGACCAGGATCGGCACGACCGGCCGGGCGACCAGGATCGCGGCCCGGATCAGCCGCAGCCCCAGCCCGAGCCGCAGGCCCAGCCGCAGCCGCCGACCGGCTCGTTCGGCTGACCGTCACCGCCGCGGGCTGACCGCCACCGTGCGCTCAGCCCGCGGCGGGCAGGCGCACGGTGAATTCGGTACGGCCGGGGCGGCTTTCGACGTCGATGGCGCCGCCGTGCGCTTTCACCACCGCCGCCACGATGGACAAGCCGAGCCCGGTGCTGCCGGCGCGTCGCGAGCGCGACGAATCACCGCGCGCGAAGCGTTCGAAGACCTCCGGCTGCAGTTCCGTGGGGATGCCCGGTCCATCGTCGGTGACCCGCCAGATCGCCCCGCCCCGGCCGTCCTCGGCCAGGGCGGTGGTGACCCGGGTACCGGGTCCGGTGTGCACGCGCGCATTGGCGAGCAGGTTGGCCAGCACCTGGTGCAGGCGGGCCGTGTCGCCGGTCACCACGATCGGCTCGGGCGGTAATTCCAACGCCCACTGCAGATCCGGGCCGGCGATGTGGGCGTCGCTGACCGCATCCACGGTGAGCCGGGTCAGATCCACCGGCGCGTGCTCGATCCCGCGCCCGGCGTCCAGGCGGGCCAGCAGCAGCATGTCCTCCACCAGGGTGGTCATGCGCCGCGACTCGGAGTCGACGCGGCTCATGGCATGCGCGACCACCGGCGGCAGCGTATCCCGTTCCCGCAGCGCCAGTTCCGCGTAACCGCGGATGGAGGACAGCGGGGTGCGCAGTTCGTGGCTGGCGTCGGCCAGGAACCGCCGGATCCGGGTCTCGCTTTCGTGCCGGGCCTCCAGCGCGCCCGCGATGTGGTCGAGCATGCGGTTGATGGCCATGCCGAGCTGACCGACCTCGGTACCGGCGTCGGCGTCGGCGACCGGAACCCGCACGGGCAGCGTCACTTCCCCGCGATCCAGCCGCAGGCCCGCGACCCGCGCGGCAGTGGCGGCGACCCGATCCAGCGGGGTCAGGGCGCGCCGGATGAGCCAGATGCCCGCCGAGGTCGCCACCACCAGGACCACGGCGGTGGCGATCAGCAGGATCAGGAGCACCCGCATTAGGGTGGCGTCGACCGAGTCCAGCGGCAGACCGATGATCACCGTCTTGCCCGACCAGGTGGTCTCGGCGAGCACACGATAGTGGCCCTGGCCCTCGATATCCATCGAGACGGGCTTACCGGGAGTGGCGGCGGCCAGCTGCTTGCGGGCCGACTCCGACAGGGCGGACTGCACGCCGTCGTTGCCGACGCGGCCCGCGCTCACCGAGTGGTCGCGGTCCACGAGCACGCCGACCGTATCCGGTTGGATGCTGCGGCGATTCAGGAATTCCGGCCCCGGACCGGACGACTCGCCTGTCGAGGGCGGCGGGCCGGGGGCATTGTGCTGGTCCGGCGGCGGGCCGAGGCTGGGACCGCCGCCCACGTCGCCGAGGGCATGCTCTGTCGTCGCGGTGAGGTCGACGTCCACCTGGTGCACCAGGAACTGTTGCAGCGCAAGCTCGGTCGCGATGCCGATGCCCACCACCACGGCCACCAGCAGCACCACCTGTCCGACCAGCAGCCGCCTGCGCAGCGACCAGCGGCGGCGGGGCCTCGGCTCGGCGGGCCGGCCAGAGGGTGCGGGGAGCTCGTTCACGGGCTCTTCCCGTCGATTCATGGACTCACCCCGCTCTTTCGTGGAGGGACCGAGCTCGGATTCGCCGAGCTCCTGTGTGGACTCACTGAGCCGGCTTGAGGACATAGCCCGCACCTCGCAGTGTGTGGATCATCGGCGCGCGGCCGCTGTCGATCTTCTTGCGCAGATAGGAGACATACAGTTCGACGATGTTGGAGCGGCCGCCGAAGTCGTAGCTCCAGACCCGGTCCAGGATCTGCGCCTTGCTCAGTACCCGGCGGGGATTGCGCATGAACAGCCGTAGCAGCTCGAATTCCGTTGAGGTCAGCGCGATGTCGACGCCGTCGCGGGTGACCTCGTGGCTGTCCTCGTCGAGCGTCAGATCGCCGACCACCAGCCGCGAGCCACTGTCCTCGCTCGCGATGCCCGCGCGCCGCAGCAGCGCCCGCAGCCGCAGCACCACCTCGTCGATGCTGAAGGGCTTGGTGACGTAGTCGTCGCCGCCCGCGGTGAAGCCGGCGATCCGGTCCTCGACCGAATCCTTGGCGGTCAGCAGCAGGACCGGCAGATCCGGGAGCAGGTGGCGCAGCCGGTCGAGCACCTCGAGACCGGTCATATCGGGCAGCATCACATCGAGCACGACCACATCGGGCCGCAGTTCGCGCGCCCTGGCGACGGCCGTGCGCCCATCCCCGGCGGTGCCGACGGTCCAGCCCTCGTAACGCAGGGCCAGGGCGAGCAATTCGGCCAGCGCCGGTTCGTCGTCCACCACGAGCACGCTGACGGGACTGCCGTCGGCACGACGCATGGCGGAGCGCTCGATCGGGGTGTTTCCCGAGGTCAGAACTGACATTGTTACAGCGTCGGGGAGATCACTGGGCCGAAGCTGTACCGAAGCTATGGGTCAGCTGTGAGACCTGTGCGCCGGCTGTGCGCGCCGGGTCAGCGTGGTGGCAATCTGCGTGCGGACCGCAGGAAATCGAGCCGAGGTCGGTACGGCGCGTCCGTAGGCGAGGTCAGATCGCTTGCCCCACATCGGTGGCCACCAAGTGGTCCAGGGCGCGTTCGGCCAGGGCCGCGATGGTCATCGACGGATTGCAGGCGGCGGTGTTGCCGGGCATGAGCGCGCCGTCGAGGACGTACAGGCCGGGCTGGCCGTGGACGCGGCCGTCCAGGTCGCACACCGTGCCCATGCTCGCGCCGCCCAGCGGATGCCAGGTGGAGGGGAATGCGAGATTGGTGTCGAGCAGCACACTCGACGGTCCGGCGATGCGTTGCACCGCGGGGCCGATGTGGTTGTCCTGGATGACGGCATCGCCGTCGGCGGGCCAGAACAGGGTCGCGGCATCGGTCGCCGAGTCGTAGCGGAACTCGCCGCGGCCGCTGCTGAGCCCGTAGCCGACCATCATGGTGCTGTGCGCGTCCATCGACAGCGGCGGAATGGACGCCTGGATAACGGTGTGCGCGTTGTCCGGGTCATCCCAGTTCAGGCTGCCGTAGACGACCGGACCGCCCTGGGCGGGGCCGAATTCCTCGGTGGGAGCGGACCAGACGTAGATGCGGTCGGCATTGGTGCCCCACCCGCGGCCGAGATCGTCAGGGAGGTCGGGGATCTGGCCCCTGGCCCCCGCGCGCACCAGCAGACGGGTGGTATTGAGGCTGCCCGCGGCCATGACCAGGGCATTGGTGGTGAGGATCTTGTTCTCCAGCACCGTGCCCGCGGTATCGGTGCGGTTCACGTGTACGACCCAGCGGCCGTCCGGCGCGCGCTCGATGTCGGTGACCTCGTGCAGGGTCTCGACGGTAACGCGGCCGGTGGCCTCGGCGGCGGCGATATAGGTGACGTCGACCGAGTGCTTGCCGCCATTGTTGACGCCCATGGCCCCGTCACCATTGGTGTAGGAGGGGGCCATCTCGCCGCGGAGTTCGGCGAGTGCGAAGTTCCAGTCGATGGGCATGGGAATCTTCGACAGCGGCAGACCGGCGCGGCGGACGTGATCGGCGAAAACCCTTGCGGCGGTGTAGTTCGGCGTGTTGATCAGTTCGTCGGGGGCCACGGCCAGACCGAGCATGCGGGCGACGCGGGGGTAGTAGAGGGAATTCAGGGATGCCCAGTCGAGTCCATCCGGAAAATGAGCGCTGAAGACCGCCTCCGTGGGCTGCAGCGACATGCCCTGGTAGACAAGCGATCCACCGCCCAGACCCGCCGCGCACAGGGCGGTCATGTTCTGCCCCGGCACCGCCTCGACGAGACCGGTGTACTTGTCGAAAGCCACCGGCTTGCCGAACAATTCGGGACTCGAGCGATGCCACAGCATGCGCTTGTCCGGTGCGGTGGCATGCGGGAAGGTCTGCGCGTTCGGTCCGGTGGGCCAGCGCAGTCCGCGCTCGAGCAGCAGCACCTGGACGCCGGCTTCGGCCAGGCGCAGGGCGGTGACGCCGCCACCGAAACCCGAGCCGATGACGATGACCCGATGGTCTTCACGGGTGAGCTCCACCCGCTGGACCCGGGCGGCGATTCCGGCGCGGGCGACCGGCGCTGTCACGAGCAGAGTAGCGGTGGCGGCTGCCCCGGACAGCAGGGAGCGACGCGAGATATCTGGCATTGGACACCTTGGAAGGTTCGTGCGGACTCGACGAGTAACCCGGTTACTCAAGTAACGGCGTTACTGTAACTGCATGGCCAAGGAGACGGAAGAGGCATTACGGGCACGGATCCTGCTCGAGGTCCGCGCCCTGCTCGAATCCGACGGCTACGACGCCGTCCAGCTGCGCGAAGTCGCGCGCCGCGCCCGCGTCTCGCTCACCACCATCTACAAGCTCTTCCCCACGCGCGACGAGTTGCTCGTCTCCGCCATCGAAGCCTGGATGGAGGACAACACCTACATCCCGATGGAATCCCCGCCCCCCGGCGAATCCATCCGCGACGGCCTGCTCCGCGTCATCCGCCACGTGTTCGATCCCTGGGAACGCCACCCGATCATGCTCGAGGCCTACCATCGGGCCCGCATCGGTCCGGCCAACCAACGCCTCGACAATCACGGCCTGGACGCCGTCCTCCCCATCGCCGCCGCCGTGCTCGCCGGCGCCGAGCCCCGCTATCTCGAGGACATCGCCGTCGTCCTCTCCAACATGACCTTCTCCCTGCTCGGTCAATGCGCCGACGGCACCCTCCAGGTCTCCGAAGTCCTCCCGATCCTCGAACGCGCCGTCTACCGTTTGACGGCCAACAACGAGCCCGAGGCCACCGAGGCCCTCCGTCGCCGCGAATCGGCCACCGCGCTCCCCCTGCGCCCCGACGTGGCCGCCCCGTTCCGCCGTGCCCCTACGGATTCCCCTGCGCCACAACAGCCCTGACGCTCCCCCGCACCCGGCTCGAGCCCATTGCACGGTACCGTTCGGATGTTGAATCCGAGGAAAGGCTCTCCACCCGATGGGCAATAGCTGGCTGCGTCACCTGACCCCTTCACCGAGGAATGGCTCCCACAAGTTGGTCTGCTTTCCCCACGCCGGCGGATCCGCCCTCTCTTTCGGACCATTGGCCGAGTCCGTCGGTTCGGAGTTCGACGTTGTCGCCGTTCAATATCCGGGACGGCAGGACAGAAGGCACGAACGGCTCGTGGGCGATATTTCAGGGCTGGTCGACGGCCTGCTTCCCGAGGTGATCGAAGCTGTACGGGATGCCGGGAATTTTTCCGTGTTCGGCCACAGCATGGGATCCGTCGTGGCCTTCGAGGCGTGCAGGCGGCTCGAGGACGAGGTAGGGGCAACGGCGACAGTGCTGTTCGCTTCCGGCCGCTGTGCTCCGTCGGCGACGCAAACCGGGCGCGTGCATCTGCTCGGCGATCGAGAACTGTGTGAACAATTGCTTCAGATCGGCGGTACGCCCGCGGTATTGCTCGAGGATCCCGACTTTCGGGAATTGATCCTGTCGATCGTCAGGAACGACTACCGGGCCATCGAGACCTACGCGTGCACGACGGACGCCATGGTCAAGTCCCCCATCGTCGCACTGGTCGGCGACGGCGACCCCGATGCGAGTTTCGCGGACATCCAGGAGTGGAGCGCACACACCTCCGGAAGCTTTGCCGCGCAATCGTTTCCGGGCGGTCATTTCTTCATCGATGCGAATTGCCGAGCGGTCGGGCAGCTGATCCGCGAGCACACCTCGGCAGCGCGAACTGACGTGCGCGTCACTGGGTGACGCGCCGACACAGCGGATCACAGGTGTGAGCGTGCTGCTGCCTCCCGGTATCGGGCCAGCAATTCCGGCGACGGGTCCGCAGCAAAGGTGCGGGTTGTGGCCAATGGCCAGACAGGGGGCTGCGGGGCCGACGACAGCACCCACGCGGCTTGGCGAGCGGCTCCCGCGGCGACGTATTCACCGGGAACGGGAACATCGACGGGCACCCCGAACACCGCCGGCGCGATGGCGCACACGGCTGCCGAGCGTGCACCGCCACCGGTCAGCGTGACCCGGTCGACCGGCACCGAACCACGACGGAACACATCGGCAGCAGCGGCGGTCAGGCACAACAGCGACTCCACCGCCGCCCGGGCGATATTCTCCTGGGTCATCGACTCCATCGTCATGCCGTACAAGGAGCCGGTGGCATGGGGAAGATTCGGCGTCCGTTCGCCTTCCAGGTAGGGCACCTGCACCAGCCCGCCCGCGCCGGGTGCCGCCGCCAGTGCCAACGCCGAGAGCTCGTCGAGATCCACGCCGAGGACGGTGGCAGTCGCCTCGAGGATCCTGGCGGCGTTGAGCGTGCACACCAGTGGAAGAAAACGACCGGTAGCGTCGGCGAAGCCCGCCACCGTGCCGGACGGGTCCCGGACCGGCGTGGTCGTGACGGCGGCGATCACGCCCGAGGTACCCAGCGAGAGCATCACCTGACCGGCGTGCAGTCCCAAACCCAGCGCCGCGCCGGCGTTGTCGCCGCACCCGGGCCCGACGATCATCTCCGACCGGCCCAGCGCAGGGTCGGAGGTGCCCGCGGGCGCCGTCGGCGCCGCGACCGCCGGCAACACGATGCCCTGCGCGTGGGTCTGGCTGTACCGCAAGGCCATTGCCAGCAGCTCACGCCGGTAGACACCGGACACCGGATCGAAATAGCCGGTGCCCGACGCTTCGCTACGGTCGGTGACCAGGTCGTCGAGCGACCTCGCACCGCGCAACCGCCAGGTGAGCCAATCATGGGGCAACGCGATCGCTGCGATACGCGCGGCGTTGGCGGGCTCGTGGTCGGCGAGCCAGCGCAGTTTCGTGATGGTCAGCGACGCGACCGGTGCGGTGCCGACCGCGTCGACCCAGCGCCGCACACCCGCGTCGTGATCGCCGTCGCCCATTTCGTGAACAAGGTCGCGGGCGGCAGCAGCGGATCGGGTGTCGTTCCACAGCAGCGCCGGACGGATCACCGCGCCGTGGGCGTCCAGGCAGACGAGTCCGTGCTGCTGCCCGCCGACCGAGACCGCGGCCACGTCGTCGAGGCCACCGGCCTGCTGTATCGCCGATTGCAGTGCCTGCCACCAATATTCGGGATCGACCTCGGTGCCGGGCGGGTGCGCGGCGGCACCCGAGCGCACCGGCCGGCCGCTGTCGGCGTCGCGGATGACAACCTTGCAGGATTGGGTCGAGGAATCGACCCCAGCCACCAGTGTCATGGCCTCATCCGATCACATGCTCGACGGCGAGCTGGTGCAAGCGCACGAAACCGTAATCGCGCGTCGCGGCGGTGTCGGGGTCGAACAGCTGGTCTCGGCCCGCCGCGAACGTCTGTACCGATTCACCCTCGCCCAGCGTCGGCTGGGCGAGGGTGAACACCCCGGCGTGTGTCATCGCCTCCTGCACGCGAGGGTCGGCCCGGAATGCGCGGGCCTTGTCGGCCAGCATCAGGTACGTCGACATGTTCGCTCGTGCCGATTCCCACACCCCGGGCATGTATTCGGTGCGTGAGGGCTTGTAGTCGAAGTGCCGGGCCCCGGTGTAGCGCGGGCCGTCGGGATAGCCGGGGAAACCGTTCTCGAGCAGGTCCACGGTGAAGAACGCCGACATCAAATCGCCATGGCCGAAGACCAGGTCCTGGTCGTATTTCGCGCCGCGCTGGCCGTTGAGGTCGATGTGGAACAGCTTGCCGCACCACAACGCCTGCCCGATCGCGTGGGTGTAGTTGAGTCCCGCCATCTGCTCGTGGCCGGTCTCGGGGTTGACCCCGACGAGATCGGCATGGTCGAGCTCCGCGATCAGCGCGAGGGCGTGTCCCACGGTCGGCAGCAGGATGTCGCCGCGCGGTTCGTTGGGTTTCGGCTCCAAGGCGATGCGCAGGTCGTATCCCTGCGCCTCGATGTAGGCCGCGACGGTGTCGATGCCCTCCTTGTACCGTTCGAGCGCGGCGTAGAGGTCCTTGGATCCGTCGTATTCGCTGCCCTCACGGCCGCCCCACATGACGAAGGTGGTGGCATCGACCTGTCCGGCCAGATCGACCGCGTGCAGGATCTTCCGCAACGCGAAACGGCGGACCCCCCGGTCGTTGGCGCACAGTCCACCCTCCTTGAACACCGGGTGAGTGAAGGTGTTGGTGGTGACCATCTCGATTGCCAGACCAGCACGATCGGCCGCGTCCTTCACCCGGGCCACCCGCCGCTGCTGAATGGCCTCGTCGGCGTCGAATGGGTAGATGTCGTTGTCGTGGAAGCTGATTGCCCAGGCCCCGAGCTGGGCCAGCCCGTCGACGTAGTCCCACGGAGCCAGTGTCGGACGGGTCGCGCCACCGAACGGATCAGCGCCGCTCCAGCCGACTGTCCACAGTCCGAACGAGAACCTGTCCTGCGGGGTGGGTTGGCGGGACATCGCACAATCCTCTCATTTGTTTAGCCGATGAACTTAATTGGCGGGTGGGTTACGGTCAATACGTGAATCGAGGTTCTTCGCTGGCTGTTCGCACGGCGCCGACAAGTGCCCGCCAGACATCGCTCCGGGCGGCGAACTTGGCGTTGGTGCTGACCACGGTGCTGCAGAACCCTGCGGGTGTGTCGCGCGCGAGTATCGCTTCGGCGACCGGCATGACCCGAGCCACCGCGTCTCGCCTGGTCGACGAGCTGGTCGCGGGTGGCATCCTCGCCGAGTTGCCGCGCGCTGCAGCACCGAGCCGCGGCCGGCCGGCGACGCCGATCATCGCCGCAAGTCGCCTCATCGCCCTAGGGCTGCAAGTGGATACGAATCGTTTGACCGCTCGAGCAATCACGTTGTCCGGGGACATCGCGGGCGAACGCAGCGAGATCGGCGACTGGCGGAACAGCCGACCGGCCGCCTGCTTGGCCCGACTCGGCGAGCTCAGCACAGAACTGATTACAGCGCTGGCCGACGACGTGCGAGTTGTCGGGGTCGGCTTGGCGCTGCCCGGGATCGTGCGCGCCGACACCGCCACACTCATGACCGCACCGAATCTGGGGTGGTCGGAAGTGCGTCCCGAGGAGTTCATCGCTGCCGGGGCACGGGCCGGGTTGCCGGTGCGAGTCGGCAACGAGGCGGATCTGGCCGCCCGGGCAGCGGCCGAATACGCGCCCGGCCGCCCAGGCGCGGTCCGGAACTTTTTCTACGTGTCCGGCGATACCGGTATCGGCGGGGCGGCGGTGATCGACGGCGCGGTGATGGCCGGACCGTACGGGGGCAGCGGCGAAATCGGGCATGTCACCGTCGACCCGGGCGGCGGTGCCTGCGCGTGTGGTTCCACGGGCTGTCTCGAGTTGTACGCCGGCAGGCAAGCACTCGTTGCCGCCGCCGGATTGCCCGCCGGCACCGGCATAACCGAGCTCGCCGCCCACGCAGTCGCGGGGAACGCCGCAGTTCTGCACTCCCTCGAGCGTGCCGCGTGGGCGCTCAGCATCGCGCTGGCGGCAGCGATCAATATTCTCGGCATACCGGTCATCGTGCTCGGAGGGCATTTGGCAGCGCTGGCCGATTTCCTGCTGCCCCCGCTCATCTCACACCTCCACGGCCGCGTGGTGGCAGCACAGTGGATTGCCCCGCGAGTCGAGGTCGCCCGACCGGATATGGCGCCCGGCGCAACCGGTGCCGCGTATCTGGCCTTGGAGGAACTGATCCACGACCCGGCATGCTGGATCCCCCAGCGAGCAACCGACGGCGCCGGCTAGTCAGCCCGCCAGGGCCCGGGCGCAGTTCCGTTTCAGGGTGCGCCACCGTGTTGCATCCCGGGTCGGGGAGTCCGCTTCGGACCGCCTGACGGCGCACTGCGGTCCGATCAGCTGCAGGCCGGGGAAGTCTGCTGGACCAGCGACAACGTGTTGCAGGTCCAGTCCTTCTGGACCTTCCATTTCCCATCTTCGGCCACGACCGGTACCAACACCTGGTTCGGCGCTCCACCGTTGATGGACACCTGGGCGTCGGCGGTGAGTGCGCCGTTGCCCAAATCGGTCACCTTGGTGACCGTGATGGTGACGTTCATCTGTTTGAAGGCATCCGTCAGCCGTTGCGGCAGCATCGGATCGGCCTTGATGCCCTGAATCAGGTCCAGCTTCTGCTCGTTGGCGATATTGGGATCCATGAGCTTCTGCAACTCGGCATTGAGATCCGTCGCACCTGGGACGGCCGGATAGCTGCTCTGGGCTGCAGCCACTTTCGACGTGGTCGCCTTGTCCGGCTTGGCTTCGTCCTTGTTGCCACTGCCGCAGGCGGAAACCCCAAGCGCTGTGACGATTGCCAACGTGGCGATCACGATGCGACCGATCTTCGGAACCATCAACTGATTCCCCTTCATGTTCGATATGAATTGCTCGAGCAGACTGACTGTATAGTCGGCTAGCTTAGCGCTCGATATCGGCCACGTCGAGCCCATGGCCGATCCGCTCACGCGTCGCCGGATCGGCAACCTTCCCGGGCAAGGCGGTAGGCGAGAACGACCGGGTGAGCCTGCGCTCACCCGGTCGTCGCTCTCAACCCGCGAGCCAGCCCTCGATTACGTCCGCGGCATCCGCCGAGCCGTCCTCCAGGATCGTGAAGTGATCGGCCTGGACCGGCACGACGGAATGCGTTGCGTCCCAGGGCTGGGCCTGCCAGTCCGCACGGTCCGATGAACTTCCCAGGAACGACTGGGCGCACTGGACGAACAAGGTCGGCGTGACAACGGGACCGGGCGCTATCTCCTGGAGCAGCCGGACATACCAGCCCATACCGGACAAGCGGGCCTGGTCGAAGCGGCCGAAGGTCGCCTCGTTGGACACCATGTGCTCGGCCATCGCCCGCAGCAGCCATTCGCCGCCGCCATCGTCCACCCGGTAGGTGTCGAGCATGACCACGCTCGCGGGCGCGGGTCCGCCCGCCGCCTCCAGGTGCTCGGTGAGGAGGTAGGCCAGCAGGCCGCCCGAGGAGTACCCGAGCAGCACGAACGGATCTCCTTGTGCCGCTTCGAGAACAGTGCGCGCCAGGGCCTCCAAGGCTGCCGTAGGCGTCGCCGGCAGGGGTTCTCCCGTCCGGCAGCCGATCGGCGACAGCGCCACGACCTCACGGGCAGTGCGCAGGTGCGAGGCGATCCTGGCGTACTGATGTGCGCCGCCAGTGGCCAGTGGCGGTGTGAGGCAGATGATCCGCGGCAGAGCCGAACCCGCGGCGACTCGCGCCGGAGCAGGGAGCCGATCCAGTTCGGATGCCGACGCGAACTGCTCGCGCAGCTCCGCCGCCAGATTCAGCAGGGCGAAGCCGGTGCCGACTCGCCCGGATTCCACTGCGCCGCGGAACATGCCGTACAGCGAGTCGTCCTCGCTCACCCGCTCGCTGTCGGTTCGAGTGGTTGTGGTGAGCTCCTTCCGCAGGTATCGGGCCAGTGCCGCAGGCGTTTTGTGATCGAAGATCGCGGCGGTCGGCAGGGTCAGGCCGGTGGAGGCATTCAGCGTGGTCCGCAACTCCATGGCGGCCAGTGAGTCGAACCCGGCCTCGAGGAAGTCGCGCTCGGGGTCGAGCGCGTCGGCGCTCTCGTGCCCGAGCAGCCTGGCGGCGTTCTCGAGGATGTGGGTCCGGAGCCACTGTTCCTGCTCGGACTCCGAGAGCTGCGCCAGCTGCCTGCGCAGCGCTCCCGCGTCCTGTGTTCCGCTGCTGTGCCGACGCCCGGCCCGCTTGGCCAGGTCGCCGAGCAGTGCGGGCACCGCGTCCCGGGCGCGCAACGCGGCCAGGTCGATCTCGACCGGCACGTGCACCGGACGCGTCGTGGACACTGCTGCGTCGAACAATTCGAGCGCCTTGCCCGCGGCCAGCGGCGGCATGCCCTGGCGACGCATGCGCAGCCGGTCGGCCTGGCTGAGCCATTGTGACAGTCCGGTTTCGATGTCCCACAGGCCGTAGGCGAGCGAGGTGGCCGGTAGGCCCTCGGCGTGCCGGGAGGTGGCGAGGGCGTCGAGGAACACGTTGGCCGCCGCGTAACCGCCCTGCCCGGCCGGCAGGATCGAGCCTGCGACCGAGGAGATCATCACGAATGCGGACAGTCCGGCGTCGCGGGTGAGCTCGTGCAGATACCACGCGGCGTCGGCCTTGGCGCCGAGGCAGTAGTCGATCTGCTCCGGCGTCAAGGCGTCGACCAGACCGTTGTGGGCGACGCCCGCCACGTGGACGACCGCACCCAGCGGATGCTCCGCGGGAATCGAAGCGAGCAGGTCCCGCAACGCATTCCGGTCGGTGACATCGCAGGCGGCCACGCGGACCCGGGCGCCGAGAGCGCCGAGTTCGTCGATCAGATCCGCGACGGCGTCCGGTCCGCGACGACCGGCCAGCAGCAGGTGCCGCACACCGTGTTCGGTCACCAGATGCTCGGCGATGTGGCGACCGATGCCGCCGGTGCCACCGGTGATCAGCACCGTCCGGTCGGGATCCCACGGTGCCTGCGGCTTCGGTTCGGGCGACGCGGCGCGAACCAGGCGCGGCACCCGCGCCCCGTCGGCGTCGACAGCCAGTTCCGGCTCACCCGAGATCGCCGCGGCGACCAGCTGATCCGCCGCTGTCTCCGCACGCGCCTCGATGAGCACGATCCGCCCGGGGTTCTCCGCCTGCGCCGCGCGCACCAGACCCCACACCGCGGCCGCGGCCGGGTCGGCCTCGGAGTCGGTGATCACCGCCAAAGTGGTTGCGGCGTAACGCTCTTCGCTCAGGAACTGCTGGATGACGCCGAGCGTGCGGTGCAGCGCCGTCCGCAACCGGGCCGGCACGTGGTCGCCATCGACCGGGGGTCGGAAGAGCAGGACCGACGCCGGCTCCGACGCGCCCCAGTCGGCCCACGAGACTCCCGCCGCCGAACCCAGTTCCGGACCGGGCCGCCAGGTGAGCTCGTACAGCGCGTCCTGCGAGGACCGGGCCGCGCCCGAGAGCAGTTCGACCGAGAGTGGGCGCAAGGCGAGCGAGCGTACCGAAAGCAGTGGCGCGCCACCGGAATCGGCCATCGCCAGGGTGATTTCTCCCTGATTCAGCCAGGTCAACCGGACCCGCACCCGCCGGGCGCCGTCCGCGTGCACACGCACCGAAGACCACGCGAACGGCACCAGGGTCGGCCGCTCGGCCTGCTCGTCCACGCCCTCGGGCAGGCCGAAGGACAGTGCGTGCATGGCCGAGTCGAGCAGCGCGGGATGCACACCGTAGCCCTGGGCCGAGGTCTGCTCGGGGAGAGCGACTTCGGCGAAAAGGTCCGCCCCGCGACGCCACAGGGCCGAAAGCCCTTGGAAGGCGGGCCCGTAGTGGTACCCGTTCTCCGCGAGTTCGTCGTAGGCCCCGTCCAACGGGACGGCCGTGGCGCCGGCCGGTGGCCACTGCACGAAGTCGGCCCAGCCGTCGTCGCCGGCCTCCTGGCCGGGGCTCACCGTGCCGTGCGCGTGGTGGGTCCACGAGAGCGACGGATCGTCCTCGTCCTTGCGCGAGTAGATGTCGAGCCCTCGGCGACCGGTCTCATCGCTATCGCCGACGATCACCTGGATCTGCACTCCGCCATGCCCGTGCAACACCAGCGGGGCCAGCAGTGTGAGCTCCTCGAGTTCCGGGCAGTCGACCTGGTCTCCGGCGTGCACGGCGAGTTCGACGAATCCGGTGCCCGGAAGCAGCACCGTGCCGAGCACGTCATGATCGGCCAGCCAGGGATGGGTGGCCGTGGACAGGCGGCCGGTGAACCTGACGCCGCCGCTCTCCGGCTGTGCCACCATCGCGCCGAGCATGGGGTGCTCGGTGGACCGCAGGCCGAGCGCGTGCGCCTCGCCGGTGTGCAGTGGGCCGGTGGCCCAGAAGCGGCGGTGCTGGAAGCTGTAGGTCGGGAGGTCGGTCTTCGTGCCACCGACTCCGGCGTAGTAGCTGGTCCAATCCACCGTCGCACCGGTGACATGCAGACGGGCGAGGCCCGTCAGCAGGGTCACGGGGCTCGCGTTGTCCCGACTGGTGAGGGCGATTGTGGTTGCGGTATCGAGGGTTTGGGCGATCATCGGGGTCAGCACCGCATCGGGACCGACCTCGGCGAACCTGGATACGCCGAGCTCGGCGGCCGTGGCGACCGCGTCGGCGAACCGGACGGTCTCCCGGACCTGACGCACCCAGTACGACGGATCCGACATCTCGTCGGTCACCCGTGCACCGGTCACCGTCGACACCAGCGGGATCCGGGGGCGGGCGAACGCCAAACCTTGTATCGCTGTGGCGAATTCGGCCAGCATCGGCTCCATGGACGCCGAATGGAAGGCATGCGAAACACGCAAACGATGCGTCCGCCAACCCTTTTGCGCACACCGCTCGACGACAGCGACGACATCGTCCTCAACGCCGGACAACACCACCGACGCAGGGCCATTCACCGCCGCGATCGACACCTCACCGGCCAGCAATGGCAGCACGTCGGCCTCGGACGCACCGACCGCGACCATCGCTCCGCCAGCGGGCAGCGCCTGCATCAACCGGCCACGCGCGGCCACCAGCACACACGCATCCGTCAGAGACAGCACCCCCGCCACATGCGCGGCAGCCACCTCACCGATCGAATGACCGGCCACGACATCCGCACGGACTCGCCAGGATTCGAGCAGACGGAACAACGCCACCTCGAACGCGAACAAACCCGCCTGCGCGAACACGGTCTGGTCCACGAGGTCAGCACTGGCCAACGCCGCATTCAACGAAACCTGCTGCCCCAGCAGCGGATCCAGCTCCGCGACAATCGCGTCGAACGCCTCGGCGAACACCGGGTACGCCGCACGCAAATCGGCAGCCATACCGGCCCACTGCGCACCCTGACCCGAGAACACCAGACCCGTCGAACCCGACGTCACGCGGCCGGTCACCACACCGGCGGCTTGCTCACCGGCAGCCAACGACCGCACGCCCGCGAGCAGACCATCGCGACTCTCGGCCACCACAACCGCGCGATGCTCGAAAACAGCACGCGTGGAGGCCAGGGAGAAGCCGACATCCGCCGGATTCAGGTCGCGATCATCGACATGGGACGCCAGGCGAGCAGCCTGACCGCGGAGCGCCTCGCCACTTCGTGCCGAAACCACCCAGGGCAGCAGTCCATCACCACGGTCCGTCGTCACCGGCGCCTGATCCACCGCCGGAGCTTGCTCGACGATGACGTGAGCATTCGTGCCACTGATACCGAACGAGGACACACCGGCACGACGCGGACGATCCACCTCCGGCCACGCGACTGCCTCGGTCAGCAACCGGATATGGCCTTCGCTCCAATCGACTTTGGTGCTGGGCGCATCGACGTGCAGGGTCTTGGGCAGCACGCCGTGGCGCATGGCCATCACCATCTTGATCACGCCACCCACACCGGCCGCGGCCTGAGAGTGACCGATGTTGGACTTCAACGACCCCAACCACAGCGGACGGTCCGCCGCACGGTCTTGGCCGTAGGTGGCCAGAAGCGCCTGGGCTTCGATGGGATCGCCCAGCGTCGTACCCGTGCCGTGGGCTTCCACCACATCGACCTCGACCGGCGAGATCCCGGCATTGGCCAATGCTTGGCGAATCACCCGGCGCTGCGAGGGACCGTTGGGCGCGGTCAGACCATTCGACGCGCCATCCTGATTCACCGCCGAACCGGCGATCACCGCGAGCACTCGGTGGCCGTTGCGCTGGGCGTCGGAGAGTCGTTCCAGCACCAGCATTCCGGCGCCTTCGGACCATCCGACACCATCGGCGGTGTCGGAGAAGGACTTACACCGCCCGTCGGGTGCGAGCCCGCGCTGACGGCTGAACTCCACGAAGGTCTCCGGGGTGGCCATCACCGCCACACCGCCGGCCAGCGCCAGGTCGCATTCACCCGACCGCAGCGACTGCGCCGCCAGATGCATTGCCACCAGGGACGACGAGCAGGCCGTGTCGACCGAGACGGCCGGGCCCTCCAATCCCAGGGTGTAGGCGATGCGACCGGAGACGAGACTGCCGGTCGCGCTGTTCCCGCTGCCCTGGGCGTAGTCGTGGTACATCACGCCGGTGAACACACCGGTCGAGCTGCCGCGCAGCACCGCCGGATCCACACCGGCGCGTTCCAGCGCCTCCCAGGTCGTTTCCAGGAGTTGCCGCTGTTGCGGATCCATCATCGTGGCTTCGTTGGGGCCGATGCCGAAGAAGTCCGCGTCGAATTCCGCAGCGGTGTGCAGGAATCCGCCTTCCCGGGTGTAGGACTTGCCCGCGCGGCCCGGTTCCGGATCGTAGATGCCGGTGATGTCCCAGCCTCGATCGGTCGGGAGGGTCGACACCGCATCCCCGCCGACCCGGACCAGTTCCCACAGCTCCTCGGGGGACGTGACGCCTCCGGGGTAGCGGCAGGCCATTCCGACGACGGCGATCGGGTCCGTGTCGACGGCTCTGCTGGCGGTCACCTCGACGTCGCGGCTGGTGCCGGCGAACTCGTCGGCCAGATATTCCGCCAGGGCCCGAGGTGTCGGGTAGTCGAACACCAAGGTCGCGGGCAGCTGCAACCCCGTGACAGCCTTGAGAGCGTTGCGGAACTCGATAGCGGTGATCGAATCGAAGCCCAACTCGCCGAAGGCTTTGTCCGCCGCGACCGCGTTCACGTTCTGATGACCGAGAATCGTGGCGACCTGCGCACGCACGATCTCCACGAGCACATCGAAACGTTCGCTCTCGGCAGTGTTCGCCAGCCGAGCCCGCAGCGCTGTGAAGGCGCCCGAGGCCGCTTTGCGGCGAGCCGGGATGAGGCCCGCGAAGAGCGCCGGCGCGGCAGTTCCCGCACTGCGGATGCTCTCGAAATCGAGACGGGCAAGAACCGGAGCCGCCACGTCGATCTCGAGGGCGGCATCGAACAGTGCGAGGCCCTGTTCCTCCGACAGCGGCAGCATGCCCGAGCGCGAAAGGCGTTGACGGTCAACGTCGCTGAGTTGCCCGGCCATGCCACCGTCCCAGAGACCCCAGGCCAGAGAAGTACCGCGGCTACCCGAAGCCCTGCGGTGTGCCGCCAGCGCATCCAGGCATGCGTTGGCCGCGGCGTAGTTGCCCTGGCCGGGGTTGCCGAAGGCACCGGCGACCGAGCTGAACAGCACGAACGCCTGCAATGGCAGTCCGGCGGTGAGTTCGTGCAGGTGCAGCGCGGCATCGACCTTGGGCCCCAGCACCGTGTCCATGCGCGCCGGGGTCAGCGAAGCGATCGCACCGTCGTCGAGGACACCGGCCAGGTGGAACACGCCCGTGAGCGGACGATCGGCGGGCACGCCTGCCAGCACCTCGGCGAGAGCGCCACGATCGGCGACATCACACGCGGCGAACTCGACCTCGGCACCCAGCTGCCGCAGCTCCGCCCCGAGTTCCGCAGCGCCAGGCGCGGATTCGCCGCGCCTGCTCAACAACAGCAGGCGACGGACGCCGCGGGCGGCGACCAGATGCCGGGCGAACATTCCGGCGAGCAACCCGCCCGCGCCGGTGATCAGAACGGTGTCGTCCGGATCGAAGGCGGGAGCGACGGTCGCCGCGGTGGCGGCCGCTCGGCCCAACCGCGCGATGTGCACCTGCCCGTCGCGCACGGCCAGCTGCGGCTCGGCGGCGGCCACGATGCCGCCGAGCAGCCCGTCGAGTGCGGAGTCGCTGTCGATCAACACGATCCGGCCGGGGTTCTCCGCCTGCGCGGCGCGGACCAGACCACCCACGGCGGCTCCGGCCAAGTTCGTAATGTCTTCCCCGGCAACCGAAACCGCGCCGCTGGTCCGAACGACCAGCACCGATTCGGTGAATCGCCGGTCCGCGATCCAGGACTGGAGGATCTCCAGAACGTCGTGCGCCGCAGCATGAATGGCGGCCAGATCGTCGCCCGTGGGGCACTCCAGCACGACCACCGGCGGGACCTGCTCACCGAGATCCGGCCACACTACCGCGGTGGCCTCGGTAGGACGCACCGTGATCGGCGTCCAGTCGATCTGGAACAGCCCATTGCCGATGACGGATGCGCCCATGGTCAGCTGCGCGGGATCGATCGGCCGGGAGGCCAGGTGCCGCACGGTCGCCACCGGAGCGCCGGTCGAGTCCGCCAGATCGATGGCAACGCCATGCTCGCCGGCACGGGTGAGCCGGACACGCAGGGCATCGGCGCCGGCCGCGTGCACGCTGACACCGGACCACTCGAACGGCAGCGCCAGCCCGGCGCCCGCCGCCGATGTGTCCTCGGCAAAACGCAACGCGTGCAACGCCGCATCCAGCAACGCCGGATGCAGACCGAACCGCTCCGCCTCGGCGCGGGCCGCCTCGGGCAGTTCGACCTCGGCGTAGAGCAGCCCGTCCGCGGCGCGCCACACCGACTTCAGCGCCTGGAACACCGGACCGTAGTGATAGCCCTGCGCATCGAGCGAGTCGTACGCACCATCGATGTCCACGGCGACCGCACCGGCCGGCGGCCATTGCACCAGATCGACAGGCGCACTGTCGATTCCGGGTGCGAGCACACCCTCGGAGTGCAAGGTCCACGCCGGCGCCGCATCGACGCCGTGCTCGGGGCGGGAGAAGATCCGCACCGCGCGACGGCCGGTCTCATCGGGTGCACCGGCCACGACGCGCACCGCGAGTCCCGCGGACTCCGGGAGTGCCAGCGGAACCTGGAGGACCAGTTCCTCGAGGGTCGAGCAGCCCACCTGTTCGCCGGCGTGCAGGGCGAGTTCGACCAGACCGGTGCCGGGGAACAGTACGGTGTCCATAACCGTGTGATCGGCGAGCCAGGGGTGTGCCTGCACCGACAGCCGGCCGGTGAGGGTCACCGCGTCGGAATCCGGTTGGGACACCACCACCGAGGCCAGGGGGTGTCCGGTGGCGGCGAGGCCCATGGCCCGGGCGTCACCGCCGGCGGCGGAGCCGTCGAGCATCCAGTAGCGGCCGCGCTGGAAAGCGTAGGTGGGCAAGTCGATTCGCCCGGCTCCGGTACCGGCGTAGAGGCCGGCCCAGTCGACGTGAGAGCCGGTCACGAACAGCCCGGCCACTCCGGCCAGCACGGCCGACGCATCCGCCTGACCACGACGCGCCAGCGCCACCACCGCGGCAGCACCGTCATCGAGAGTCTGGGCGACCATCGGGGTCAGTACCGCGTCGGGACCGACCTCGGCGAATCTGGACACACCCAGACCCGCCATCGCGGTGACCGCATCGGCAAAGCGGACGGTGTCCCGGACCTGATCCACCCAGTACGACGGATCCGACATCTCGTCACCGATCCGGGCACCGGTCACCGTCGACACCAACGGGATGCTCGGGCGGGCGAAGATCAAACCCTCGATCGCCGAAGCGAACTCGGCCAGCATCGGCTCCATCAACGCCGAATGGAAGGCATGCGAGACCCGCAACCGGTGCGTCCGCCAACCGTGTCCGGCACACCGCTCAGCGACCGCCACGACAGCGTCTTCGACGCCGGAGAGCACCACCGACGACGGGCCGTTGACCGCCGCGATCGACACCTCACCGGCGGGCACGTCACCGGCCGCCAGCAGCGCCCGAACGTCGGTCTCGGAGGCACCGACAGCGACCATCGCGCCACCGGTGGGCAATGCCTGCATCAAACGACCACGCGCGGCCACCAGCACACACGCATCCGTCAGAGACAGCACCCCCGCCACATGCGCGGCAGCCACCTCACCGATCGAGTGACCGGCCACGACATCGGCACGCATGCCCCAGGATGCGAGCAGACGGAACAACGCCACCTCGAACGCGAACAAACCCGCCTGCGCGAACACCGTCTGGTCGACCAAATCGGCGCCGGCCAAGGCTTCACTCAGCGAAACCTGCTGCCCCAGTAGCGGTTCCAGCTCGGCGACGATCGCGTCGAACGCCTCGGCGAACACCGGGTACGCCGCACGCAGCTCGGCAGCCATACCGGCCCACTGCGCACCCTGACCCGAGAACACCACACCCGTCGAGCCCGGCATCACACGACCGGACACCACAGCCGGAGTCGCTTCGCCGCGCCCCACCGCTCGAGTGCCGGCCCGCAGGCCGTCGTGCTCGGGGGACAACACCACGGCCCGATGGTCGAACAGCACCCTCGAAGTCACGAGCGAGAAGCCGATGTCGATCGGGTCGTGATCGTGGTCGTCCATATGGGACGTCAGGCGGGCAGCCTGCTCGGCAAGGGCCTCGTCGGTACGTGCCGAGAGCACCCACGGCAGCACTGCACCGGCCGGGGCGGTCTTGGCCACCGGAGCCGGGGCCGCTGCCGGAGCCAGTTCGACGATGAGGTGGGCATTGGTGCCGCTGATCCCGAAGGAGGACACACCGGCACGACGCGGACGATCCACCTCCGGCCAGGCGACGGCCTCGGTCAGCAGCCGGATATGACCTTCGCTCCAATCGACTTTGGTGCTGGGCTGATCCACGTGCAGCGTTCGCGGCAGCAGGCCATGGCGCATCGCCATGACCATCTTGATGACACCACCCACACCGGCCGCAGCCTGAGCGTGACCGATGTTGGACTTCAGCGAGCCCAACCACAGCGGACGATCCGCTTCACGGTCCTGCCCGTACGTCGCCAGTAGCGCCTGGGCTTCGATCGGATCGCCCAAAGTCGTTCCCGTGCCATGGGCTTCGACCACATCCACGTCGGCCGAAGTCACCCGGGCATTGGCCAGCGCTTGACGGATGACCCGCCGCTGCGAGGGACCGTTGGGTGCGGTCAGACCGTTCGACGCGCCATCCTGGTTCACCGCCGAACCGGCGATCACCGCGAGAATCTGGTGACCGTTACGCTGGGCATCGGAGAGTCGTTCCAGCACCAGCATTCCGGCGCCTTCGGACCAGGCGACGCCGTCGGCGGCGTCGGCGAAGGACTTGCATCGTCCATCCGGTGCGAGCCCGCGCTGACGACTGAACTCGAGGAACATGTCCGGGGTGGCCATCACGGCCACACCACCGGCCAATGCCAGATCGCACTCCCCCGACCGCAGCGACTGCGACGCCAGATGCAACGCCACCAGCGACGACGAACACGCCGTATCCACCGAGACAGCCGGGCCCTCCAATCCCAGCGTGTAAGCGATCCGGCCCGAGACCAGGCTGCCGCCGGTGCTGGCTCCGGTCCCGGTTCCCTGGGCGTAGTCGTGGTACATCACGCCGGTGAACACACCGGTCGAACTGCCGCGCAGCACCGCCGGATCCACACCCGCGCGTTCCAATGCCTCCCACGAGACCTCCAGCAGCAATCGCTGCTGGGGGTCCATCATCGTGGCTTCATTGGGGCTGATCCCGAAGAACTCCGCATCGAATTCCGCTGCGGAGTACAGGAATCCGCCCCGGCGCGTGTAGGTCCTGCCTGCTTTGCCGGGTTCGGGATCGTAGATGCCGTCGATGTCCCAGCCACGATCCACCGGCAACTCACCGGTGGTGTCGGCACCCGAGACGACGAGGCTCCACAGATCCTCCGGCGACATGACGCCACCCGGATAGCGACATCCCATCGCCACCACGGCAATCGGCTCGTCGTCGGCTCGGACCCGACTGGCCGCGAGCTCTTCGACGGCTCCGGTGCCGGTGAGTTGCGAACCGATGAACTCCGCGACGACCTGCGGATTGGGGTAGTCGAAGACGAGGGTGGCCGGTAGTTGCAGACCGGTCGCGGTATTGAGTTTGTTGCGGAACTCGACAGCGCTGAGCGAGTCGAAACCGAGCTGCTGGAAGGCCTGCCGGGGTTCCACAGCTGTCATGGAGGCGTGCCCGAGAATGTCGGCGGCAGTGGACCGGACGAGTTCGAGCAGCGCGCTGTCGCGATCACTGTCGGAGAGACCGGCCAGCTTTCGCAGGAAGGCCTGACCTGCCGCGGTGCGAGTCTGGCGGCGCACGGGCGTCGGGACGACCGAACGGAGGAGCGCCGGGATCCGCTCACCCTGGGTTCGCAGGATGGCCGGATCGACTCGCAGCGCGACCAGTTGGGCGTCGTCGGTGGCGATCGCCGCATCGAACAGCGCCAGGCCCTCGGCCTCGGTCAGCGGCGGGTAGCCCTGCCGCCGCATCCGGTCGAAGTCGCTCTCGGACAGCTCAGCGCCGAGCGCGGTGGACCGCGCCCACAACCCGTAATCGATGGATGTGGCGGGCAATCCCAGGCCGCGACGGTGGGCGGCGAGCGCGTCCAGGAAGACATTCGCGGCGGCGTAGTTGGCTTGGCCGGCGGCCAGCACCAGGCCACCTGCCGACGACACCAGCACGAACAACTCCAGCGACCGGTCGCGGGTGAGTTCGTGCAGATGCCACGCGGCGTCGACCTTGGGCCGGAACACCTGCTCGATGCGGTCGGGCGTGATCGATTCGATCAGGCCGTTGTCGGCGGTTCCGGCCGCGTGGATCACTCCGGCCAGGGGGTGCTGGTCGGAGATGGTGTCGAGCAGGGCGGCCAGCGCGTCTCGATCGGACACGTCGCACGCGGCGATGGTGACCTCGGCGCCGAGCTCGACGAGTTCGTCGCGCAGCTCGGTGGCTCCCGGCGCATCCGGGCCACGACGACCCGTCAGAAGCAGTTGGCGCACACCGTGTTCGGTCACCAGGTGCCGGGCGATCACCGCACCGAGACCACCGGTGCCGCCGGTGATCAGCACCGTGCCCGACGCTGCCGATCGAACAATCGTGCCCGAAGCGTGGCGGCTCAAACGCGGCACGAGCACCCTCGTGCCGCGGAGGGCAACCTCGGGTTCCGACGCGACAGCGGCGACCGCGGTTGCGGCAGCGAACGACTCACCGTCGCCATCCAGATCGAGAAGCTGGAAACGACCCGGGTGTTCGGCCTGCGCTGCCCGGACCAGCCCCCACACCGGGGCCTGATCCAGGCGCACCTGCTCCACATCGGCGACGGTCACCGCATGCCTGGTGAGCACCACCAAACGGGAACCGGCGAACCGGGATTCGGCCAGCCACCGCTGAACGGTATCCAGGGCGCCGGTGACAACCTGCCGTGCGGCCTCCGGCTCGCGGCCGAACCCACGGGGGCAGTCCAGCAAGACGATCTCAGGGACAACCGCATCGGGGTTCGCATCCAGATCGGCGATCAATGCCGCGAGATCACGGTGGCCCGGCACCCCGTCGGCGCCCTGATCAGAACCGAGGATCGCCAGCCGATCCGGCTCGACCGTCACCCCGTCCGACAACCCGGCGGCGACCCACTCCACGCCGAAAAGGGCTTCCGACGCGCGCCGGCCGCCGAGCCGATCGGCCGACACCGGCCGGGAGACCAGAGCGTCCACCGACAACACCGGTTGCCCTTGCTCGTCGGCGAGCTGGACGGCGAACCTATTGTCCTGCACCGCGATACGTACTCGCACTGCGGCAGCACCGACCGCGTGCAGCGCCACCCGGTTCCAGGTGAAGGGCAGCACCGGCGAATCACCGCCGCCGTTGCGACGGCCGTGCACGATTCCGGCATGCAGAGCGGCGTCGAACAGTGCCGGATGGATGCCGAAGCCGTTGGCTCCCTGCGGATCCGGGAGCGCGACCTCGGCGAACAGTTCTCCATCACGGTGCCATGCGGCCTGCAAACCCTGGAACAGGGGGCCGTAACCGTAGCCGAGATCGAACAGCTCGTCGTAGACGCCGTCGATATCCATCGGCTGCGCACCGGCCGGAGGCCACGCGGCAAGATCGAAATCCGCCGCCACCTCGTCCGGCGCGAGCACACCTTCGGCGTTCAATATCCACGATGACGCGGAATCGGCGCCACTGTCGGGGCATGAGAAGATCCGCACACCGCGACGACCCGCGCCGTCCGGGGCAGCGACCACCACGCGCACCGCGACCCCGGCCGACTCCGGAAGCACCAGCGGCGCTTGCAGGACCAGCTCGTCCAGGGTCGCGCAGCCGACGTGTTCTCCGGCCTGCAGGGCGAGTTCGACCAGTCCGGTGCCGGGCAGTAGGACGGTGTCCATGACCTTGTGATCGGCCAGCCATGGCTGGGTCTGGGCCGACAAACGGCCGCTGAGCGTGACCACCTCGGAATCCGGCTGCGAGACCACGGCCGAAACCAGCGGATGCCCGCTGGCCACGAAACCCATCGACCGGGCGTCGCCACTACCGGTGGACGTCGGGGCCATCCAATAGCGCCGGCGCTGGAAAGCGTAGGTGGGCAGGTCGATTCGCCGAGCACCGGAACCGGTGTACAGAGCGGCCCAATCGACCTGGGCGCCGGTGACGAACAACCCGGCCACTCCGCCCAGGAGCGTCGTCACATCGGCCCGATCGCGACGCGCCAGCGCGACCGCCGCGGCGGCACCGTCATCCAGGGTCTGGGCGACCATGGGGGTCAGCACCGCGTCCGGACCGACCTCGGCGAACCTGGACACGCCCGAATCAGCCATCGCCACAACGGCATCCGCGAAGCGCACCGACTCCCGGACCTGACCCACCCAGTACGACGGATCACACATCTCGCCGACGATCCGAGCGCCGGTCACGGTGGACACCAGCGGGATGTTCGGGCGGGCGAACGCCAAACCCTCGATCGCCGTGGCGAATTCGGCCAGCATCGGCTCCATCAGAACCGAATGGAAAGCGTGCGACACACGCAGTCGATGAGTGCGCCACCCCTGCTCGGCGCAACGATCGGCAACAGCCACGACATCGTCCTCGACGCCGGACAACACCACCGACGACGGGCCGTTGACCGCCGCGATCGACACCCGACCGGCCACCAGCAGCGGCAGCACATCGGCCTCCGAGGCGCCGACCGCGACCATCGCCCCACCAGTGGGCAATGCCTGCATCAACCGGCCACGCGCCGCCACCAGCACACACGCATCCGCCAGAGACAACACACCGGCCACATGCGCGGCAGCGACCTCACCGATCGAATGACCCGCCACCACATCGGCACGCACACCCCAGGATTCGAGCAGACGGAACAGCGCCACCTCGAACGCGAACAAACCCGCCTGCGCGAACACGGTCTGATTGACCAGATCACTGTCGACCAAAGCCTCGCCCAGCGAAACCTGCTGCCCCAGCATGGGATTCAGCTCGGCGACGATGGCGTCGAATGTCTCGGCGAATACTGGGTACGCGGCACGCAGTTCGTTAGCCATACCGGCCCACTGCGCACCCTGACCCGAGAACACCACACCGGTCGAACCCGACACCGGGCGACCGGTCACCACACCGGGTGCCTGCACACCGGTAGCCAACGACCGTAGTCCCGCGAGGAGACCTTCGCGCCCCTCGGCCACGACGACAGCACGATGCTCGAGCACAGTGCGCGTGGACGCCAGTGAGAAACCGATATCGATCGGATCGTGTTCGCCCACAGACGATGCCAAGCGAGCAGCCTGGGCGGCGAGAGCGTCACCGCCGCGCGCCGAAACCACCCACGGCAGCGCCGCCGGAACGGTCTCGATCACCGGCGCCGACTCCGCCACCGGAGCTACCGGGGCCTGCTCGACGATGAGGTGAGCGTTGGTGCCGCTGATACCGAAGGACGACACACCCGCACGACGCGGACGATCCGTCTCCGGCCACGCCACCGGCTCGGTCAGCAACCGCACGTGGCCCTCGGACCAGTCGACCTTGGTGCTGGGCTGATCAGCGTGCAGCGTTCGGGGTAGGACCCCGTGCTGCATCGCCATGACCATCTTGATCACGCCACCGACACCCGCCGCGGCTTGGGCGTGACCGATGTTGGACTTCAGCGACCCCAGCCACAATGGCCGGTCCGCATCACGATCCTGGCCGTAGGTCGCAAGCAGCGCTTGGGCTTCGATCGGATCGCCCAGCGTCGTACCGGTGCCGTGGGCCTCCACCGCGTCCACCTCGACCGGCGAGATCCCGGCATTGGCCAGCGCCTGGCGAATCACTCGCCGCTGCGAGGGACCGTTCGGCGCGGTCAGACCGTTCGACGCGCCATCCTGATTCACCGCCGAGCCGGCGATCACCGCGAGGACCTGATGGCCGTTGCGGCAGGCGTCGGCCAGTCGCTCCAGGACCAGCACACCGGCACCTTCGGACCAACCGACCCCATCGGCGGTGTCGGAGAAGGACTTACACCGACCATCCGGGGACAAGCCCCGCTGACGGCTGAACTCCACGAAGGTCTCCGGCGTGGCCATCACCGCCACACCACCGGCCAGCGCCAGGTCGCATTCACCCGACCGCAGCGACTGCGCGGCCAGATGCATGGCCACGAGCGAGGATGAACATGCCGTGTCCACGGTGACCGCCGGGCCTTCGAGCCCGAACACGTACGAGACCCGGCCCGAGACCAAGCTCCCGGTTGCGTTGTTCCCGGTTCCTTGCGCGTAGTCGTGGTACATCATGCCGGTGAAGACACCGGTCGAGCTGCCACGCAGTACCGCCGGGTCCACACCGGCGCGCTCCAGCGCCTCCCACGAGACTTCCAGCAGCAACCGCTGCTGGGGATCCATCATCGCGGCTTCGTTGGGGCTGATCCCGAAGAATTCCGCGTCGAATTCCGCTGCGGAGTAGAGGAATCCGCCCTGACGGGTGTACGTCTTGCCCGCGTGACCGGGCTCGGGGTCGTAGATGCCCTCGATGTCCCAGCCTCGATCCGTCGGCATCTCGCCGGTGGCATCGATGCCGGAGGTGACGAGCTTCCACAGGTCTTCGGGCGAGGCGACTCCGCCCGGATAGCGGCAGCTCATCGCTACCACCGCAATCGGCTCGTCGTCGACGGCCGCGCTGGCGGTGACCTCGGTCTCCCGGCCGGTGCCGGTGAATTCGTCGGCCAGATATCTCGCCAGCGACTGCGGTGTCGGGTAGTCGAATACCAGTGTCGCGGGCAGCGATAGGCCGGTGACGGCTTTGAGGGCGTTGCGGAACTCGACAGCGGTGATCGAGTCGAAGCCCAGCTCGCCGAAGGCCTTGTCCGCCGCGATCGCGTTCGTGTTCTGATGACCGAGGATCGCCGCGACCTGACCGCGCACGATCTCCACGAGCACGCCGAAACGCTCGCTGTCGGAAGTGTTGGCCAGCCGAGCACGCAATGGCGTCGCCGCACCCGAGGCCGCTCTGCGGCGTGCCGGGATCAAGCCGGAAAACAGTGCGGGCACGGCGAATTCGGCGCCTCGCAGGCTGTCCAGGTCCAGACGGGCGAGGATGGGGGCGGGCACGTCGCTCGCGGTGGCGGCGTCGAACAAAGCCACGCCCTGGTCCTCCGACAGCGGCAGCAGGCCCGAACGCGAAATGCGGTGCAGGTCAGCGTCGCTGAGCTGCCCGGCCATGCCCCCGTCCCACAGACCCCAGGCCAGGGACTGTGAGTGGCTGCCCGAGGCCCTGCGCAGGGCCGCGAGCGCATCCAGGCACGCATTGGCCGCGGCATAGTTGCCCTGTCCGGCATTGCCGAACGCACCGGCGACCGAGCTGAACAGCACGAACGCCTTCAGCGGCAGGTCGGCGGTGAGTTCGTGCAGGTGCAGCGCGGCATCGACCTTGGGTCCCAGCACCGCATCCATCCGGGCCGGGGTGAGCGACGCGATGGCGCCGTCGTCGAGGACGCCGGCCATATGGAACACGCCGGTGAGCGGATGTGCGGCAGGCACATTCGCGATCGCCTGCGCGAGGGCGTCGCGATCGGCGACATCACACGCGACGAACTCGACCTCCGCGCCGCGCCGCTGCAGCTCCGTGCGCAACTCCGCGGCGCCGGGAGCGGCCTCGCCGCGTCGGCTCAGCAGCAACAGGCGACGCACGCCATGGGTGTCGACCAGGTGCTGGGCGAACAGTCCACCGAGCAGACCACTCGCACCGGTGATCAGAACGGTGTCGTCCGGATCGAAGGGGTCGGTCGCCGACGCGGTCGCCGCGCTGGCCCGGCTCAGCCGCGCACCGTGTACCTGCCCGGCACGCAAGGCCACCTGTGGTTCCTGTGCGGTGAGAATCCCGCCGAGCAGCCCGTCGAGCGCGGAGTCGGTGTCCACCAACACGATCCGGCCGGGGTTCTCCGCCTGCGCGGAGCGAACCAGGCCGCCGACGGCAGCACCGGCCAGGTTCGTAATGTCCTCCCCGGCAACCGATACGGCTCCACTGGTCCGAACCACCAGCGTCGACTCGGCGAACCGAGCATCGGCGATCCAGGACTGAACCACCGCGAGAGTCGCATGGGTCGCGGCGTGGATGGCCGCGGCGTCGTTGCCCTCCGGGCAATCGAACACGACCGCGGCCGGAACCTCGTCACCCAGATCCGCCCACGACACCGTGCCGACTTCGACCTCACCGACCGAGATCGGCTCCCAGCCGATCTGGAACAGCGCATTGCCGACCGCGGATGCGCCGCCCGTGAGCTGCGCGGGATCGATGGGCCGGGAAGCCAGCTGCCGCACCGTCGCCACCGGGGTACCGGTCGGGTCCGCCAGATCCAGGGTGACCGCGTGCTCGCCGACGCGGGTGAGCCGGACGCGCAGCGCGCCCGCTCCGGTCGCGTGCACGGCGACACCGGACCACTCGAACGGCAAGGCCAGCCCGGCACCCTCCGCGGGCATGCCGTCGGCGAAGCGCAGGGCATGCAGAGCGGCATCGAGCAATGCCGGATGCACACCGAACCGCTTGGCGTCCGGACGGGCCTGCTCCGGCAGCTCGACCTCGGCATAGAGCAGCCCGTCGGTGCCCCGCCACACCGAGGTCAGCGCCTGGAACACCGGACCGTAGTGATAGCCCTGCGCATCGAGGGAGTCGTACACACCGTCGATATCGACGAGTGTGGCGCCGGCGGGCGGCCACTGCGCCAAATCCGCTGGCGCGCTGTCGAATCTCGATGTGAGCACGCCTTCGGCGTTCAATGTCCACAACGGCACCGCATCGACACCGTCATCGGGGCAGGAATAGACCCGCACCCCGCGTCGGCCCGCAGCGTCCTGAGCACCGACCACCACGCGCACCGCGACGCCTGCCGACTCCGGCAGCACCAGCGGCACCCGCAGGACCAACTCCTCGAGGGTCGAGCAGCCGACCTGCTCCCCCGCCTGCAAGGCGAGTTCGACCAAACCGGTGCCGGGGAACAGCACGGTGTCCATCACCCGGTGATCGGCCAGCCAAGGATGCGTCTGCGCCGACAGTCGGCCGGTGAGGGTGACCGCGTCGGAATCCGGTTGCGACACCACCACCGGGACCAGGGGATGTCCGGTGGCCGCCAGGCCCATCGCCCGGGCATCGCCACCGACAGCGCCTGCGGCGATCCAGAAGCGCCGATGCTGGAATGCGTAGGTGGGCAGGTCGATTCGCTGAGCACCGGAGCCGGCATAGAAACCGGCCCAATCGACGTCGGCACCGGATACGAACAGCGCGGCCACCCCGGACAGCACGGAGAACGAATCGGCCCGATCCCGGCGCGCCAAGGCCACCACCGTGGCGGCGTCGTCGAGAGTCTGGGCGATCATGGGGGTCAGCACGGCGTCGGGTCCGACCTCGGCGAACCGGGACACGCCCGAATTCGCCATCGCGGCAACCGCATCGGCGAACCGCACGGTGTCGCGGACCTGACCGACCCAATACGACGGATCGATCATTTCTTCGGCGATTCGCACGCCGGTGACCGTGGAAATCAACGGGATGGTGGGACGAGCGAACGCCAAACCAGCTATCGCCGTGGCGAACTCGGCCAGCATCGGTTCCATCAGGGCCGAGTGGAAAGCATGCGACACCCGCAACTTGTGTGTACGCCAACCACGCTCGGCACACGCCTCGACAACGGCGGCGACCGCGTCCTCGACACCGGAGAGCACCACCGACGACGGACCATTCACCGCCGCGATCGACACACCACCGGCCACCAGCAGCGGCAGCACATCGGCCTCCGACGCGCCGACCGCGACCATCGCCCCACCAGTGGGCAATGCCTGCATCAACCGGCCACGCGCCGCCACCAGCACACACGCATCCGCCAGAGACAACACACCGGCCACATGCGCGGCAGCGACCTCACCGATCGAATGACCCGCCACCACATCGGCACGCACACCCCAGCATTCGAGCAGACGGAACAACGCCACCTCGAACGCGAACAAACCCGCCTGCGCAAACACCGTCCGATCAACCAGATCAGCGTCCGCCAACGCCTCGCTCAACGAAACCGACTGCCCCAGCAACGGATCCAGCTCAGCAACGATCCCGTCGAATGTCTCAGCGAATGCCGGATATGCGGCACGCAGCTCGACAGCCATACCGGCCCACTGCGCACCCTGACCCGAGAACACCACACCCGTCGAACCCGACACCACACGACCGGACACGACGCCAGGAATGGTTTCGGTGCGGCCCAGCGCCCCGACTCCCGCCAGGAGACCATCGCGGTCCTCGGCCACCACAACTGCGCGATGCTCGAGAACAGCCCGCGTCGATGCCAGCGAGAAACCGAGATCGATCGGATCATGTTCGGCCGCATGCGATGTCAGGCGAGCAGCCTGACCGGCGAGAGCCTCGTCGCTGCGTGCCGAAACCACCCACGGGAGCAGCCCACCGGCCGGGACGGTCTTCGCCACCGGCGCCTGATCCACGGCCGGCTCGGTCACCGGGGCCTGCTCGACGATGACGTGTGCGTTGGTGCCGCTGATGCCGAACGAGGACACACCGGCACGACGCGGACGATCCACCTCCGGCCACGCCACCAACTCGGTCAGCAACCGGACATGGCCCTCGGACCAATCCACCTTCGTGGAGGGCTGATCCACATGCAGGGTTCGGGGCAGCACGCCATGGCGCATCGCCATGACCATCTTGATCACACCGCCCACACCGGCCGCAGCCTGAGCGTGACCGATATTGGACTTCAGCGAGCCCAACCACAATGGCCGGTCCGCGTCGCGCGCCTGCCCGTACGTCGCCAGCAGCGCCTGAGCTTCGATCGGATCGCCCAAAGTCGTACCGGTGCCGTGGGCTTCGACGACATCCACCTCCGCCGGGGACACCCCCGCATTGGTCAGCGCCTGGCGGATGACCCGTCGCTGCGAGGGACCGTTGGGTGCGGTCAGACCATTGGACGCGCCATCCTGGTTCACCGCCGAACCGGCGATCACCGCGAGAATCCGATGCCCATTGCGCTGGGCGTCGGATAGTCGCTCCAACACCAGAACACCGACGCCCTCGGACCAGCCGACCCCATCGGCGGTGTCGGAGAAGGACTTACACCGACCATCCGGAGACAAGCCCCGCTGACGGCTGAACTCCACGAAGGTCTCCGGGGTGGCCATCACCGCCACACCACCGGCCAATGCCAGATCGCACTCCCCCGACCGCAGCGAGGCAGCCGCGGAATGCATTGCCACCAATGAGGACGAGCACGCCGTGTCCACGGTGACCGACGGCCCTTCCAGGCCGAAAACATACGAGACCCGGCCGGAGGCAATGGATCCCGAGTTCGCATTGGCCGGATAGTCGTGGTACATCATGCCGACCCAGACGCCGGTCCGGCTGCCCTTCAGCGAGCCGGGGTCGACACCGGCCCGCTCGAACGCCTCCCATGAGGTCTCCAGCAGCAGGAACTGCTGCGGATCCATGAGCGCGGCTTCATTGGGACTGATATTGAAGAACGCGGGGTCGAATTCACCTGCGGAATGCAGGAATCCGCCCTCGCGGGTATAGGTGCTGTTCGGTGTCTCCCCGGTCGCGTCGTGGAGGCGATCGACATCCCAGCCACGATTGCCGGGGAACTCCGAGGTCGCGTCCGTTCCCTCCGCGACCAGATTCCACAGATCCTCAGGCGAACTGACCCCACCCGGGTACCGGCAGGCCATACCCACAATCGCGATCGGTTCGCGAAGAGCCGCGTCGAGCTTGCGATTGCGGGCACGCAACCGCTCCGTCTCCTTGAGCGAGACGCGCAATGCCTGAGCGAGCTTCTGAGTATTGTCTTCGGGCTTCGTCATTAGTGTGCTAGCTCTTCCTAAGGTCAGCGTGACTCGTCGGCGAATCGCGCCGTCAGTCTTCTGAGGAGTTGTTGTAAGCCAGGTCGATCAGGTCGTCGATATCGAGCTCGTCGATCGATTCCTCGGTGATGCTCTGCTCGATCTCGCCGGGGCTGTCCGGCCCGCCGGCGAGTTTCATGAGGGCATCCAACAGGCCCGCGTCGCGCAGGCGGGTGAGCGGAATCGTCTGGAGAGCTCGGCGAATATCGTTCTCCGACAGATCTGTCGATTGGCCGGTGGGACGCTCGTCGGTGAACTCGTCGGCCAGGTATTCGGCCAGCGCCTGCGGCGTCGGGTAGTCGAATACCAGCGTGGCCGGCAAGCGCAGGCCCGTCACGGTTTTGAGGGCATTGCGGAACTCGACCGCGGTGATCGAATCGAAGCCCAGGTCGCTGAAGGCCCGGTCGGCCGCGATCGCATTCGCGTTCTGATGCCCGAGTACCGCCGCGACCTGACCACGAACGATTTCAGCGAGCACACCGAGGCGTTCGCTCTCGGGAGTATTCGCCAAACGAGTCCGCAGTGCCGCCGGTGCGTCCGAGGCCGCTCTGCGGCGAGCGGGGACCAGGCCGGACAGCAGGGCCGCGGCGAACCCCGCGTTGCGGAGGCTCTCCAGATCGAGACGGGCGAGGATCGGAGCCGCCGTATCGAGTCCGGTGGCCGCGCCGAACAATGCCAGGCCCTGTTCTTCGGACAGCGGCAGCATGCCGGAACGGGCCATGCGCTGCCGGTCGACGTCGCTGAGCTCCGTGGCCATACCGCCGTCGGTGCCCCACAGACCCCACGCCAGCGACTGTCCGCTACGCCCGGATGCCCTGCGGTGCAATGCCAAGGCATCCAGGCAGGCATTGGCCGCGGCATAGTTGCCCTGACCGGGGTTGCCGAATGCGCCGGCCGCCGAACTGAACAGCACGAACGCCTTCAACGGCAGATCGGCGGTCAGCTCGTGCAGGTGCAGGGCGGCGTCGACCTTGGGCCGCAGGACCGTGTCCATGCGATCCGCGGTGAGTGAAGCGATGGCGCCATCGTCGAGAACACCGGCCGTATGGAACACACCCGTGAGCGGACGGTCCACCGGGATGGCGGCCAATACCTCGGCGAGCGCGCCACGGTCGGTGACATCGCAAGCGACGAACTCGACCTCGGCGCCGAGATGTTCCAGTTCCGCGCGCAGCTCGGCCGCGCCCGGAGCGGATGCACCGCGTCGGCTCAGCATCAGCAGGTGCCGGACACCCTGGGTGTCGACCAGGTGCCGGGCGAAAAGTCCACCGAGGAAGCCGCTGGCGCCGGTGATCAGAACGGTTTCGTCCGGACCGAGAGCCGAACTCGGCGCTGAGGCGCTCGACGCCGCCGCTCGGGCGAGTCGCGCGACATGCACCTGACCGCCGCGCACGGCGGCCTGGGGCTCCCCGGAGGCCAGGATTCCGCCGAGCAGCCCGTGCAGGTCGGAATCGGTGTCTACCAACACGATCCGGCCCGGGTTCTCCGCCTGCGCGGAACGCACCAGACCACCGACGGCGGCACCGGCCAGGTTCGTAATGTCCTCCCCGGCAACCGATACCGCACCACTGGTCCGAACCACCAGCACCGACCCGGTGAACCGGTGTCCGGCAGTCCAGGACTGAAGTACTTGCAGTACACCGTGAGTCGCGGCACGAACTCCGGCGGGATCATTACTCGCCGGGCAGTCCAGCACTACGGCGGCGGGAACCTCGTCACCGAGATCCATCCAGGACACGGTGCTGATCTCGGACGCAGATACCGAGAGCGGTGTCCAGTCGACCTGGAACAACGCGTTGCCGACGGTGGATGCGCCGGTGGTCAGCTGTGCGGGATCGATCGGACGGGAGGCGAGATGCCGCACCGTCGCCACCGGAGCACCGGTCGGATCCGCCAGCTCCATGGCCACCGCGTGCTCGCCGACGCGGGTCAGCCGGACGCGCAATGCGCCCGGTTCCGCCGCGTGCACGGTGACACCGGACCACTCGAACGGCAATGCCGGTCCGGTTCCCTCCGCGGACAGGTGGCCCGCCAGTCGCAGTGCGTGCAGCGCGGCATCGAGCAGAGCTGGATGCAGCCCGAAACCCTTGGCGTCCTGCGGATCCGGAAGGGCGACCTCGGCGAATACGTCATCGCCGCGCTGCCATGCCGCCTGCAATCCCTGGAAGAAGGGACCGTAGCCGTACCCGGCTTCGAGCAGCTCGTCGTAGACACTGTCGATGGGCAGGAGCTGCGCACCGACCGGAGGCCACGAGGTGAGATCGATGGGGGTCGCCACATCGTCCGACGCAAGTGCGCCTTCGGCATTCAGCGTCCACGACATCGCGGAATCGATGGCGCTATCGGGGCAGGAGTAGATCCGCACAGCGCGACGGCCGATCTCGTCTTCTGCCGCGACCACAATGCGCACCGCGACACCCCCGGACTCCGGCAGCACCAGCGGAGCTTGCAGCACCAAATCCTCCAAGGTGGTGTGGCCGACTCGCTCCCCGGCATGCAGGGCGAGTTCGACCAAACCGGTGCCGGGGAACAGCACGGTGCCCAGCACCCGGTGATCGGCCAGCCACGGATGGGTCTCCACCGAGAGGCGACCGGTCAGGATCACCGCGCCGGAGTCCGGTTGCGACAGCATCGCCGAAATCAGGGGGTGCCCGGTCGCCGCCAGACCCATGGCCCGGGCGTCACCGGTACCCGCGGACCCCTCGCGCATCCAGTAGCGGCGACGCTGGAAAGCGTAGGTGGGCAGGTCGATTCGCCGGGCTCCCGTCCCGGCGTACACACCGGACCAGTCGACGGGAGCGCCGGCCACGAACAGTGTGGCCACCGCAGTCAACACGGCCGACGCATCGGCATGGTCTCGACGTGCCAGCGCCACCACCGTGGCGGCCGAGCCATCCCCGTCATCGAGGGTCTGGGCGACCATCGGGATCAGCACCGCGTCGGGACCGACCTCGGCGAATCTGGACACACCCAGACCCGTCATCGCGGTGACCGCATCGGCGAAACGCACGGTGTCCCGGACCTGATCCACCCAGTACGACGAATCCGACATCTCGTCACCGATCCGGGCACCGGTCACCGTCGACACCAACGGGATACTCGGGCGGGCGAACGCCAAACCCTCGATCGCCGAAGCGAACTCGGCCAGCATCGGCTCCATCAAGACCGAATGGAAGGCATGCGAGACACGCAACCGATGCGTCCGCCAACCGTGCCCGGCACACCGCTCAGCGACCGCAAGGACATCGTTCTCGACGCCGGAGAGCACGACCGACGACGGACCATTCACCGCCGCGATCGATACTTCACCGGCCACCAGTAGTGGCAGCACATCGGACTCGGACGCACCGACAGCGACCATGGCCCCACCGGCGGGTAGCGCCTGCATCAAACGACCACGGGCAGCCACCAATACACACGCATCCGTCAGGGACAGCACACCGGCTACATGCGCGGCAGCGACCTCACCGATCGAGTGACCCGCCACCACATCGGCACGCACGCCCCAGGATTCGAGCAGACGGAACAGCGCCACCTCGAACGCGAACAAACCCGCCTGCGCGAACACGGTCTGGTCGGCCAGATCACTGTCAGCCAACGCCTCCCTCAGCGAAACCTGCTGCCCCAGCAACAGATCCAGCTCGGCGACGATCGCGTCGAATGTCTCAGCGAATGCCGGATATGCGGCACGCAGTTCGGTGGCCATACCGGCCCACTGCGCACCCTGACCCGAGAACACCACACCCGTCGAACCCGACACCACACGACCGGTCACCACACCGGGTGCCAACACACCCGCAGCCAGTGCCCGCGCTCCCGTGAGGAGACCATCACGGTCCTCGGCCACCACAACTGCGCGATGCTCGAATACGGCACGCGTCGATGCCAGCGAGAAGCCGATATCGATCGGACCATGTTCGGCCACAGCCGATGTCAGGCGGGCGGCCTGATCGGCGAGCGCCTCGTCGCTGCGTGCCGAGAGCATCCACGGCACTACGCTCGGCACCGCATCCACGGCAGCCTGTTCCACCGTGGGCGCAGTCGCCGGGGCCTGCTCGACGATGACGTGCGCGTTGGTGCCGCTGATCCCGAACGAGGACACACCGGCACGACGCGGACGATCCACCTCCGGCCACGCCACCGACTCGGTCAGCAACCGGACATGGCCCTCGGACCAATCCACCTTCGTGGAGGGCTGATCCACATGCAGGGTTCGGGGCAGCACCCCGTACTGCATCGCCATGACCATCTTGATCACACCACCCACACCGGCCGCGGCCTGGGCATGACCGATGTTGGACTTCAACGAGCCCAACCACAACGGCCGGTCCGCATCACGATCCTGCCCGTACGTCGCCAAAAGCGCCTGAGCCTCAATCGGATCGCCCAGCGTCGTACCGGTGCCGTGAGCCTCCACCGCGTCCACTTCGACCGGCGAGACACCGGCATTCGCCAGCGCTTGGCGAATGACACGCCGCTGCGAGGGACCATTCGGCGCGGTCAGACCATTCGACGCGCCATCCTGATTCACCGCCGAACCGGCGATCACCGCGAGCACCTGATGCCCATTGCGCTGCGCGTCGGACAACCGCTCCAATACGAGGACACCGGCGCCCTCGGACCAGCCCACGCCGTCGGCCGCGTCGGCGAAGGACTTGCACCGTCCATCCGGGGACAGACCCCGTTGACGACCGAACTCGAGGAACATGTCCGGGGTGGCCATCACAGCGACACCACCGGCCAATGCCAGATCGCACTCCCCCGACCGCAGCGACTGCGACGCCAGATGCAGCGCCACCAGCGACGACGAACACGCCGTATCCACGGTGACCGCAGGGCCTTCCAGGCCGAACACGTAGGACACCCGGCCCGAGACCAAACTGCCCGCGGCACCGCTACCGGTGCCGGTCGCCTGGGCGTAGTCGTGGTACATCACGCCGGTGAAGACACCGGTCGAACTGCCGCGCAGCACCGCCGGATCCACGCCGGCGCGCTCGAGCGCCTCCCATGAGACCTCCAGCAGCAACCGCTGCTGCGGATCCATCACGGTCGCTTCATTGGGACTGATCCCGAAGAAGTCCGCATCGAATTCCGCTGCCGAGTACAGGAATCCACCCTGGCGGGTATAGGTCTTGCCCGCCTTGCCGGGTTCGGGATCGTAGATGCCCTCGAGGTCCCAGCCGCGGTCCATCGGCATCTCGCCGGTGGTGTCGATGCCCGAGGTGACCAGCCCCCACAGGTCTTCGGGCGAGGCGACGCCACCGGGGTAGCGGCAGCTCATCGCCACCACCGCGATCGGGTCATCGCCGGTTCGGACCCGGCTGACCGCGACCTCCTCGACGGCTGCGCTGCCGGTGAGCTGGGAGTCGATGAACTCGGCGACGATCTGCGCGTTGGGGTAGTCGAAGACGAGCGTCGCGGGCAGCTGCAGACCGGTCGCGGCATTGAGTTTGTTGCGGAACTCGATGGCGCTCAGCGAGTCGAAACCGAGCTGCTGGAAAGCCTGCTGGGGTTCGACAGCTGCCATGGAGGCGTGCCCGAGGATCTCGGCGGCCACTGATCGGACGAGGTCGAGCTGAGCGGTCTTGCGATCGGCGTCCGACAGTCCGGCCAGCGTACGCAGGAACGCCTGGCCCGCCGCCGGCGTCCGGCGGCGGACCGGGGCCGGTACGAGCGCGCGGACCAGGGCGGGAATCTGCTCGTCCCGGGTCCGGAGCACGGCCTTGTCGACCCGCAGCGCCACCAGCTGGGCGGTATCGGTCGATATCGCCGCATCGAACAGCGCCAGACCCTCGGCCTCGGAGAGCGGTGGGAAACCCTGTCGGCGCATCCGGTCGAAGTCGTCCTCGGACAGTTCGGTCCCGAGTCCGCTCGAGCGCGCCCACATTCCGTAATCCAGGGACGTGGCAGGCAATCCCAGGCCGCGGCGATGCGCCGCCAGCGCATCCAGGAAGACATTCGCCGCGGCGTAGTTCGCTTGGCCGGCAGCCAGCACCAGGCCGCCCGCCGACGACACCAGCACGAACAATGACAGCGAGAGGTCGCGAGTGAGCTCGTGCAGATGCCACGCCGCGTCGACCTTGGGCCGGAAGACGCCGTCGATGCGATCCGCGGTGATCGACTCGATCACGCCGTTGTCGGCGGTTCCCGCCGCGTGCACCACACCCGTCAGCGGATGCTGCTCCGAGATGCTGTCGAGCAGTGCCGCGAGCGCGTTTCGATCGGAGACGTCGCACGCGGCGACGGTGACCTCGGCACCGAGTTCGGCCAGCTCCTGACGAAGCTCGACAGCGCCGGGCGCATCCAGGCCACGCCGAGAGGTCAGAAGCAGATGGCGCACACCGTGTTCGGCCACGAGGTGCCGTGCGATCACCGCGCCCAGACCGCCCGTGCCTCCGGTGATCAGGACAGTGCCCGGTGTGGTCGATCGATCGATCGTGCCGGGTGCGTGACCGGTCAGACGCGGCACGAACACGCTCGTGCCCCGGAGGACCACCTCCGGCTCCGACGCGACCGCGGCGGCCACGGCCGCCACGGCGGACGGATCACCGTATTCATCCAGATCGAGAAGCTGGAAACGACCCGGGTTCTCCGCCTGCGCGGCACGCAGCAAGCCCCAGACCGGCGCCTGCGCCAGATCGATATCCTCGGAATCATCCACGGACACTGCGTTTTTGGTGAGCACCACCAGACGAGAACCGGCGAAACGAGTGTCGGACAACCAACCCTTGACGGCGTCGAGGACGCTGGTCGCGACCTGCCGTGCGGCTCGAGGCGGCACATCGTCGAAGTGCGGGCACTCGAACAACACGATCTCGGGAACGACCGAATCGGGATCGGCATCCAGATCGGCGATCAATCCCGCGAGGTGACGATGATCGACGGTCGTCGGCGACGGCGCGACAGGGACCCAATCCACCCCGAAGAGGGCTTCCGACACCCGGTCCGTGCCCAGGCGTTCAGCCGATACCGGCCGAGAGACCAAGGCCCCCACCGACATCACCGGCCGACCCTGCTCATCGGCGAGCTGGACAGCGAACCGGCCCTCTCCACGCACGATGCGCACCCGCAGCGCGGGAGCACCGGCCGAGTGCAACACGACCCGGTTCCAGGTGAACGGCAGCACGGCGGCGCCACCGTCACGGCCGTGAACGATCCCGACATGCAAGGCGGAGTCGAACAGTGCCGGATGAATACCGAACCCCTTGGCGTCCTTCGGGTCCGGCAGCGCGACTTCGGCGAACAACTCATTGCCGCGCTGCCAGGCCGCCCGCAATCCTTGGAAGAACGGGCCGTAGCCATACCCGATGTCGAGCAGCTCGTCGTACACGTCATCGACGGGCAACGGCTGCGCACCGGCCGGAGGCCAGGCGGTGAGGTCGAACTCGGCCACCACCTCGCCCGGGGCGAGAACACCTTCGGCGTGGAGCGCCCACGGGCCCTGTGCCGTCTGCTGCGAATGGACGGTCAGCCGACGACGACCGGCGTCGTCGGCCGCGGCCGCCACCACCTGCACTGCGACACTGCCGTCGGCCGGCAGCGTCAGCGGGGTGTGCAGCACGAGCTCCTCCACCACCGCGCAACCCAGCAGACCGCCGACGTGGCCGGCCAGCTCGACGAAACCGGTGCCCGGCAGCAGCACGGTGCCGAGCACGCTGTGGTCGGCCAGCCATTCGACGGAGTCCAGCGACCAGCGGCCGGTGAAGCTCACCGCACCCGAATCCGGGTGCGGCACCAGAGCACCGAGCAGAGGATGGTCCACCGCGTCGAGACCGACCGCGGTGACTCCGCCCAGTTCGGCGCCGAGCCACGACTGGGCCAGCATCTGCCGGGCATCGAGCCAGAAGCGCTCGTGCTGGAAAGCATAGGTGGGCAGGTCGATTCGCCGCGCCGCGGTGCCGGTGTAGAAACCGGCCCAGTCCACCTCCGCGCCGGAGACGAACAGCCCGGCCACCGCACTGACGACGGTCGTGGCGTTCGCGTTGTCACGCCTGGTCAGCGCGATGGCGGTTGCGGTATCGAGAGTTTGGGCGACCATCGGGGTCAGCACCGCATCGGGACCGACCTCGGCGAACCTGGACACGCCCAGGCGGGCCATTGCGGTGACCGCGGCGGCGAACCGCACCGTGTCCCGGACCTGACCGACCCAATACGACGGGGCCGACATCTCCTCGCCGATCTCGTCGCCGGTCACCGTCGACACCAACGGAATACGCGGACTGCCGAAGGTCAAACCCGCTATGGCCGTGGCGAATTCGGCCAGCATAGGTTCCATGAGGGTCGAGTGGAAGGCGTGCGAAACGCGCAGTCGGTGTGTCCGCCAACCCTGCTCGGCACACCGCTCGACGACAGCGGCGACGTCGTCCTCGATGCCGGAAAGCACCACCGACGCAGGGCCGTTGACCGCCGCGATCGACACCTCACCGGCCAGCAACGGCAACACATCGGACTCGGACGCACCGACCGCGACCATCGCCCCACCAGCGGGCAATGCCTGCATCAACCGGCCACGCGCCGCCACCAGCACACACGCATCCGCCAGAGACAACACCCCGGCCACATGCGCGGCAGCGACCTCACCGATCGAATGACCCGCCACCACATCGGCACGCACACCCCAGCATTCGAGCAGACGGAACAACGCCACCTCGAACGCGAACAAACCCGCCTGCGCAAACACCGTCCGATCAACCAGATCAGCGTCCGCCAACGCCTCGCTCAACGAAACCGACTGCCCCAGCAACGGATCCAGCTCAGCAACGATCCCGTCGAATGTCTCAGCGAATGCCGGATATGCGGCACGCAGCTCGACAGCCATACCGGCCCACTGCGCACCCTGACCCGAGAACACCACACCCGTCGAACCCGACACCACACGACCGGACACCACTCCGGCAGCCGGTGCGCCCGCGGCCAATGCCCGCACACCTGCCAGCAGACCATCGCGGCCCTCGGCCACGACCACCGCACGGTGCTCGAAAACACCGCGCGTCGACGCCAGTGAGAAACCGATGTCCGCCGGATCCTGGTCACCCGCAAGCGATGTCAAGCGCTCGGCCTGAGCGGCGAGGGCCGCGCTACCGCGCGCCGAGACCACCCACGGCAGCACTCCACCAGCCGGGACGGTCTCGACCACAGCCGGAGCCGGGTCCGCCGCCGGAGCCTGCTCGACGATGACGTGAGCATTCGTGCCGCTGATCCCGAACGAGGACACACCCGCACGACGCGGACGATCCACCTCCGGCCACGCCACCGCCTCGGTCAGCAACCGGACATGGCCCTGGGTCCAATCGACTTTGGTGCTGGGCTGATCGACATGCAGCGTCTTGGGCAGCATGCCGTGGCGCATCGCCATCACCATCTTGATCACGCCACCTACGCCCGCGGCGGCCTGCGCATGACCGATATTGGACTTCAACGACCCCAGCCACAGCGGGCGATCGGCATCCCGGTCCTGCCCGTAGGTGGCCAGCAGCGCTTCGGCCTCGATCGGATCACCCAGTGTCGTGCCGGTGCCGTGGGCCTCCACCACATCGACGTCGGCCGAGGACACCCCCGCATTCGCCAGCGCTTGGCGGATCACCCGCCGCTGCGACGGACCGTTCGGCGCGGTCAGACCGTTCGACGCGCCATCCTGATTCACCGCCGAACCGGAAACCACCGCGAGTACGTCATGACCATTGCGGCGGGCGTCGGACAGTCGCTCCAGCACCAGCACGCCGGCGCCTTCGGACCAGGCGACACCGTCAGCGGTGTCGGAGAACGACTTGCTCCGCCCGTCCGGGGCCAGCCCGCGCTGGCGGCTGAACTCCACGAACGTTTCCGGCGTGGCCATCACCGCGACACCACCGGCCAACGCCAGATCACACTCCCCCGACCGCAGCGACTGCGCGGCCAGGTGCATCGCCACCAGCGAGGACGAGCACGCCGTATCCACGGTGACCGCCGGGCCCTCCAGCCCGAACACATACGAAACCCGGCCGGAGGCAATGGATCCCGCGTTCGCGTTGACCGGATAGTCGTGATACATCATGCCGGTGAACACCCCGGTCGAACTGCCGCGCAGTTCCGCCGGATCGACACCGGCGCGCTCCAAGGCCTCCCACGAGGTTTCCAGCAGCAGGAACTGCTGCGGATCCATCACCGCGGCTTCATTGGGGCTGATGCCGAAGAACGCGGGATCGAATTCGCCTGCGGAGTGCAGGAATCCGCCCTCGCGCGTGTAGGTGGTGTGCGGCGTCTCGCCGGTGGGGTCGTACAGACGGTCGGTATCCCAGCCTCGGTTCACCGGGAACTCCGAGGTCGCGTCGGTCCCGTCCGCGACCAGATTCCACAGCTGCTCGGGAGAACTCACCCCGCCCGGGTACCGGCACGCCATGCCGACGATCGCAATCGGTTCGTCGTCGGCGGTCCTGGTGGCGGTGACGGCGATGGCGCGCCCGGTGCCGGTGAGCTCGTCGGCCAGGTAGGCGGCCAGGGTGCGCGGTGTCGGGTAGTCGAAAACGACTGCGGCCGACAGTGACAGGCCGGTGGCGGTCTTGAGCCGGTTGCGCAGTTCGACCGCGCTCAGCGAATCGAATCCCAGGTCCTGGAAGGCGGAATCGGGTTCGATCGCGGAGGCACCGTCGTGACCGAGCACGGCCGCGATGTGGGTGCGCACGGTCGCGAGTACCGCCTGCCGCTGCTGATCGGTATCCAGACCGGCAAGTCGTTGCCGGAGACCGGATCCCGCCGCCGAGGTCGTCGCCGCTGGACGCCGGGGCACGGCCGGCGCGAGTTCCCCCAGCAGTGGCGGCAGGAGTCCCGCCTCGGCGCGAGCGCGAATCGCGGTGGTGTCCACCGCTGCGATCACCGCCAGCGCCGTGTCCTGTGCGAGCGCCGCGTCCCATCCGGCCAGTGCCTGCTCGTCCGGCATCGCGGTGAAGCCGCCGCGGCTCATCCGGGCCACATCGGTCTCACCCAGGTGCCCGGTCATGCTGCTCGAGCGTGCCCACGGACCCCAGGCCAGCGATTGCCCGGCCAGTCCCCGTGCACGCCGGTGCGCTACCAGGGCGTCGAGGAAGGTGTTCGCGGCCGCGTAGTTGGCCTGTCCGGGTCCGCCGATCGTGCCGGACACCGAGGAGAACACCACGAACGCAGCCAGATTCAGATCCGCGGTCGCCTCGTGCAGGTACCAGGCGGCATCTGTCTTCGGCGCCAGGACCGTGTCCAGCCGCTGCGGGGTCAGGGACGCGATGATCCCGTCGTCGAGCACACCCGCGGCGTGGATCACGGCGGTCAACGGCTCGGGTGCGTCGGCCAGGAGTCGTGCCACCGCGTCGGCGGCGGTGACGTCACAGGCCGCGACTCGCACCTGTGCGCCCAGGTCGGTCAACTCGTCGCAGAGCGCTGGCACGCCCTCGGCCTGCGAACCGCTGCGGCTGACGAGCAGCAGCGACCGGACGCCGTGCTCGACGACCACGTGCCGGGCCACCACGGCACCCAAACCGCCTGTGCCGCCGGTGATCAGCACCGTTCCCGCGCCGAAGGCGGAAGCTTCGTCACCGCTTGCGGAAGACACGGGTGTCGGCCGGGTGAGTCGAGCGGTGTGGGTGACGCCGGCGCGCACGACCACCTGGGGTTCGTCCACGGCCAGGACGGTGGCCGCGAGTCGCTCGTCGAGGCCGGTGTCGGAGTCCACCAGGACAATTCGGCCCGGGTCCTCCGTCTGCGCGGTACGCACCAGGCCCCACACGGCGGCGCCCGCGAAGTCGGTGAGATCTTCGCCGGGCAGGGCGACCGCGCCGCGGGTGGCGACCAGCAGGGTGCTCGAGGCGAACCGGTCCTGATCCAGCCACGCCTGCACCACCTCGAGGATTCGTGCGACCTCGGTGTGGGTGGTGGTCACCACGTCGGTGCCGGTGTGTTCGTTCCAGCCGGACCCGGCCTCGACGACCACCACCGGCGGTACCGGTGACTGCGGATCCAACCGATCCCACTGGCCCACAACGGCATCCGCCGCCACGGGCTCGGACGTGGTCGGCGACCACACCAGTTCCAGCAGCGGATCGGCCGCGCCGGTCGCTCCGGCGGCGGCCAGCTGCGCCAATGGCATCGAGCGGGGCGTCACCGAACCCGACAGCACAGGTTGTCCCTGCTCGTCGCCCGCCCACACCGATACCGACGATCCGGTCGTGGTCAGACGCACGCGCAGCACCGACGCTTCGGCCGCGTACAGCGACACCGACTCCCAGGAGAACGGCAACACCACCTGGCCCGCCGCTACCGTGAACGGTGAATCCGGCTGTCCCGCAGCGTCTTCGGACACCCCGGCAAGCAGTCCCGCCTGCAAGGCCGCGTCCAGCAGTGCCGGATGGATTCCGAAACCCTCGGCTCGCATCCCGGAGTCCGTATCGATGGCGACCTCGGCGAACACCTCGTCGCCGCGTCGCCACAGCGCCCGCACACCCTGGAACGCCGGGCCGTAGTCGTAACCACGTGCCAGCAGCGCCGTGTAGGCGGCCGAGACATCGAGACCGGTCGCCTCGGCAGGCGGCCAGGTCTGCGATTCGGGTTCGGTGGCGTCGTCGCGAGTGGTCAGCAGACCCCGCGCGTTGAGTACCCACTCTCCGTCGCGATCCTGTTCGGCGCGAGAGTAGATCGATACCGGCCGTTGCGTGAGTTCATCTTCCGGCCCGCCGACAACCACCTGGATCTGGACACCGCCGGACGCGGGCAGGACCAGGGGCGCCCGCAGCGTGAGTTCCTCGATCGCCGGGCACCCGGCTTCGGCGCCGGCGCGCAGCGCCAGCTCCACGAAACCGGTCCCGGGCAGCAGGACCGACCCGGCCACCGCATGGTCGGCCAGCCAGGGATGGGTCGCCACCGACAACCGGCCGGTCAACAACACGCCACCGGATTCGGGTTCCGAGACCACCGCGCCCAGCAGCGGATGCTGCACCGCACCCAAACCCGCGGACTCGACACCGGCGGTACTCTGTGCAGCGTCGAGCCAGTAGCGGCGGCGCTGGAAAGCATAGGTGGGCAACGACACTCGCGATACCGGCCGACCGGCGAAGAACGCCGTCCAGTCGACCTCGAGGCCGACCGTGTGCGCGTGGGCCAGGCAGGTGACGAACTGTTCGACCTCGGCTCGGCCTCGGCGGGCTCCGGCGATCACCGACGACTGGGATTCGAGGTCCTCCGGCAGGCATTGCCGGGTCATGGCCGTCAGGACCGCATCGGGACCGATCTCCAGGAACCGGCGCACACCCGAGGCCGCGAGGGTCTCGACGCCCCGGGCGAACTGAACGCTCGCCCGCACCTGCTGGACCCAGTACGCGGGCTCGAGTACCTCATCACCGGCGATCCGGCCGGAGAGATTCGAGACCAGGGGAATCTGCGGGCGGCGATAGATCACTTCCCGTGCGACAGTGGCGAACTCGGCCAGCATCGGGTCCATCCGGTGGGAATGGAACGCGTGCGACACCCGTAGCCGCGAGGTCTTGCGGCCACGGTCGGTGAACCACTGCTCGAGCGTGGTCACCGCGTCCTCGTCACCGGAGACCACCACGGCCGCAGGCGAATTCACGGCGGCGATGGACGCGCGGTCCGCATGGTCGGCGAGCGCCTCGGACACCTCGCGCTCGGTGGCCGCGACGGCCAGCATCGCGCCGCCCTCGGGCAGCCGGCCCATGAGGCGGCCGCGCGCCGCGACCAGCCGGCACGCGTCCGGGAGCGACCACACACCGGCGATGTACGCGGCGGCCAGCTCACCGATCGAATGGCCGATCAGGAAATCCGGTGTCACACCGAAGGATTCCAGGAGCCGGCACAGCGCGACTTCGTAGGCGAACAGTGCGGGCTGGGTGAACTCGGTCCGATCCAGCACGGCGGCATCGGCAGCGCCGACCTGCCGGCCGGTGAACATCACCTGCTTCAGCGATCCGCCCAATAGCGGGTCGAATTGCGCACACACCTCGTCCAACGCGGCGGCGAACGCCGGAAACGCCTCGGCCAGTTCACGTCCCATTCCGGCCCGCTGTGCGCCCTGCCCGGTGAACAGGAAGGCTGCCTTGCGCGTGACCGCCTGCGCCGCCGTCACGCCCGCGGCGGTGCTCGCCGATCCGTGTTCGGCCAGCGCTGCCAGTCCGGCCAGCATGGCGTCCCGGTCGCCGGCGACCACCGTGCCCCGCCAGTCCAGCCGGGCGCGGGTCGTCAACAGCGAATGGGCGATCTCGTCGGTGGTCAGGTCGGGGTGTTCGGTCACCCACTGTCGCAGTTTGCCCGCCTGCGCACGCAGGCCGTCCTCGGTCTTCGCCGAGACCAGCCAGGCGGAGACATCGGACGCCACGGTCTGCGCACCCTGATCGGGGGCCTGGTCCGCTGGTTCGGCGGCGGCCTCCTCCGGAGCGGGGGCCTCTTCCAGGATCAGGTGCGCGTTGGTGCCGCTGGCGCCGAAGGAGGACACACCGGCGCGACGCACCCGCTCCCCCGCCGGCCACGGTTCGGCCGTGGTGAGCAGCCGCACCGAGCCCGCCGACCAGTCCACGTGCGGGGTCGGAGCATCGACATGCAGTGTGGCGGGCAGCGTTTCGTGCCGCAGCGCCTGCACCATCTTGATCACGCCGCCGACACCGGCCGCGGCCGAGGTGTGCCCGATGTTCGACTTGAGCGAGCCGAGGCGCAGCGGAGCTCCGACGCGACCGCGACCGTAGGCGGCGATCAGCGCCTGGGCCTCGATCGGGTCGCCGAGGGTGGTGCCGGTGCCGTGCGCTTCGACCACATCGACGTCGCCGGGCGTCAGACCGGCATTGGCCAGGGCCTGCGCGATCACCTTTTCCTGCGACGGACCGTTCGGTGCGGTCAGGCGATTGCTGGCGCCGTCCTGGTTGATCGCGCTGCCGCGGATGACCGCGAGGACAGGGTGGCCGAGACGGCGGGCATCCGACAGTCGCTCCACCGCGAGCATGCCGAGGCCCTCGGAGAATCCGGTCCCGTTCGCCGCCGCCGCGAAGGCCTTGCACCGCGCGTCCGGGGACAGCGCGCGCTGGCGGCCGAAGGCGATCAGCAGGGCCGGATCGGACATCACGGTGACGCCGCCGACCAGGGCGAGCGAGGTGTCGCCCTGCCGCAGCGCCTGGCACGCGAGGTGCAGGGCGACCAGCGACGACGAGCACGCGGTGTCCACCGAGAGCGCCGGCCCCTTGAAACCGAAGGTGAAGGCGACCCGGCCGGAGAGGATGCTGGAGGAAACACCCAGGTAGGCATGGCCTTCCGCCTCGGCGGTCAGGCCCGGCGAACCCACGCGGGGGCCGTAGTCCTGATGGATGACACCGGCGAAGACCCCGGTGTCGCTGCCGCGCAGCGACACCGGATCGATGCCCGCATCCTCCAGGGCCTCCCAGGCTGCTTCCAGGAACAGGCGCTGCTGCGGATCCATCGCCAGGGCCGCGCGCGGGCCGATCCCGAAGAATCCGGCGTCGAAATCGCCTGCCGCATCCAGGAATCCGCCTTCGCGGGTGTAGATGGTGCCCGGCGTATCGGGGTCGGTGTCGAACAGCCGCTCGAGGTCCCAGCCGCGGTCGGCCGGGAAGGGCCCGATGGCGTCGGTGCCCGAGGCGACCAGATCCCACAGCTGCGCCGGAGTTTCGACCCCACCCGGATAGCGGCAGCTCATGCCGACGATCGCGATCGGCTCGCCGGCCCGGTCCTCCAGATCCTGAATGTGCTTCTTGGCGGCGCGGAGGTCTCCGGTGAGCTTGCGCAGATACCGGCTGAGCCGTTCCTCGTTGCTGGTGCCGGGGTTGCTCATGCTGGGCCAAACTCCTCGTCGATCAGATCCAAGAGCTCACTGTCGGATAGCGCAGTGTCGGAATCGAATTCGAGATCGTCGTAGCCGCTGCGCGACCACGTACCGCCCAGGTGGGCGACGAGGCGCTCGTTGACGCCCCGCAATCCGGTGACGATCTCGTCGTTGTCGCTGCTGTTGGCGATGATTCGCTCGAGCAGTGCCTCGAGCCGCGCCAGGTCGTCGGCCGTCGCCGACGGCGGTTGCGCCGGCGCGGTCACCACGGTCTGCGCCAGCAGATGGTCGGCGACATCACCCGCCGTCGGATAGTCGAACACCAGGGTCGAGGGCAGCGACAGCCCCGTCACCTTCGCCAGCCGGTTTCGGAACTCGACGCCGCCGAGGGAATCGAAACCGAGTTCGTTGAAGCCCCGATCGGCTCCGATGTCGTCGGCCGAGCCGTAGCCCAGGACCGCCGCCACGTGTTCCCGCACCAGGTCCAGGACGAACCCGCGGCGCTTCGCTTCCGCCACACCGTGCAGGCGGTCTCCGAGTGACTGCGCACTGCTCGGCGCTGTGACCGACCGGGCCCGGGTGCGAACGAATCCGCGCAGCACCGCGGGCACCGGACCGGAATGCGATTCCATACGCAGTTTGTCGGTGTCCAGCCGCGCCAGCACCGGCACCGGTTCCGCCGTGGTCAGCGATTCGTCGAACAGGCGCAGGCCCTCGGCACGATCCAGCGGGGCCAGGCCCAGTCGCTCCAACCGGTTCATGGCGGCACGATCCAGGACGCCGGTCATACCGATGTCCTGCTGCCACGGCCCCCAGGCGAGCGCGAGCGCCGGGAGTCCCGCGGCGCGGCGCTGCACCGCGAGGGCGTCCAGGAAGCTGTTCGCGGCAGCGTAATTCGCCTGCCCGGCCGAACCGATCACGCCGGCGATCGACGAGAACATCACGAACGCCGACAGCTTCAGGTCGAGGGTGAGCTCGTGCAGAGTCCACGCCGCATCGGCCTTGGGGGCGAACACCCGGTCGATCCGGTCGCCGGTGAGCGTGTGGAACGCGCTGTCGTCGAGCACGCCCGCGGTGTGGACGACACCGGTCAGCGGATGCTCCGCAGGCACGGCGGCCAGCAGGTCCCGAAGCGCGTCGCGGTCGGTGACGTCGCAGGCGGCGATCCGTACCTCGGCACCGGATCGCGTCAGTTCCGCCGCGAGTTCTGTTGCACCGTCGGCACTCTCGCCGCGGCGTGAGACCAGTAGCAGGTGCCGGACCCCGTGTTCGGCGACCAGGTGGCGGGCCAGCAGCGCACCCAATCCCCCGGTACCGCCGGTGATCAGCACCGTCCCGGGACCGAACGACACCCGCTCGGCCGCCGAGGATGCCAGCGCCTGTAGTCGCGGCACCAGGACACCATTGCCCCGCACCGCCGCCTGCGGTTCTCCGGTCGCGATCACGGCTCGGATCGAGTCGGCCGAAAGGTGCTGCACACCAGCGGATTCCTCGGCGTCGAGCAGTACGATCCGCCCCGGATACTCGGTCTGGGCGCTGCGGATCAGTCCCCACACCGCGGCCGATCCGGTGTCCGGTGTCTCTTCGGGCAGCGCTGCCGCCCGGCTGGTCACCACGACCAGCTGCGACCGCGCGAATCGCTCGCCGGCCAACCAGTCCCGCACCGTAAGCCGGGCGGTATCGACCCGATCGCGTGCGGATGGCTGCGAATCATCGTGCGGCGCTGCGGCTTCGGACCACACCACGACGCCCGGAACGATCGGAGCCGAGGCGAGTGCCGCCAGATCCGGGTACTGCTCGTCGATTCCGGCCACCTGCCCGGCCCCGAGCACGGCCATGCTCCCGGCCGGGACGTCGGCGAGCACCTCCGCCGGGGCCCAGCGCAACCCGTACCGTGCCGCGCGGCCGCCGGGCAGCGCCGCCCGGAACTGCTGGACGTCGTAGGAGCGCATGAGTACTTCGTCGATGCTGACGACCGGGTTGCCGTCCTGGTCGACGGCCACGACGGAGATCGCCTCACTGCTGCGCTGGATGGCCATCACCCGCAGCCTGGTCACCGTGGACGCGGTGTGGAATTGCGTTCCGCCCCAGCGGAACAGCAGCTTGCCCTCGGACGCGTCTCCCTGGTGGTCGGGCCAGATCAGGCAGGCGAGTCCGGCATGCATCACCATGTCGAACAGCGCCGGGTGCAGCCGGAACCGGTCGGCCGGGGTGTCTTCGGTCAGGGCGACCTCGGAGAAGACCGTGTCGCCGCTGCGCCACGCGGCCTCGATGCCGAAGAACGCGGGTCCCCATTCCAGTCCGGCGGCACGCGCCACCTGGGCCGGAATCCATTCGGGGTCCACCGGTTCGGCATCGGCGGGCGGCCAGGAAGCGGCGCGCATCATGTCCACCAGCCCGATGTCGATCAACTGCCGGGCGCTGAGCACACCGCTGGCATTGCGGGTCCATTCGCCGTCGGCGGCATCGCCGGTCAGGCGGTAGTGGAAGGTGAACGATCGGCGGCCCTCGGCGTCCGGTTCGCGCACCAGGACCTGGAGTTCGACCTCGCCCTCCGCCGGCGGCAGGATCGGCGCCTCGAGGGTGAGTTCTTCCACGGCGTCGCAGCCGATCCGCCGACCGGCGACCAGCAGCATCTCCATGAGCGCGGCGCTCGGGACGAGCACCACGCCGTAGGTGGTGTGGTCGGCGATCCAGGGCTGGGCGCGCAGCGACAGCCGTCCCGTGAACAGCCACTCGTCACGGTCGGCCACCCGCACCACATCGGTGAGCAGCGGGTGTTCCGAGGCAGCGCCGCGGTGCTGCTCCGGACCGGGTTCGAGCCAGTACCGCCGATGGTCGAAGGCGTAGGTGGGCAGGGTGATTCGCGCCATCGGGCGGGCGGTGAACAGCTGGTTCCAGTCGACCGTCACCCCGGCGTTGTGCGCCTGGGCGAGCATCGTCAGGAACTGTTCGACCTCGTCGTGGTCCCGGCGGGCGGCCGCGGCGACCATTGATCGGGCCTCGGCCTCCGCGGGGAGTGTCTGCCGGGTCATCGCCGCCAGCACCGCGTCGGGGCCGATCTCGAGGAACCGGCGCACGCCCGACGCCGTCAGCGTCTCGACACCGTCGGCGTAACGCACCGCGGCACGCACCTGGGACACCCAGTACCCGGGCGCCAGGATCTCGTCGCCCGCGATCCGGCCGGAAACGTTCGACACCAACGGAATTCGCGGTGCATTGAACGTTGCGCGCGCGGCGAGGGTCTCGAACTCGGCCAGCATCGGCTCCATCCGAGGCGAATGGAATGCGTGCGACACCCGCAAGCGGTTCGTCTTGCGTCCCTGCTCGGTGAACCGACGGTCGATCTCGTCGACGGCGTCCTCGTCACCCGAGACCACCACGGCCGCGGGCGCATTCACCGCGGCCACCGCTACCCGGTCACCGAATCCGGCGATCATGGCAGCGACCTCGGTCTCGGTCGCGGCGACGGCCAGCATCGCACCGCCCGCGGGCAGCGCCTCCATCAGTCGTCCGCGGGCCGCGACCAGCTCGCAGGCGTCGTCCAGGGACCACACACCGGCCACGTACGCCGCCGCCAGCTCGCCGATCGAGTGCCCGACCACCAGGTCCGGGGCCAGGCCGAAGGACTCCAGGAGCCGGTACATCGCCACTTCGAACGCGAACAGCGCGGGTTGCGTCAGTCGGGTCCGATCCAAGGTGCCGGTCTCGGCGGCGACGCCGTGATCGTCGATCAGGTGTCCGGTGAACATCACTTGCCTCAGGGAACATCCGAGCAAGGGATCGAACCGGGCACATACCTCGTCCAACGCCGCGGCGAACACCGGGAAGGCGGCGGCGAGACCCGCGCCCATGCCGACCCGCTGCGCGCCCTGACCGGTGAAGAGGAAGGCGGTCTTCCCGGAGCCGACCGTGCCGGAAACCACTCCGGCAGAGTCGGATCCGGCGGCCAGCTTCGTCAGCCGCGCCATCAGTTCGTCGCGATCACCGCCGAGGACCGCTGCCCGCCACTCGTGCCGGGCACGTGTCGTGACGAGCGAGTAGGCCACGTCCGCCGCGTCGGCGTCGGGGTGATCGATCAGCCACCGGTGCAGTTTCGCCGCCTGTGCGCGCAGGGCGTTCTCGCTCTTGGCCGACACCAGCCACGGCAGCACCGTGCGCGGGCCGTCGGCGGCCGGTGACGAGACGACCGGTGCGGTGGGCGCTTCCTCCAGGATCAGGTGGGCATTGGTGCCGCTGACTCCGAACGACGACACACCGGCCCGGCGGGCCATTCCCCCGGCAGGCCAGGGTTCCGGACGGGTCAGCAGGCGCACCGCCCCGGCCGACCAATCCACGTGCGGGGACGGTGTTTCCGCGTGCAGGGTCGGGGGCAGGGTCTGGTGGCGCAGCGCCTGCACCATCTTGATCACGCCGCCGACACCGGCGGCCGCGACGGTGTGACCGATATTCGATTTGATCGATCCCAGGCGCAGCGGCTCGCGGTCGCCGCGATCCTGCCCGTAGGCGGCGATCAACGCGTTGGCTTCGATGGGATCACCCAGCGGAGTGCCGGTCCCGTGCGCTTCCACCGCATCCACGTCGGCGGGCGTGAGCCCGGCATTGGCGAGGGCCTGCGCGATCACGCGCTCCTGCGACGGGCCGTTCGGCGCGGTCAGGCCATTGCTGGCGCCGTCCTGATTGACCGCGCTGCCGCGAATGACGGCCAGGATGTCGTGGCCTTGACGCCGGGCGTCCGAGAGCCGCTCCAGGACCAGGACGCCCACGCCCTCGGCGAAGGCCACGCCGTCCGCCGTGGCGGAGAACGCCTTGCAGCGGCCGTCCGGCGACAGTCCGCGTTGCCGCGCGAAATCCACGGAGAGATACGGGGTTGCGGCCACGGTGACGCCGCCGGCCAACGCCAGCGAGGTCTCGCCCTGACGCAATGCCTGGCACGCCAGGTGCAGCGCGACCAGTGAGGACGAGCAGGCGGTGTCGATGGTGACCGCCGGTCCCTCGAGACCGAAGACGTAGGCCACGCGGCCGGAGACGACGGAGTGGGTGGTGCCGGTCAGCCGGAATCCCTCCAGGTCGCCGGTGACATTGTCGACATAGCCCGAGGCGCATGCGCCCGCGAACACGCCGGTATCGCTGCCACGCAACGTGATCGGGTCGATACCGGATTCCTCCAGTGCCTCCCAGGAGGCTTCCAGCAGCAGCCGCTGCTGCGGGTCCATCGCCAGGGCCTCGCGCGGGCTGATTCCGAAGAAGCCCGCGTCGAAATCTGCTGCGTCGTCGAGGAATCCGCCTCCGCGGCTGTAGACCGTTCCGGGCTTGTCCGGATCCTGGTCGATCAGGCGCTCGAGATCCCAGCCGCGATCGTCCGGGAATTCCGTGGTGGCATCGGTTCCGGACCGGACCAGATCCCACAACTGCTCGGGAGTGCGGACGCCGCCGGGGAATCGGCAGCTCATGCCGACGATCGCGATGGGCTCGTCCATGCGGGCGCGGCGCGAGACGCGGGTCGGTTTGGAACCGGATTCGGTTCCCTCGATCTTGCTGTGCAGCAGGGTGGCGACCGCCGCGGCGGTGGGGTGGTCGAAGACCAGGGTGGACGGCAGTTGGATACCGGTGGCCTTCGCCAGCCGGTTGCGGAATTCGACGCCGCCGAGCGAGTCGAATCCCAGAGCGTCGAATCGTTCGGTGGGACTGATGTCTTCGGCCGAACCGTGTCCGAGCACGGCTGCGGCGTGCTCGCGAACCAGGTCGAGCACCACCTCGGCACGGTCGGCCTCGGGCACCCGGCTCAGGCGCGCGCCCAGCGAACTCGACGGGGCGGCAGCCTGAGTCGTGGTGCGGGGCAGGAACCCGCGGAGTACCGACGGCACGGCACCGGTGCCCGCTTCGCGGCGCAGTTCGGCCGGGTCGAACCGGATCGCCGCCAGGTGCGCGGCGGCTCGGCCGGTCGCCGCATCGAACAGCCGCAGGCCTTCGTCGTGCGCGAGCGGGTGCAGGCCGAGCCTTTCCCAGCGGGCGAGGGCACTGCGGTCCAACCCACCGGTCATGCCGCCGGCGGACTTCCAGGGCCCCCAGGCCAGGGAAATCGCCGACAGCCCTGCGGCGCGGCGACGGTGCGCCAGGGCATCGAGGAAGGCGTTGGCCGCCGCGTAGTTGCCCTGTCCCGCCGAACCGATCGTCGCCGCGACCGACGAGAACAGCACGAAGGCGGACAGGTTCCGGTCACGGGTGAGATCGTGCAGGTGCCAGGCGGCGGCCTTCGCGGTGAACACGCGCCGCAATTGCTCGGCGGTCAGGCCCGCGAGGGTGCCGTCGTCGAGGACGCCCGCCGCGTGGATCACGGCGGTCAGCGGATGATCGGTGTCGAGGGAATCCAGCAGCGAACCGATGGCCTCCCGATCGCCCACATCGCAGGCCGCGACGCGGACGGAAGCACCGGCTTCCGACAACTCATGCACCAATTCGGTTGCGCCGTCGGCGGTTTCGCCGCGCCTGGACACCAGCATCAGATGGCGGACGCCGTGCGCGGTGACCAGATGCCGAGCCAGCAGTGCGCCGAGGCCACCGGTGCCGCCGGTGATCAGGACGGTGCCGGTACCGAAGGAGGATCCGGGCTCGGCGTCGTGGTCGGCTCGCGTCTTCGCCAGCCGGGGCACGAGCAAGGCTCCGGCGCGCACCGCGACCTGCGGTTCGCCGGTCCCGATCACTGCGGCGACCATCGCCTGGTCGACGGCGGGCGCGTCGGCCGACGAGTCGGTGTCGAGGAGAACGAATCGGCCCGGGTATTCGGTTTGGGCGCTGCGCATCAGGCCCCAGACCGCTGCCGCGGCGAGATCCGGTGTCTCGCCGGTCAGCGCGGCGCCGTTCGAGGTCACCACGACCAGTCGGGTGTCGGCCAGACGCGGTTCCGCGAGCCACGACTGTACCGTCGCCAGTACCGATTCCAGGTAGCCACCGACGGCCGTGGGATCGCCGGCCGCGGCGGCGTCTTGCGGAAGCCAGGTCACGAAATCTGGAATCGATTGTGCTGCAGCGAGTTCCGAGGGGGTCGGCGCGTGGGTGGCGATACCGGCGACCGGCGCTGAACCGAGCACAGCCATCCGGTCCGCGGCGGGACCCGGTGTCGCCGCTGCCGTCGGCGTCCACTGGATGTCATAGAGGTCGGCGTCATCCGCGGCGAGAGTGCCGCGCATCTGTTTCACGTCATAGGGCCGCATGACGACGGCATCGACGGAGACCACGGGCCGCCCCGAATCGTCAACGGTCGCAACGGAGATGGTCTCCGGGCCGCTCTCGACCGCGATGACCCGCAGCGTCGTCGCCTTGACCAGCGGTTGATGTAGTCGCGCGCCGCCCCAGCGGAACAGCAATCGACCGGTGTCGGGGTCACTGTCCTGATCGCGCCAGATGAGCCCGGCCAGCCCGGCGTGCATCACCAGGTCGAGCAGGGCCGGATGCAGATCGAATCGCTCCGGTTCGGGCGCGGCGGCCGTGTTCAGGGTGATCTCGGAGAAGACGGCTCCGTCCCGCTGCCAGGCGGCGTCGACACCGAGGAATGCCGGGCCGTATTCGAGTCCGGAACCCTTCGCGATTCGCTCGGGAATCCATGCGGTATCGAGGGTTTCGGCGTCGGCCGGCGGCCATGCCTCGGCGCGCAGCTGGTCCAGCAGGACGTCATCGCCGTCCCAGGCGGGGGCCAGGACACCGCTGGCGTTGCGGACCCATTCGCCCGCGCGGCCGGCCTTGCGGAAGTAGAAGCTGAACTGGCGTCGGCCGGTCGGGTCCGGCTCCTGCACCGATACCTGGAGTTCGACCTCGCCGGTTTCCGACGGGAGGATCGGAGCCTCCAGGGTCAGCTCCTCGACGACGCCGCAATCGATTCGGCTGCCTGCGACGAGCAGGAATTCGATCAGGGTCGCGCTGGGCAGTACCACGGTGCCGTAGGTCATGTGGTCGGCGACCCACGGGTCGGTGGGCAGCGAGAACCGGCCGGTGAAGACGAACTCGTCCTTACCGGCTACCGGGAATACACCGGTGAGCAAGGGGTGAGCTTGGGGGTCGCCGGTGGCTTCGCGACGCGGTGGCAGCCAGAATCGCTGATGCTGGAAGGCGTAGGTGGGCAGGGGAATTCGCCGGGCCGACCGGCTACCGAGCAGGGGTGTCCAGTCCACCCGCACACCGGCGGTGTGAGCGTGTGCCAGCATCGTCGAGAACTGTTGGGGCTCATCGTGATCCCGGCGCGCGGCCGCGGCCACCACCGACGCGGACTCGGCGTCCTCGGGCAGGGTCTGCCGGGTCAGCGCCGCCAGCACCGCGTCGGGGCCCACCTCCAGGAATCGGCGCACCCCCGAGGCGATCAGCGTCTGGATGCCCGGCGCGAATCGCACCGCGCCCCGCACCTGGCGAACCCAGTAGGCGGGCTCCATGATCTCGTCCCCGGCCAGCTGACCGGAGACGTTCGACACCACGGGAAGCCGAAGCGGGTTGTAGGTCAAATCCTGTGCAACAGACTCGAATTCGGCCAGCATCGGCTCCATTCGATGCGAGTGGAAGGCGTGGCTGACCCGCAGCCGTGACGTCTTCGCACCACGATCGGCGAACAGCGCCTCGATCTCGGCGACGGCGTCCTCGTCACCCGAGACCACCAGGGCCTGTGGCGCATTCACCGCGGCGACCGAGACGCGGCCCGGATAGCCGGCGGCAACCTCGTTCACCTCGGATTCGGGCGCTCCGACGGCCAGCATCGCGCCGCCCTCGGGCAGCGCGCCCATGAGACGGCCGCGCGCTGCCACCAATCGGCAGGCGTCCTCGAGCGACCACAGACCCGCGACGTATGCGGCCGCGATCTCGCCGATCGAATGACCGATCACCACATCCGGGGTGACGCCGAACGACTCCAGCAAGCGGTACAGCGCCACTTCGAAGGCGAACAGGGCGGGCTGGGTGAACTCCGTGCGATCCAGGACAGCGGTACCGCCATCGGCGGAACCGTCGAACATGACGTCCCGGAGCGAGCACTCCAGCAGCGGATCGAAGTGGGCGCACACCGAATCCAGCGCGTCGGCGAACACCGGGAAGGCCTCGTACAGCCCGGCTCCCATGCCGATCCGCTGGGCACCCTGCCCGGTGAACAGGAAGGCCGTCGTCCCCGCGCCGATGACACCCGTGACGACACCGGCGCCGGTTCCCGATTCGGCGAGATTCGCCAGCCGCTCGAGCAACTCGGCGCGATCGCGACCGAGGACCACAGCGCGTGAATCCAGCTGCGACCGCGAATTCGCCAGCGCCTCGGCCGCATCCGCGATGTCGATGTCGGGGCGCTCGGACAGCCAGGCACCCAATCGGGCGGCCTGCGCGCGCAGGCCCGCCTCGCCCTTACCCGACACCAGCACTGGGATGGGCGGTGCCACGCTGTCCGGCTGCGTCTCCGCACAGTCACTCTCGGCGGGCGCCACCGGTGCGGCGCTGCCCGGCTGTGCCTTCGCAGTGTCGCCCGCGGCAACCGGTGCGGCAGGCGCTTCCTCGAGGATGACGTGCGCGTTGGTGCCGCTGATCCCGAACGACGACACACCCGCCCGGCGCACCCGGTCGCCCGCGGTCCACGGTTCGGCGTCGGTCAGCAGGCGCACCGCGCCCGCGGCCCAATCCACGTGCGGCGACGGCGTTTCGGCGTGCAGTGTCCGCGGCAGGCGCTCGTGCCGCAGCGCCTGCACCATCTTGATCACACCCGCTACACCGGCGGCGGCCACCGCATGGCCGATATACGATTTCAACGAGCCGATCCGCAGCGGTTCCCGCTCGCCGCGATCCTGGCCGTAGGCCGCGATCAACGCCTGGGCCTCGATCGGATCGCCCAGGGCCGTGCCGGTTCCGTGCGCCTCCACGGCGTCCACGTCGACCGCGGTGATGCCCGCATTGGCGAGGGCCTGGGCGATCACTCGCTGCTGTGACGGACCGTTCGGCGCGGTCAGGCCATTGCTCGCGCCGTCCTGGTTCACGGCGCTGCCGCGGACCACGGCCAGGACATGGTGTCCGAGCCGCTGGGCGTCCGAGAGTCGCTCGAGGACGAGCACACCCGAGCCCTCCGACCACGCCACACCATCGGCGGCCGCCGAGAACGCCTTGCACCGGCCGTCCGGCGCCAGGCCGCGCTGGCGGGCGAAGTCCACGTACAGGTACGGGCTGGCCGCGACGGTCACGCCACCGGCGAGCACCAGCGAGCTGTCGCCCTGGCGCAGCGCCTGGCAGGCCAGATGCAAGGCCACCAGCGAGGACGAGCACGCCGTATCCACCGTCACCGCCGGGCCCTCCAGGCCGAACGCGTACGCGACGCGGCCCGAGATGACGCTGTGCGAGGTGCCGGTCAGGCGGAAGCCCTCCAGGTCGCCGGTCACCCGGCCGGCGTATCCGGACGAGCAGGCGCCGGCGAAGACACCGGTGTCGCTGCCCCGCAACGACACCGGGTCGATGCCCGCGTCTTCGAGTGCTTCCCAGGAGGTTTCGAGCAACAGTCGCTGCTGCGGGTCCATCGCCAAGGCTTCGCGCGGGCTGATGCCGAAGAATCCGGGATCGAAATCGCCTGCACTGCTGAGGAATCCACCGTGACGGGTGTAGACCTTGCCCGGCTTGTCGGGGTCGGGGTCGAACAGCCGGTCCAGGTCCCAGCCGCGATCCTCGGGGAATGCACCGATCGCGTCGCGGCCCGCCGCGAGCAGGTCCCACAGGTCCTCGGCGGAACGCACACCGCCGGGGAATCGGGCGGCCATGCCGACGATCGCGATCGGTTCGTCCGTATTCGCGCGCCGCGAGACCCGGCGCTCGCCGCGATCGGTCCCGGTGACCCGGGCCTGCAGGAGCGCCACCACCGCATTCGCGGTCGGGTGGTCGAAGATGAGCGACGACGGCAGGGGCACACCGGTGGCGCGCGTCAGGCGGTTCTGCAACTCCACGCCGCTGACGGAGTCGAAGCCGAACTCGGTGAAGGGCAGGTCTGGATGGATGGATCGGGCCGACTCGTGGCCGAGGATGGCGGCGGCCTGCTCACGGACCAGGTCGAGAACGACGGCGCCGCGCTGATATTCGGGGGTCGCCTGCAATGTGCGTGCCAGCGGGCTGTCATCCCACGCCTGCTCACCGCTCTCGGGCGTGCGGTCCTCGGGGACCTCGGCGATGTCGGTCGAGCCGCCGGAAATGGCCGGCGCGCCGGCCCAGAAGTTGCGACGCTGGAATGCGTACGGCGGCAGGTCGATCCGCGCCCCGCCGGAGACCAGCGCACTCGGATCCACCTGCACGCCAGCGCAGTGCGCCTGTGCCAGCGATGCCAGGAAGCGGTCCGGGCCGCCCTCGCCACGCCGCAACGAGCCGACAACGGCGACGCTCTCAGCCGCACCGGCGGCCTCGGCGGTCACGCCGATGCCCATCGTGAGCACCGGATGCGGACTCGACTCGACGAATCCGTTGATACCGTCGGCGATCAGCGCCGTGACGGCATCGGCGAATCGGACCGGTTCCCGCAGGGATCGATACCAGTATTCGGCGTCCAGTTCCGCGGTATCCAGCCGGTCGGCGGAGACCGTGGAGAAGAACAACACCGACCCGGATTGCGGGCGGATGGGCGCCAGTTCCGCGAGCAGGCGATCACGCAGCCGCTCGACCGCCTTCGAATGCGAGGCGTAGTCCACCGGAATCGGGCGGGCCCACACGCCGTCGCGGGCGCAGGCGGCGAGGAAGTCCTCCATCGCGGCGACATCGCCGGCGATCACGGTCTGCGCCGGACCGTTCACGGCCGCGAGCGAGAGCCGATCCCCATACACCGCCAACCGTTCCCGGACCGCATCGGCGCCGAGGCCGATCGAGGCCATACCGCCCTGACCGGCCAGTTCCTCGGCGACCGCGCGCGATCGGAGCGCGACCACGCGCGCCGCATCGGGCAGCGAGAGTCCGCCCGCGATATAGGCGGCGGCGATCTCGCCCTGAGAGTGGCCGATCACCACGTCCGGCTCCACGCCGGCCGCTCGCCACATCCGGGCCAGGGAGACCATCACCGCGAACAGCACCGGCTGCACCACGTCCACGCGATCCAGCGGGGGCGCGCCGGCCTCGCGGCGCAGTACCGCGGTCAGCGACCAGTCCACGTACGGCGCAAGCGCGGCTTCACAATCCGCGATCGACTCCGCGAACGGCCCACCCGCGTCCAGCAGGCCCAGCGCCATACCCTCCCACTGGCTGCCCTGCCCGGGGAAGACGAACGCGATGCGGCGCTGCTCGGCCCGCCCGGTGGCGGGCTCGATCGCCACGGCGGGCGCGGTCGGGTCGGCCAGGGCCGCCAAACCGGCCAGCAGCTCGGAGCGATCCCGGCCGACAACGCTTCCGCGCCACTCCATCTGGGCGCGCGTGGCCAGCAGTGAGTACGCCACATCGACCGTGGCCGAATCGGGATGCCGGAGCAGCCACTCCCGCAGCCGGGCCGCCTGCGCACGCACACCGGCCTCGCTGCGGGACGACACCACCCACGGCACCGCACCGGGCTCACCAGCGGCTGCGGCGGACCCGACGGCGGGCGCCTCCTCCACGATCACATGGGCATTCGATCCGCCCATGCCGAACGACGACACAGCTGCCCTGCGCACATCGGTCACGGGCCAGTCCTCGGTGCCCGTCACCACCCGTAAACCCATGTCCGCGAGCGGAATTCGCGGATTCGGCGTCTCGAAGTTCAGGCTGGCCACCAGTTCCTGACGGCTCAGGCAGAGCACCGTCTTGATCAGGCCCGCGATACCGGAAGCGCCTTCCAGATGCCCGATATTCGTCTTGACCGATCCGACGGCCAGCGGGGCGTCCTGCGCCCGGCCCGCACCGTAGGTCTCGCCGAGCGCGGCGGCCTCCACCGGATCACCGGCGGGCGTGCCGGTGCCGTGCAATTCGACGTACTGCACCGACGCCGCCTCGACGCCCGCCGCGGTCAGGGCATCGCGAATCGCCGCGGCCTGCGCATCCCGGCTCGGCGCGCTCAGCACTCGGCGTTCATTGCCGGTGTTGATCGCGCTGCCACGGATGACGCCATGAATACGGTCACCGTCGGCGATTGCCTGCGCGAGAGGCTTCAGCAGCACCATGCCGCCGCCCTCGCCACGCACGAACCCGTCGGCCCGCGCATCGAAGGTGTAGCAGGCGCCGAGCGCCGACTGCGCGCCGAACTGCTCGATCCGCTCACCGCTCGTCGGCGACAGAATCAGGTTCAGGCCGCCGGCCAGGGCCACATCGCTCTCGCCGCTGCGCAGGCTCTCACAGGCCAGATGCACCGCGACCAGCGACGATGCCTGGGCGCTGTCGACCACGATGCTCGGGCCGCTGAAACCGAAATAGTTCGAGATGCGGTTCGCGATAATGCCGCGCCCGACACCCCACAGCGAGTGGCGGCTGACCCCCGGGCCGCCCCGCGAGGCCAGAATCTCGGCGAAATCGCTTCCAGTGCAGCCGAGGAACACACCGCACCGCCGGGCCTCGCGCGCCGTGGCGGCCAGGCCCGCGTCCTCGAGCGCCTCCCAGCTCAGCTCCAGCGCCAGCAGCTGCTGCGGATCGAGTGCCCGCGCCTCATTCGGCGAAACCCCGAAGAAATCCGCGTCGAACTCCCCTGCGGTGCCGACGAATCCGGCTCGCTCGGTAATACTCCCCCGGCTCTCGGGAGCCGCGCCGATCGCGGCGCGCCCCTCCGTGAGCAACTGCCAAAAACTGTCGAGATCGGCCGCCCCCGGCATCCTGCAAGACATACCCACGATAGCGACGGCAAACGCCGATCCGGTCACCTCTGCAAATCCTTCCTCATGGCACGCACCCACCGCGCGCCCTCATCCACCGCCGGACAGCCGAAGACGACCGCGGCCAACAAGTTCCGTTCTTCTACCCTGGCCAACCCGTGGCCAAACACCATCGCACCAAGCGCGCAACGTCCGGATCCAGTCGACAGCATGCCGACGACACAGATGATTCCTCTTTCGACACAACGGATTTCGATGCGACAGCGACCTAGAGAAGAGCCCGCATGATATGGGGTGCCTCCACAGGGACCCTGGCCGAGGAGATGTTTCAGACCAGGTCAACTGACCCAGCTGTGCCGCCAGGATCAGTGCAACAATTGATCAGCAACGGATGCTGAAGACTGCCACGCTACGTGGCCATGCCAACCCAATGAGGCATGTGTACCAGGGGTTTTCGAGCGGCGGTGGTCATCGTACTGAACAGTAGTTCGAGCGATCTTGACTTGTCAATCGTCCAACTGCCCCCGAAACCACCGGCAGCACAGCCGAGGCAACCCACCCCACCCGGACCCTGCGAGCGGCAATGAAAACCGCACCCTTTTGCACTTTATTACCCTGCGGCACAAACGATTTCGAACATGTATCGAAACTATTGCCGTCCCATGACCGCCGCCGCAGGAACGCAGGTTCCGGCCGGCACATCGACCACCTATGCCGCACCCCTCCGGCACATGGAACCGACACCTTCGCGAAGGCGTCCAACCACCTCGCCGGCGAGGGACCGTGCGCCACACACGAAGCGTCAGATCACCCTCTGGTCGGTCATCGCCCCGGATGGCCTCGGAGTCGGGCGGGCACAGGACCACGCGGTGCGCGCAGCCCGAGCACCAGATGGCCCAACCCCGCGACGCACTCGACCCCAGCCAAGTGCGTCCGCTTTACCCCTGCCACACGCCGAGTACCAGCCGATTTGGATGTTCAGGGGGGTCCTGGGGTAATCTCATCGAGCACAAGCGAGAGCGAATGCAACGGGCTGTGGCGCAGCTTGGTAGCGCACTTGACTGGGGGTCAAGTGGTCGCAGGTTCAAATCCTGTCAGCCCGACCAAGAAAAACCCCTTCCGACCAGGGTCGGAAGGGGTTTTCTGTTACTTGACCAATCGGAGTTGGGGACCATCTGGGGACCGATTTGGTGCTCGGAGGTGAATCGACAGAAGGTTGCCGTCATGCTGGAGCGCCTTCTTGTCCGGGTGTAGGTACCGCTGGGTGATGCGAGGGTCGGTGTGGCCGGCGATCTGCTGGAGCCGATGTACCGGCACACCCGAGTCGGCGAGCCATGTGAGGCCCGTGTGCCGGAGGCTGTGCCTGCGCAGGTGCTCGTATCCGAGCTTGGCGACCACCTCGTCCCAGTGGGTTGCGCGCCGCAATACGGTGACCTGAATCCGCCCTCCGCGCGGCCCGACGAACAGCCGGGCATCGGGCTTCTTGCCAACGGCCGCAATCCGCTTTTCCACCAATGGCTGCAGCTGTTCAATAATCGGGATCGAGCGGGCGCGTTTTCCCTTCGTCCCTTTGTCCTGCAGCCCGCCCGGTCCGGGCGTTGTTTGGCGCCGTAGCGTCCACAGCCATTCCCCGGTATCGATATCGCCGACTCGGCAGCCGGAGACCTCGCCGATTCTCGTCGCGGTACACGCGGCGAAGATAACGACGTCGCCCCAGCCCTGGTATTCGTCGGACGAGGCGGCGACCAGCGCGCCCGCGATGTCGGTCAGCGTTTGCCAGTCTGGCAATGCGAGGGCCCGAGGGTTGTCCAGCTCATCCTCGTAGCGCTCGTACTGCCGCTGCCACCCGGTGACGTCGACGCGGTTGCGGTCTATTACCTCGTCGCGAACGGCCTGATCCATGACCCGTCCCAGCGCGGCCAGGGTGTTCTTGACGGTCGACTTGCTGTGCCCGTCGGCAATCCACCGGACGACCGCACGATCGGCGACACCTGTGGTGATCATCGTGACCGGTAGATGCCCGAGGGTGGGCACGATCCGCTGGCGCCAGCCGGCCCGGTACGGGTCCAGCGTCTTGGGTTCGAGACCACGCATGGCCATGTCCCAGTTCGTGTTCCCGTAATCCTTCAGGGTTGCGGTGGCGATTTTCGGGTCGACTCCGCGGGCGGCAGCTTGCTTGATCTTGTCGATCCAGTCCTGCGCGTCCTCCCGAGTCAGGAAGGCTTCGGACTTGGAGCCGCGGCTCTTTGTAGCCGGGTCCGTCCACCGCACACGTGCCCGAAAGGGTTTGGCTCGCTTGCGCTCCTCGATGTCTCCCCTGACTTCAACCCCGAGTGGGATGAGGGTGACCTCGTCGCCCATCACGCGACCGCCGGATCCACACGCTTACGCATCAAGTAGGCGATGACGTCCGCACCTCGGTATCGGGTCACGCGGCCGGAGATTTGGACGAATGCCGGGCCCTGTGGCGGCCTGGCCGTTCGCCATCTCCGTAAGCTGGACGGGTCGATCTTCAGCATCGAAGCGACCTCCTCGGTTGTGTACCAGCTGGATTCGAGAATCTCGTCCGGAGTCCATCCAGTAGCGGTCATGACGCGGTTTCCTCACCGTTTGCAGGAGTTTGGATCAGTCGCAATCCCGACAGGGTGTCGCGGGTGGTGTCGCTGCCGCCGTAGCGTGCGACGACTCGCGCGACAGTGGAGTGATGGACACCGATTTCGTCTGCGATCTCGCGTGTGGAACGACCCGCGGCATGCAACGCCAGGATGCGCTCGTCGCGCGCAATCGGATCGTCGCTGTCGCGGGCTGTCGCAGGACTGTCGCTTGGTGTCGCGCCCGTCGCATCAGGCTGTCGCGGCGTCGCATCCTGGTGTCGCGCAGGCAATTCCGACCCGAGGACATCCCCAGCAAACGCTTCAGGGCTGTCATGGTGGCTTACCGCGTTGACGGATGCGGCGGACGGTTCGCCGACCTCCGCAGCCGGAACGCTGCCGGGCGCGGTGTGCGCGGGAACATCGACCACAACCGCAGGAGTGCGTGCGGTATCCCTACCGGTGGCGGGGGAACTGGATTCGGAGAGCAGGGCAAAGCCGCAGGCGACCATCAGCCCGTCCAGCACCAGCGGGCCGACGGCGGAGCCGACGGTGCCGTACTCCCAGCTTTGCAGGACGTCGTGGACGTGGCCGTAGGAGATGAGTGCCGAGCCGGCGGCGACGGTGCCGACACCGCCGTAGCGGGCCAGCGACCATGCCAGGCCGACCCTCCACCGTACGCGTGAGAGCGCTTCGACGGCCAGCAACAGCGTGACAGGCCATACGGCGGAACCGATTTGCGGCCATACCCCCGGCGACCAGCCGTGCGGTTTCGATGCCGCGGGCAACCATGTGTGCAGCCAGTTCATCACGATCGACAGCACCGATCCGAATATGAATCCGGCCCATGCGACGACCTTGCCGCCGCGGTCTGTCGCATCGGTGTCGCGTATGCGACGGGTGTCGCGCGGCTGCTGCGACACGCTGTCGCGGCTGTCGCGGGCGGTGGTCATGATCGCCTCCTCACGGAAGGTCCTGAGCGCCTCGCCTGGCTGAGGGAGGGGCGCGAATGGGTGGTGTCGCGTTCGCGCTGGCTGGTTGCTGGTGGTGCGACAGTGTCGACGCGGGGTGCGCCGTGGGGCGCAACGGCATTGGTGCGCCCCACGATCGATCCGGCGTCGTTGCCGGTCACCTGCCACCGCCGTTGCCGACGGCGGGGGTGTACTTGGCGGTGTAGAGGCGGGCCTTGTCGTTGTCGGGGTCGGGCCCGGTGTAGGTGACCGACAAGGTGGCACCGGAATCGAAATCGGTGACCCCAGCGGCGTTCATCGCCTGTCCGATGGCCTGTTCCATGCGGCTGGTCGGGTACAGGTTGCGTGGCCCGTTGGGGGTGTCGATGGTGATGAACAGCTGCATGATCGGGTTGCCGTGCTCGTCGGTGTCGACCTCGCCGGGGGCGCCGCCGTACTTGAGCTTGGGCTGCTCGGCGATCGTGGTGATGCGCCCGTAGACGGTGGTGCCGGGGGTGGTGTTCTTGCCGAACGCCGAGGGGATCTTCGCGGCGGCGCGGGTGAATCGCTGACCGAAATTGGTGCTGGCCATGACGGTTTTCTCCTTTGTGGTCGATCAGGGATAGATGGGTCAGCGGCTGCGGGTGACGTGCCGCTGTTGGGTTCGGGGTTGGCGGTAGTGGCGGTCGAGGTAGGGAACCATTTCCAGGTCGGCGAAGTCGTGGCCGGCGTCGAGGTGGTCGGACAGGTCCTTGCCCGCGGCCGCTTGGAGCACGCGGACTTCGCCGACGCGGCCGTGCAGGGTGTCGGCGACCTTGGCGGCGTGCATGTAGCCGGGACGATCGCGGTCGGCGACCACGATCACCCGCCCCGCACCCTGCAGCCATCGCGCGTGCTCGGCGGTCCAGGAGCCGGTGCCCATGGCGTTGCAGGTGGCGATCTGCCCGGCCTCGATCGCCCGCGTCACGTCCTTCTCCCCTTCGCACACATAGATCTCGCGCCCGCTGCGGAGGCCGTCGAGGACTTCGCGCAGCCGGTACGGGATGGGCGCGAATCCGGTGGGTTCCCAGTCGGTTCCGTTCCAGTGGGCTTGGGTGAACGACTTCTTGTCCCCGTACTCGTGCGGGGTCGTCCTGCGGGTGACCGCACCCTCGACGTGCCCATCAGAGGACCGGTAGACGTAGGTGCACACGGTTTCCGTCGGCCCGATCGCTTCTCCGAGATCGGGTTTGGACGGGATCGGCAACCGCGCGTAGTCGATCGCCTTGTCCACCAACGACACCCGCTCCTGATGCGCCCGCGCACCACCCGACGGCGGCCGCCGCTGCCCACGCTCCTCTCTCTGGTGCGGGGTGCGTTCGGGTAGCCGGTCCCACATGTCGCGGACTCGGAGCCCGACGGCGTCGAGGACGTCTTTGTCGTCGCAGTGGGCGAAGCATCGGACGATGGTTTTGCCCTGGGTGGGGTCGTAGCGGACGCCGAGGGAGGGGGTGTGGTGTTGTCCGTCGGCCTCGTGGACCGGGCACAGGAACACTGTCCACCGTGCCCGGTCCCGGCCCGGACCCACGACGGCGGTCAGGGCAGCGGTGATCAGCTGCCACGAACGCGCCTGAGCCGGATCGTGATCCATGACCGATCAGCGCTCCCGCTGGATCCGGCCGCGCGGGCGTACCCGGTGCGGCTCGGTCAACTCGCGGGCCTGGTAGAGGCTGCGCCGCTGCACCTCGTCCACGCCGAAGTCCTCGCCCTTGGCCCGGTTGAACTCGATGTTGTCGATGAACCGGTCCATGGTGTCGGGAGCGTCGCGCCAATCGGCGTACGCATCCGACAGATACCGCCACTGATCAGCGTGCGGCCCCGAGTTCCACCGGTCATCGATCTGCCGGGTCTTGGCATAGATCTCATCGATCTGGGCTTCGGATACGTCCGGCTGATAGCCGGACAGCTGCAGCGCGGTCCGTTCCCGGAAGTCCGACCGCATGGCTTCCTCGTGCTCGGCTTCCATGACTCACCGCCCCCACTGCATCGGCTGCCGCTGGGCCACGGGCTTCAATGCTTCGATGGCGCAGCGTTCCTCGCGGGCGATGTTGCGGGCCTGGTCCAGGCTGCGCGACTGCACCTCGGTGAGCCCGTGGTCGGCGTACATGCCCGGGTTGGCGCGCACGTCTTCGACCAGCTTGGCCATCGCCAGCGGGTGGTCACGCCAGTCGGTGTAGGCGGCGTCCAGGAACGCCCACTCCTGCGCGTGCGGTCCCGACAGCCACCGCTGGTCGAATTCGCCGACACGGCGGTAGATTTCGTCGGCCTGGCCGTCGGTGAGCCCGGGTGCCAGAGCGGTCAGGCTGACCGCGACGCGTTCGGAGAAATCCGAGCGCATCGCTTCCTCGTGTTCGCGGTGCATGATCACCGCTCCCGCTGCAGGGGCGGACGCTGCTGGCTGACACCGTTGGCCGGCGGGACGGTCGAATCGGTGCCCTGCTGCTCGCGGGCGATCCGTTCACTGCTGCCGTAGCGGTCCTGCTGCGGGGTCGCTTGGGCGAGCTTGCGCACCGCCTCGTCACGCTCCCCGCGGTAGCGGTCACGTTCAGCGGTGGCGGTGTCACGTGCGCTGCGGGCCTCGCGCAGCTCCTGATTGGTTCGCAGCTGGGTGTTCTTCAACCCCTCCAGCTCCGCCCGGACCGCGTCGATCTGGTTCTTGTACTGGTCACGATCGGCGGTGACCGCGTCCAGGCCGCGCTGCAACAGCAGCACCCGACGCTCCAGATCCTCCGAACTTGTTGCGGCGGAACTGTTCTCCCGGGTTCTGTCCTGGTCGGGAGGCTGCGTCTGCTCCCGGGTGGTCACGCGCTGCCACTCGCTGGTGCTCTGGCCGACCTCGACCTGATTGCCCTCGGCGACGTAGAACGGGTGCCGGCGCCCGGTCTCGCGCGCCCGCACACTCAACGTGGTCCCGGCCTTCCACTCGTTGTGGTGCACCACATCCCGCGTCCATGCGGCGGCCTCGGCCTCGGACGGGTGGTAGGCGCGCATCAAGTGCTGGGCGCCGTCGGGGGAGCTGGAGCCCACGGTGACCTGGCAGCGGGAGTTGGTTTCGGCGTTGGCGAACTCCCACCGAATCTCCTCGGTCGACATTCCCGCCTTGGTGGCCAGCTCGGCGGCCCACCGCCGCGACAGACCCGCACGCGCGTTCGGTGTGCCGTGCGCCTGGTCCCGCAGCCACGTGTACTGGGCGTGCCGGATCGCCTGCACCGCATTCGTGCGAGCCAGATCGCGATCCAGCACCGCTTCCTGCTCGACCGCCGACAACGACTGCGGCACCACCGATTCCCCGCGCCGGCGGTTCTGGGTCTGTGTGTCGGTCCGGGGCGTGGGCTGGTGCAGGGTCATCGATGCGACCTGCTGGTCGAGTTCGCGGGTGCGGGTGGTGACCCACTGTTCGGATTCGACGGCAGCGGCGCGGGCTTCGCGCATCTGCTCGGCGTCCATCACCGGGAACACGGCCTCGAAGGTCGGGTTCATCTGGTAGGGGTGGCGGCCGGCGCGGTCCAGTGCCATCACTACCTGCCCGCGGTGCTCGATCCGCAGCGGCGAGGTGCCCAGGCTTTCCTCGATCCGCAGCCGCATCGCGTCCAGACGCTCCACATCGGAGGCGGCGTCGTGGTCGGTGTAGAACGGGTCGCACTCGCGCCGGAACTGGGCCATCACGTGTTCGGTGCGGTAGTCGGCGACACGTTTGGTGTACCAAGCGCCGGTGACCTTTTCGGCCTTGACCTGGGCCATGATGTGCTCGCCCAGCTCGCGACGCTGCTTGCGAGTCAACCGGCCCGTGTGGCCGTCGTGGCTGCGCAGGGTCCGCAGCCACTGCCCGGCCACGGTCAGCACGTCGCGGAAGGTGCGGCCGGTGTCGCGGGCGATCTCGTCGATTTCAGACATGAGGGTAGGGATTCCTTTCGGTAACAGGGGTTTTCGTCACTCGGGCTGCTCGGCGGTCGCCGTGCAGGTGGTGGTCAGGTCCTGGATTTCGGTGTCGGTGGGCTCGTCGAATCCGTGCACGGCGGTGTAGGCGGCCTGCCAGCGCAGCCGGTCCAGCCGCGACAGGGATCGGCCTGCATCGGAGTTGCGGCGGTCGAATTCGCTGCGCAACGCGTCGAGGTGATCAGCCCACCGGGCCTGCACGGCGTAATCGCGTCGCCCGGTCTGCGGATCGACGCCGAATCCACCGGCGAAACCGGCCCGGGCGTAGAGGATTTCGGTGATCAACTGCGGCAACGTCAACGCGGTCAGCTCGCTGTCGACACTGGTGAGCAGGTCGCGGCAGAACTTCGACCGCTTGTCGCGCCCGGTCTTCTCGCGACGCGCACGCCGCTGTTCGTCCTGACGCGCCAGCAGAGCCTTGGTCGCATCCAGGGCGATGCGCTCATCGGGGGTCATCTGCCACCGCGTGATGGCCTCAGCCACACGGGAATCGAGATCCCACTCGTCGACCGCGATGATCGTCGCGATAACCGCGACCCCGGCCACGATGCCGGCAACGGCACCGAGACCGATCACCCGGGAGGTGTTGGTGGACATAGTGTTTCCTTTCCTTGAGGGTTGTGATGGAGGTGGTCAATGGGTGTCGCGCTGGGCGCGGGCGACGCGGTGTTCGGTGAACGCGGCCAAAGCCAGCGCCGGTGACGGGCGTCGCGCGGCGTTCCAGGTCAGGTAGGCGATCCAGCCCAGCCCGTAGACGGCGACGGGGACACCGACCTCGGCGGGCTGTCCCCACGCCGCGCTCGCGGCGAGACCGACCACAACGAATGAGCCGGCCGCGCTCGCACGCCAGATCTGGCCCCGGGTATGCGGCTTGACCGCCGGTACCGGTGCGGGTTCGCCGGTATCCACGGCCGCGGCCGCTGTGGCCTGCTCCGGTGCGGTGAGCGGCGGGACCAGCCGCAGGGTCGGTGTGGTCTGTGGGTGCTGTTCGGCGGCGTCGGAGAGGAAGTTGGCGATCTCGTCGGCCAGCAGGTCGGCTTGGGCAGTGATCTCGTCTCGGCCGAAGCTCTTACCGGGCTGTTCGTCGTCGTGATCGTCGTGGTCGTCGGCGTGGTCGCGGAAGATGCGCATAGCGGTTGTGCTCCAATCGGATTCGCGCATGCGGAAAAGGGGTTATGCGGTGGCCGGCGTCGGATCGTCGCCGGTGCGCGGGGCGGGGGCGGGTGAGGTGCCGGGCAGGCGGGACTGTTCGGCCTTGTTGAGGGGCACGACGCGGCCGAAGCGGGCGTGGCCCTTCTTGAAGAACACGAAGTCACCGGTGTCGAACTGGCGGACCCGGTCGGGGTCGACCAGCCACTTCTCACCCACCGACACCTGGCCCTCGTCGCCGTGGCGCTGGCCCTTGATCAGGTGCCGCGACGGCAGCATGACCGGGATGGAACCGGCGTGTTTGCACAGCTCGCCCGCGTTTTCCAGGTAGCCCAACAGGACTCCGCCGGCGCAGGTTTTGAGGAGTCGTCCCAGCGACCAGGCGTCGGGGGCCACCGATTCCGGGGACTGGCCGCAGAAGACCATGGCGATCTTCTGGGACCGGCCGCGCTCAGCGATGTCCTCGACCCCGATCGACCCCTTCCTCGTGGTCAACGCCGAGAGCTCGTCGATGAACAGGATCACGCTGCGCCGCAAGTCCTTCGCGGTCCGCCCGGCCCGCTCCAGCAGCAACTGCAAGGTGGTCGCGACCTGGGCGCGGGCAGCGTCCTTGTCCAGGGCGGGCACGGTCATGAACAGCACGTCGAGGTCGTTGATGTCATGGCCGCCGTCGAACACCATCCGCCCGCTGGTGTCCTTGAGGTTCTCGAACAGGTTGGT
>NZ_JBSGCB010000039.1:0-99470 GCF_053601595.1 Nocardia sp. NPDC004711 | reverse complement strand
CTCCCCACCCCCCCCTTTCTCCGCCGGGGCCCCCCCCCCGCGGGGGGGCGGGTCCCGCGCCCCGCCCCCGCCCCCCCCCGCCCCCGCCCCCCCCCCGCCCGACGCCAGGTGCGGGTCGGGCCTACCTGATGCAGGCCCGGCGGACCGGTAGACCGCGGTCCTCCAGCACGGCGAGCATGGCCTGGCCGCGGCGCGCGCCCTCCGAGGACGAGGTGCGCGACAGCGCGGGCACGTAGGTCGCCGCGCCCACAACGGATTCCGCGACCAGGCCCCAGAAGCGGCGGACGCCCAGACCCGAGCAATGCGCCATCGCCTCCTGGACCAGGGACAGGGCCGGCAGGCAGCGGTGGGCGAGCCAGACGTAGAGCGCCGGCTCACAGGGCAGGGCCACGACGCCGTCCTCGCCGGTGAGGAGGTCGCCGTCGATCACGCGGATCGTGGTGTCGGACAGGCCCGCCCAGTCGATACCGCCGTCGTTGTCGGTGTGGATCCACAGGTTCTCCAGGCCCGGATCCCAGGCTCGGCCCTCGGACACCACAATGGCCATCACCCGGCCGATCACCGCGTGGATGAGCGCCGTGGCCACCACCTCGGCCGCGATGTCGGCATTGCTCATCTCGGCCGCGTGCCGCCGGTACATCATCTCGATCCGCCCCTCGCGGATGCCGTCGGCGAGCCGCCACCAGCGGCGTTTGCCCTGGTCGGCCATGGCGGCGACGGCGTAGACGCGCGGGTGTTCGGGTTGCAGGGCGCGCAGGCGGGAACAGGCCGTCCCGAAGGCGAGCCGGGAATCGCGCGGCGGACACACGGTTACGGGTTCGAGCATCGAACCTCCTCATTCATCGACTATTCGGCCAATGCAGGGGCAATGAGCACGGGAAGATAGGTTAGGCTTACCAGACTTATCGAAGCAATGAACGCGTCAGGAGTAGTTCGTCACCGTGCCCGCCGTAGTCACCACCAGACGGCGACGTCTGTCCGGACTTCTCGTTCTCGCCGCCCTGCTGCTGTGTGCCATCGCGGCCAGCATTGCCCTCGGCTCCCGGAATCTGAGCCTCGGGACCGTGTACGACGCGCTCATTTGCCCTGGTGGACTGCCACTCTCGTGTCCCGCGGACGGCTCGGCCGCCCAGATCGTGCGCGAATTACGCCTTCCGCGAACAGGACTCGCCCTGGTCGCCGGACTCGCGCTCGGCATGGCCGGAGCCCTGATCCAGGGCTACACCCGAAACCCGCTGGCGGACGCCGGATTACTCGGCATCAATGCGGGCGCGGCCTTCCTGGCCGCGCTGAGCATCCACCTGCTCGCCCTCACCACGCCCGCGCAGTACATCTGGTTCGCCTTCGCGGGCGCGCTGCTCGCGGGCCTGGTGGTGTTCGGCGTCTCCTCGCTCGGGGGCGGCCGGGCGAGCCCGCTCAGCCTGGTCCTCGCCGGCGCGGCGGTCACCGCGTTCCTGCAGGCCATGACCAATATCGTTGTCCTGCTGGACGGCACGGCCCTCAATACCTACCGCTACTGGGTGGTCGGCGACGTGGCCGGGCACGACGCCTCCACCTTCGGTCAGGTGCTGCCGTTCCTCGCGCTGGGCGCGATCCTGGCCCTGGCCTCCGCCCCCGCCCTCAACCTGCTCGGCCTCGGCGATGACGTCGCCCGCGGTCTCGGCGTGAACGTCACCCGCAGCCGGGCACTCGGCCTGGCCGCGGTCGTCCTCCTGGCGGGCGCGGCCACCGCCGCCGTCGGACCGATCGCCTTCCTCGGCCTGATCGTCCCCCACCTGGCGCGCGCCCTCACCGGCCCCGATTACCGCTGGCTACTCCCCTTTTCGGGCCTGCTCGGCGCCCTGGTCCTGCTGCTGGCCGACACCGCCGGCCGCCTCATCGCCCGCCCGGGCGAACTCCAGGCCGGCGTCACCCTCGCCGCCCTGGGCGCACCCTTCTTCATCCTTCTGGTCCGCCGCCGAAAGCTGGTGAGCCTGTGACTCTTCCGACACCTCCCAATGCCACCCGCAGCGCAGTGAGCCCCAGCCACCCCATGGCAAACACCCGGGGAAACACCGCGCCGAGTTCCGTCGACAAGGTGCGCACGGTTCGACCTGCGGTGCGAGTGGGTCGAATCTCGGCGGTGCTGCGAATCGGCGCGGTGCTCACCGTGGTTGCGCTGGCAGCGATTCTGCTCGGGTTGTTCGCGCTGGATATCGCGGTGGGCGAGTTCCGGATTCCGCTCGGGCGGGTGCTGGATGTGCTGGGCGGCGGGGGGACTCGCGCGCAGCGGTTCGTGATCATGGATTCGCGGCTGCCCAGGGCGCTGACCGCGATCGTGGTCGGGGCGGCGCTGGGGTTGGCGGGCGCGGTGACACAGTCGATTCTGCACAATCCGCTGGCCAGCCCGGATCTGCTGGGCATCACCTCCGGCGCGAGCTGCGGCGCGGTCGCGGTGCTCGTCGGGATGGGTGGCGTCGGGACGGGTACGGCCGCGGCGCTGGGTGTTTCGGCGGCGGCACTGGCCGGCGGGCTGCTCACGGCCGTGCTGATCTACCTGCTGGCCTGGGGCCGGACCACGACCGGGGACAGCGGGGTCATGGGATTCCGGTTGGTGCTCATCGGGATCGGCGTGAACGCGGCGCTGCTGTCGGTGGTGAGCTGGCTGCTGACGCGGGCCACGCTCACCGATGCCGCGCATGCCCAGCAGTGGCTCACCGGGTCGCTGAACGCGGCGGACTGGTCGACCCTGGTGCCCGCCGCGATCGGCCTGGGCGTCGCGCTGCTCGTCACGGCCGGGTCGGCGCGGACGCTGGCCGCGCTGCGATTCGGCACCGACACCACACGCATCCTCGGCGTCCGCATCCAGACCCAGCAGGCGATTCTGATTGCCGCCGCGGTCGGTTGCGCCGCGCTGGCAACCGCGGCGGTGGGCCCGCTCGGGTTCGTGGGGCTGGCCGCGCCGCAGATCGCGCGGCGGCTGCTGCGCACGCCCGGGGAACCGGTCATCGCTTCGGCGCTGGTCGGAGCGATCGCGGTGGTCGGGGCGGACCTGCTCGCGCGCACCGTCTTTCCCGTCTCGCTGCCGGTCGGCGTGGTCACCGCGGCCGTCGGCGGACCGTTCCTGCTCTACCTGCTCGTTCGGACCAACCGGAAGGCGACACTGTGACTCTCGCGGCGGAAGACATCACCCTCGGCTACGGCGAGCGGATCATCGTCGACGGGCTCTCGGTGCAGATCGAGCCCGGGCTGATCACCACCGTCATCGGCCCCAACGGCTGTGGCAAGTCGACGCTGCTGCGCTCCCTGGGCCGGTTGCTGCGGCCCCGGTCGGGCCGAGTCCTGCTGGACGGCAAGGCCATCTCCACCATGAAGACCAAGGACATCGCCCGCATCGTCGGCATGCTGCCCCAGACGCCGGTCGCGCCCGAGGGCCTGACCGTCGCGGATCTGGTTGCCCGCGGCCGGCATCCGCATCAGTCCTGGTTGCGGCAGTGGTCGGCCGACGACGAGGCCGAGGTGACCGCCGCGCTGGAACTGACCGGTATCGCGGAGCTGGCGGGCCGGACCCTCGACGAGCTCTCCGGTGGCCAGCGCCAGCGCGCCTGGATCTCCATGGCCCTGGCCCAGGGCACCGACATCCTGCTGCTCGACGAGCCGACCACCTACCTCGACCTCGCCCATTCCCTCGAGGTCCTCGACCTGGTCGATCGCCTGCACGACGATCTCGGCCGCACCGTGGTCATGGTCCTGCACGATCTGAATCTGGCCATCCGCTACAGCGACCGCCTCATCGTCATGCACGCCGGCCGCATCGTCGCCCAGGGCGTCCCCGCCGACATCATCGACGCCGAGCTGCTGCGCGCGGTGTTCGGCCTGCGCGCCGAGGTGCTCGAGGACCCGGTGTCGGGGCGGCCGATGATCGTGCCCATCGGCGCCCGGCACGTGCGCGACTCCCGATCCGGAGACATGCCGGCCGATGCCGGGGTATGAGCAATACCACACCAGCAACTCGCCGGTTACGACGGGCTGTAGTACGCATTCCTGTCGTTGTCTCCGTAAACTTGTGGGATGGCAGGTCTTGGTGAACTCGAGAAAGCGGTCATGGACCAGTTGTGGTCGGCCGACGAACCGCAAACGGTCCGGCAGGTCCATGAAGCCCTCGCTGAGCGTCGTGAACTCGCGTACACCACGGTGATGACCGTTCTGCAGCGCTTGGCGAAGAAGAATCTGGTGGTCCAGCAGCGCGACGACCGTGCGCACCGCTACGCGCCGGTGCACACGCGCGACGAACTCGTCGCCAGCCTGATGGTCGACGCACTGCAGCAGGCGGACGAAGTCGGCAGTCGCCGCGCCGCGCTGGTGCACTTCGTCGAACAGGTCGGCGCGGACGAGGCTGCCGCATTGCGCGACGCACTCGCTAAGCTCGAAGCCACCGAGGTGGCGCGCAAGGACAAACCCGAGTCCAAATAGCCGTAGCCTCGGCCCGAGCCCCACAACGCAGTGAGCTGAGGACATGGACTGGACAGCGCCGGTTTTCGCCGGTCTCGCCTTGTTATTGGCGGGACCGGTGCCAACGCTGCTCAGCCGTGCCACCTGGCCCTATCGCAGCCCCCGTGCGGCGCTGGTACTGTGGCAGGCGATCGCGCTGGCCGCGGTGCTGAGCGCCTTCGGTTCCGGACTCGCCATCGCCTCCCGGCTCCTCGTCCCGGGCGGCGACGGCCGTCCGACCACCACGCCCAGCAAGGAGATCGACGCCCTCGGTCTGCCGCTGTGGCTGGCCCTGGTCCTGGTGTTCGCGCTCACCCTGCTCGTCGGGGCGCGGCTGATCTGGTCGGTGATCCGGGTCGGCATCCACACCCGCCGCCGCCGCGCCCACCACCGCATGCTGGTCGACCTGCTGGATCAGTCCGGTGTGCATCGGAAATCCGCCGACATCCGGGTACTGGCCGCCACCGAGCCGATCGCCTACTGCCTGCCCGGCCTGCGCCGGCGCGTGGTCCTCAGCCAGGGCACCGTCACCAATCTGTCCGACGAGGAACTCACCGCCATCGTCAGCCACGAGCGCTCCCACCTGCGCGCCCGCCACGATCTGGTGCTCGAGGCCTTCACCGCCGCGCACGAGGCGTTCCCCCGCGTGGTCCGTTCCAAATCCGCGCTGGACTCGGTGAAGCTGCTCATCGAACTGCTCGCCGACGACTCCGCGGTCAAGGTCACCGGTCCCACTCCCCTGGCGCGCGCCCTGGTGGCCTGCTCCAATTCCCCGGCCCCGCAGGGCGCCATGGCCGTCGGCGGCCCCACCACCCTGATCCGCATCCAGCGCCTGGCCGGTCCGATCGGCGATCTCCGCATCGCCGTCGCCGCCTACTTCGCCGCCGCCGCGATCCTGGTCGTCCCGACCCTCGCCGTCGCGATCCCCTGGCTGGTCGAGCTCAGCCGCCTGGTCAGCCGTGCCTGACTCCCACCTGCCCGCTCCCGAATCCGACTCGGGCGCGGCGCAATCCGCCATGCCCGCCGCCGATTCCGGCCCGGGCGAGAGCCTTTCGCCACCGCCCGCGACCAGCGGCCACCCCACTTCGACTTCGACACCCACTTCAGCCCGGGAGGAAACCATCGCCACCGACTCGTCACCCGCAGCCGAGGCTTCGCCGACCGACCGAGCGGCCGAAGCCCTCCTCCGGACCGGCGCCCGCGAGAGCGGGCGGGACCAGCGCGACCCGGCTGGGACCGCGAGCCCGGTGGACGAGCGCGTGAGGGTCGGTTCCGAGGGTGGCGAGGTGCGGTTCACGGATCTGGGACTGCCGCCGGTGCTGGTGCAGGCGCTGCGGCGGGGCGGAATCGATAAGCCGTTTCCTGTTCAGGCAGCGGTGATTCCGGACATTCTGGCTGGACGGGACGTGCTGGGCCGGGCGGCGACGGGGTCGGGGAAGACGCTCGCGTTCGGGCTGCCGATGCTGGTGCGGCTGTTCGGTGCGCCGAGTGCGCCGCGGCGGCCGCGCGGGCTGATTCTGGCCCCGACGCGCGAGCTGGCGATTCAGATCGAGAGCGCGTTGGACGAGCCCGCGCTGTCACTGGGGTTGCGGCTGGCCACGGCGGTCGGCGGGTTGCCGATCAAGAAGCAGGAGGAGCGGCTGGCACGCGGGGTGGACGTCGTCATCGCGACGCCGGGGCGGTTGACCGATCTGCTCGGGCGGAAAGCGGTGCAGCTGGGCGACATTCGGGTCGTCACGGTCGACGAGGCCGACCATATGGCCGAGCTGGGCTTCCTGCCGCAGCTGACGGCGCTGCTCAACAAGGTGCCGGGCGAGGCGCAGCAGCTGCTGTTCTCGGCGACCCTCGACGAGACGGTCGACGGACTCGTACGGAAGTACCTGCGGGAACCGGCGACCCATGCGATCGGCACCCTTCCGGCCGCGACGTCGGCGGGGCCGGTGGAAGCGGGTGTGGCAGACACGGATTCGGGCAGCGAGCTCGGGAGCGTCGCGGCCGGACCCGATATCGCGCACTACGCCCTGCATGTCCGGCGGTCCGACAAGCGGGCGGTGGTCAGCGAGATCGCCGCGCGGCAGGGCCGGACGCTGCTGTTCGTGCGCACCCAGCACGGTGCCGACAAGCTGGCGCGCAAGCTGCGCGAGATCGGGATCGGCGCGGTAGCGCTGCACGGCGGGAAGGCGCAGAACCAGCGCAATCGCATGCTCGCGGCGTTCGCGGACGGGACGGCACCCGTACTGGTCGCCACCGATGTGGCCGCCCGCGGGCTGCACATCGACGATGTCTCGCTGGTCGTGCACGTGGATCCGCCCGCGGATCCCAAGGACTATCTGCACCGGACCGGGCGGACCGCGCGGGCGGGCGCGTCGGGCACGGTCGTCACCATCGTCACCCCGGACGATCGGGAGGAGGCCGCGCGACTGGCGGAGCGAGCCTCGGTGACGCTCTCCGACGTGGAGGTGCGGCCGGGCGATCGGCGGCTGCTCGAGATCACGGGCGCGCGCCGGCCGAGCGGCCGTCCGGTAGCGGATCCCTCGGCGCCGCCGGCGCCCGCGGCGGAGGCTCCGCGCGAGCAGGCGCGGTTCCGGCAGCGGTCGCAGGGCGAGAGCCGGCCGCACAACAAGAAGCGCAAGCCGGGCGCGGCCCGACGCTCGTCCCGGTGACGCCGACACGTTTGGACGTTCCTACGACACGCGCGCGAAATCGAGCGGGTTTTCCGGCAAATCGGACGAGATTGAGATAACTCCGAGCCCGAAAGTGGCCGTAGCAATCTATTAGCAAACGGCACTTGGATGCCCCGGCACGGGGAGCGGACAGCCTCCGCGTCATTCCCCGCAGGGAATCGCGAACTCGCAGCCGGGCGGTGAACATTTGGGCCATGAGCGAACGAAAGAACCTGCGCTACACCGTCATCGAAGCCACGAACGAGGGCGGTTCGACCTTCACCGACGCCGAAATCCCTTTGGCTGAGCGAACTCTGGCGATCGGAGTGCCCGCCATGGCCGTCGGCGGCATGCCCTCGACCGCGGGTGTGTCCTATCTGCGCAGCGCGGGCTTCGACAGTGCGCCGCATCCGGCCCCGGCCCGGCAGTGGGTGGTCATGCTGCGCGGCGTGATCGAGGTGACCACCTCCGACGGTGAGCGCCGGCGGTTCGCACCGGGCGATCTGGTGCTGGCCGCCGACACCGAGGGACGCGGTCACACGACCGTCGCGGTGGGCGAACCGCCCTTCGAGGCGCTGTTCATCCCCACCGCGTCCTGAGCTACCGCTCAGAGCAGGTCGGCATTGCCGTCGATGGTCTTCAGCTGGTATTCGAAACGGTCGATGCGCCAGCCCTTTTCGGTCCGCCGCAGGCCGAGGACATAGCTGCCGACGAACCAGCGGGTGGTGCCGCCGGTGGCGTCGTTCTTCACGTGCACGGCGATGGCATCGGCGTGGGCCAGCGCGGTGTCGCCGGTGATCTCGACGAGGTGATTGCCGGCCTGGTGGTGGACGGCGTCGAGAGCGCCCAGGCCGGTGGCCCAGGCATCGGCGATGTCGGCGCCGGGCCGCGGGCCGACGGGTCCGCCGAAGCCGTTGTCGAAGAACACCTCCGCCGCGAGTACCGACTCGCGCAGGTCGGCCCAGCGGGCCTGGTCGCAGTAGACGAAGAGTTTGGTGATGGTGTCGCTGACATCCAGTCGATCGGCGAGCGCCGCAAGATCGGTCACGGACGCCAACATAGGAGACCCCGCTGGCGCCCGCCTGGCATTTTCCCCGCCCGATCGCACCGCGAACTCCCAGCATTCAGCTACCATGGTCCAACGTGCAGTTTCTTCCCGGGCAGACTCCGCCCTACGACCTGACCTACGACGACGTCTTCCTCGTCCCCCGCCGGACGGATGTGGCGTCCCGGTTCGATGTCGATCTCTCCACCACCGATGGGAGCGGCACGACCATTCCGCTCGTGGTCGCCAATATGACAGCCGTCGCCGGCCGCCGCATGGCCGAGACCGTCGCCCGCCGGGGCGGCATCGTGGTACTGCCGCAGGATCTTCCGATCCCCGCGGCCGCCGCCACCATCGCCTTCGTCAAGAGCCGCTCGCTCACCGCCGACACCCCCGTGGTGCTCGATCCCGACCAGTCGGTGTCCGACGCGCTGGCCCTGATCCACAAGCGCGCCCACGGCGCGGTCGTGGTGGTCGAGAACGGCAAGCCGGTCGGTGTGGTCACCGAGGCCGCCTGCGCCGACGTGGACCGCTTCGCCCGCCTGAGCGTGGTCGCCGACGCCAATTTCGTCAGCGCCCCGGCCGACTCCTCGCCGCGCGACATCTTCGATCTGCTCGAGGCCGAGCACGCCCACCTGGCCGTGCTGGTCCATGCCGACGGCACCCTCGCCGGCGTGATGACCCGGACCGGCGCCATCCGCACCGGCATCTACACCCCGGCCACCGACGCCAATGGCCGGCTGCGCATCGCGGCCGCCGTCGGCATCAACGGCGACATCCCGGCCAAGGCCAAGGCCCTGGTCGACGCGGGCGCCGATGTCCTGGTCATGGACACCGCGCACGGCCACCAGCAGAAGATGCTGGAGGCGCTGGCCTCGGTGGCCGCGCTGGGTCTGGGCGTGCCGCTGGTCGCGGGCAATGTGGTCTCCGCCGACGGCACCCGCGATCTGATCGCGGCCGGCGCGGACATCATCAAGGTCGGTGTGGGCCCCGGCGCCATGTGCACCACCCGCATGATGACCGGGGTGGGCCGCCCGCAGTTCTCGGCGGTGGCCGAATGTGCCGCGGCCGCCCAGGAATTCGGCAAGCACGTGTGGGCCGACGGCGGCGTGCGCCACCCGCGCGACGTGGCCCTGGCCCTCGCGGCCGGCGCGGCCAACGTGATGATCGGCTCCTGGTTCGCGGGCACCTACGAGTCGCCCGGCGACCTGCGCGTCGACCGCGACGGCAACCGGTACAAGGAGTCCTTCGGCATGGCCTCCAAGCGTGCCGTGGCCGCCCGCACCGCCACCGACTCGGCGTTCGACCGGGCCCGCAAGGCGCTGTTCGAGGAGGGCATCTCCTCCTCGCGCATGCGCCTGGATCCCGAGCGCCCGGGCGTCGAGGACCTGATCGACCACATCACCTCCGGCGTGCGCAGCTCCTGCACCTACGCCGGCGCCCGCACCATCGGCGAGTTCCACGAGCGCGCCGTACTGGGCGTGCAGTCGGCCGCCGGTTTCGCCGAGGGCCGGCCGCTGCCCTCCGGTTGGTGATCACCACCGGGTAGTACTGCACATCCCGAACCCGGCGGGTCCCTCTCGGACCCGCCGGGTTTCGCGTGTGCGGAGCCCGGCCCTGCGGCGATGCGGGGCCGCCGCCGGATGTGATACGGCACCGCTGTGCGGAAACCACGGAAGCCGCCCGGTAGCATGGCCTGACCGGACCCAAGAAATGGGTATCCGTGGCGTATCTCCGCCAGTAACCCCTGCGAAAGGAACAAGTTGTCACCCGCGTCCAAGGGCGCTTCACAGGAGGGCTCCTCTACCGAGCCGGGTGACGAACCCGGCTTCCCCGCAATACCGGCTTCGGAAACGGCCAGGTGGTGCTGACCGTGTCGGTCCTGCTCACCGTTCTCAGTCTGCTCGGATTCATCGCTCTGACCGCCGGCACGGCACTGTTCGTCGCTGCCGAATTCTCGCTCACCGCCCTGGAACGCTCCACCGTGGAGGCACACGCCCGCGACGGCGACCGCCGGGCCCGGCAGGTGCGGCAGGCGCATCGCACACTCTCGTTCCAGTTGTCGGGCGCCCAGCTGGGCATCACCATCACCACGCTGATCACCGGTTATATCGCCGAGCCCGTGCTGGCGCGGCTGCTGGAGCCGATGTTCCGCTCGTTCGGGGTGAGCGCCGGTACCGCACAGGGCATTTCGCTGGCGCTGGCACTGCTCATCGCGACCTCGCTGTCCATGATCTACGGCGAGCTGGTGCCCAAGAACATCGCCATCGCCAACCCGCTGTCCATGGCACGGCTGACCGCCGGGCCGATGATCGCGTTCTCCACCGTGTTCAAGTGGATGATCAATTTCCTGAACGGGGCCGCCAACTGGGCGGTGCGCCGGCTGGGCGTGGAGCCCGCGGAGGAACTCCGTTCGGCGCGCTCGCCGCAGGAATTGGGTTCGCTGGTGCGGACTTCCGCGCTGCACGGGGTGCTGGATCAGCGCACCGCGCAGGTGGTGGACCGCTCGCTGCAGTTCGGTGAGCGCACCGCGGAGGAGCTGATGACGCCGCGGATGACGATCGAATCCCTTGATCAGGACTGCACTCTCGCCGATCTGGTCGACGCCGCCCGCGAGACCGGTTACTCCCGCTTTCCGGTCATCGACGGCGACCTGGACAACACCCTGGGCTTCGTGCACGTGAAGCAGACCTTCGTGCATCCGGCCAGGGATCGCCGCAGCATCAAGCTGAAGACGATCGCCCAGCCGGTGCCGATCGTGCCCGCCAGCCTCGATGGTGACGAGGTGCTCGACCGGGTGCGCCGGGACGGCATGCAGGTGGCGCTGGTGGTCGACGAGTACGGCGGCACCGCCGGCATCGTCACCATGGAGGACCTGATCGAGGAGATCCTCGGCGACGTACGCGACGAGCACGACGAGGAGGAGCTCGACGTGCGCCGCACCCCGAACGGCTGGAACTGCTCGGGCCTGCTGCGCATCGACGAGGTCTCCCGCACCACCGGTTACGACGCGCCCGAGGGTGAGTACGAGACCATCGGCGGCCTGGTGCTGACCCGTTTGGGCCGGATCCCCGAGACCGGCGACGAGGTGCTGCTGCCGCACCCGGGCAACCACCAGCTGGAGCAGCCGCACACCAAGGGCGGCTGGATCGCCCGGGTGGAGCGGATGGACGGCCGGCGCATCGACCGCGTCCTGATCCGGCCCGTCGACGCCGAGGCCCTCGCGACCTGGGAGCACAGCCATGGGTGACCTGTACGCCGTCCTGCTCACGCTGGTGCTGCTGCTGGGCAACGCGTTCTTCGTGGGTGCGGAGTTCGCGCTCATCTCCGCCCGCCGCGACCGGCTGGAAGCGCTTGCCGCGCAGGGCAAGCGAAGCGCCAACACGGTGATCGAGGCGGGTCAGAACCTGTCGATGATGCTGGCGGCCGCGCAGCTGGGCATCACCATCTGCTCGATCCTGCTGGGTCGCGTGGGTGAGCCGGCGGTGGCGCATCTGCTGGAGAAGCCGTTCGATCTGGTGGGCGTGCCGGATTCGCTGCTGCATCCGATCTCGTTCGCGCTGGCGCTGACCATCGTGGTGATCCTGCACATTCTGCTGGGCGAGATGATTCCGAAGAACATCGCGCTCGCGGGGCCGGAACGGTCGGCACTGCTGCTGGTCCCGCTGCATCTGATGTGGCTGCGGCTGGCGAAGCCGTTGATCGCGATCTACAACTTCGCGGCCAATATCACCCTGCGCGCCCTGCGGATCGAGCCAAAGGACGAGCTGGATTCCACGGTGTCGTCGGTGGAGCTGGCCGAGATGTTCGGCGAGTCGCGTTCGGAGGGTCTGCTGGACGAGGAGGAGCACCGCCGCCTCACCCAGGCGCTGGGCTCGAGCGACCGGATCGTCGCCGATGTGATGGTGACGCTGGCCGAGACCCGCTCGGTGCCGCTGCGCGGGGACGGGACCACGCTGGGCGATATCGAATCCGCCGTCGCCGAAACGGGATTCTCCCGGTACCCGGTGCGCGCGGACGACGGTTCCCTGGTCGGCTACCTGCACGTCAAGGACGTGCTCGATCTGACCGCCGACGACAGTGCGGGCCCGGGCACCCCCATCCCCCGCACCGATATCCGCCCGCTGCCCACCGTCAGCATGGGCACGACTCTGTTCGAGGCGCTGGCCCGCCTGCGCCGCACCAACTCGCATCTGGGCCGCGTGGTCGACAGTCGCGGCAATACGGTCGGCATCGTGGCCCTCGAAGATCTGGTGGAGGAGTTCGTGGGCACCGTCCGCGACGCCACCCACCGCCTCGCCGAATGATGAACGCGCGCACCGATTCCACCGTGTCACCCGGACCCGAATGGCTGTCCGGCCCCGCTTGGCGGGGCCGGGCGGCCGCCCACCGCGACCGCGTCGACGCCCTGGTCGGCCCGTACCTCGAACGCCGGGCGGTCGGTTCGAAACACCCGGTGATCGATTTCCTGTTCACCTACTACGGCCACAAGCCCGCCCAGCTCAGACGCTGGCACCCCGGCTTCGGCGTGGTCCTCGCCGATGCCGGCGACTACGCGGGTTCCCGCGGCTACCACCAGGTCTCGCCCCCTCCCGCCGACGGTGTCCCCTCCTCCGGCTGGACCGCCGACCCGGCCTTCCTCGAAAAGCGCCGCGACACCCTCGAATTCGTCGCCCGCCTGCTCTCGGCCACCGCCACCCGCCCCGCCCAGCTGTCCTGCTTCGGCCTCCACGAGTGGGCCATGGTCTACCGCACCGACGACGTCCGCCACCAGCAGGTCCCTCTCCGCCTGGGCTCCGAAGGCACCGACGCCGTAGTCGACTCCATGCAGCTGCGCTGCACCCACTTCGACGCCTTCCGCTTCTTCACCCCCGAAGCGGCCCCCCGCAATGCCGAACCCCTCACCCGCGACCTGCAAATAGACCGCGAACAACCCGGCTGCCTCCACGCCAACATGGACATCTACAAGTGGGGCTTCAAACTCACCCCCCTGATCTCCTCCGACCTCCTCTTCGAGGCCTTCGAATTGGCCTGCGCCGCCCGCGAACTCGACATGAAGGCCAGCCCCTACGACCTCCTCTCCTACGGCTACACCCCCATCTGCATCGAAACCCCCACCGGCCGAGCCGAATACGTCCGCGCCCAAGCCGACATCGCCACCCGCGCGGAAGTCCTCCGCACCCGCCTGCTCGATGCCTGCCGAGCGCTGCTGACCGGGGTGATCACGCCCGCGCCGTAAAGCGGAGGGGCGGTGGGTCTATTCCGTAGTCGCCGCCAGATCGGCGAAGTTCGGCGTACCGGGCTCGTTCGGCAATCTGGTCACACGCGCGACGAAGCTGATCGCGTGGTACCAGCCGCACAGCAGCACCAGATCCAGCAACTGCCGCTCGTCGAACTCCTTCGCCAGCGCGCCCCACAGGCCGTCATCGATATCGCCCTCGCCGTGCAAGGAGTCGACCGCGCGGATCAGCAGGCGTTCGGATTCCACTGTCCAGCAAGGATCGTCGGGCTCGCCGTGGGTGAGCGAGATCTGCTGTTCCGTGGTGAGCCCGGCACGCCCGGCGAAGACCGCGAGGTGTACACCCCACTCGTACTCACAACCGCAGCGGGCAGTGGTCCGGTCGATGACGATCTCGCGTTCGCGCAGGTTCAGTGACAGCTCCTTGCTCAGTTCATAGCCTCCCCAGCCGTGCATTGCGGTGGCCATGGGCAGGTTCTTGACGAAGAGCCGGAACAGACCGATCGGGGCCGCGCCGCCGGGCATCATTCGGGCCAGCAGTGAGCCGGTTTCCTCGGCGTACGGCGGCTCGAGAGGTTCGATCCTGGACATGTCCAACTCCCATGTTTCGGAAATAGAAACACCCCGGATGCTTGTGTTTCGATATTCGAAACACAAGGAGTGCGATGGGAGTCCCACGGCCCGGAAGACCGGTACGCGGTTCATCGACGGGACGTCCGCTGATGGCGGCCCTCGACCTGCTCGGACGGCGGTGGACCCTGCGCATCATCTGGGAACTTCGTGACGGCCCGGTCGGAGCGCGAGGTCTACTCGCTCGATGCGAGGGACTGTCGTCCAGCGTGCTGTATCAACGGCTGAGGGAACTCACGGAGGCCGGGGTGCTGCACGCAGACGAAGACGGGTACGCGCTGACTCCACTGGGCGCCGCGCTGCGCGGCGCACTCGGCCCACTCGACGCCTGGGCCATCACTTGGGCCGAAACCCATTCCAGCACAGACTGACTCGCAGAGACCACGACCATCGGCACCTCGACTGCCCTGTTCGCGATCATCGTGAGCACCGAGCGAAGGCAGTGGCAGCCAACGCGTTACTCGGTGACGGGGTGGATCTCGAGGGTGCAGGTGTAGACGGCGGTGTCGATTACGCGGGTGTCGATTGAGTTGGGGGCGGTTACTTCGGTTTTGACGACTTTGGGGTCGGGTTTGCTGTAGGGGCCGCAGGAGGTGCCCTCGGCGATGGCGTGGGCGGGGTGGCCGGATTTGACCACCACGGTGGGTGGGGTGTCGGTGCCGGCGGGGAGGCCGCCGATGTAGCCGTTGGGGGTGCGCTCGGCGTGGATGACGGTGCCGGTGTCGGTGATTTCGTCCAGGCCGGGGTAGCCGGTGAGGGTGCAGGCCTGAGACGGGTTGGCGATGGCGAAGGTGAGGGTTATGCCGTTGTGGCTCATGGCGGCGCCCATGCTCTTCGCAGTGACGTCGACCTGGCCGGAGGCGCAGGCGGGGATGGGGGTGTCGGTGGGTTGCGCGGCCGTGGAGGCGGGAGTGCCGGTGGCCGGGCCGCCGCCGGGATTGCCGCCGCCCTGGTTGCCACCGGACGGGGTGCCGCCCGTGGTGAGCGCGGAGGTGGTCGGCGCGGCGGATGGAGTGGAGGACGGGGAGCTCGAGCAGCCGGTGGCGGCTGCCAGTACGGCGCACGCCAGTAGTGCCGTGAATCCTGTTGTGCGCATGAGTCACCTATCCCCTTCGATCATCGGATGTTTCCGAAATCGACGGGCCGACCGGGTCTGTTACGCACTGCAGCAAGGGATTTGGCCCGGCACCCGAGACGATCAGCCCCATTGACCGATAGTGTCACAGACACTTATTTGTGACTCGCCCTACCGGACAGTCAGTTTATGCGTTAGCGTTTCGAGACGTAATGGTGACCACATTGCATAGCTGTCTGTGCCACCGGTCACGATACGGACATTTCGGAAGAAGACGGGGGTAACCGCAATGATGCGGTTCACGGGCGTGCGCCGGTCCAAGCCGGCGGCGGTGCTGGCGGTGACGCTGCTGGGGGCGGCCCTGCTGCCGATGCAGGGTGCGACGGCGGACCTGCAGTCCGACATCGCGAATCAGGTGCAGCAGTTCCTGGATGTCGGGCGCACCTCGGTGCCGCGGGCGGACTGCGGGGACGACGCGCTGCCGGAAACCGGTCTGCAGGGCGATGTTCCGGCCGAGGATCGCAACAGCGGGCGCAGCACGCTGGGGTATCGGTGCAATCTGTCGTTCGTCGGCGGCTATGTGGGCAGGGGCGCGGGGATCACCTCGGCGACCTACGACCACTGCTCCTACACCGGGTCGATGTTCCCGGGCAATATTCTCGGGCCCGCGCAGGGTGTGCAGGTGCTGGATGTATCGGATCCGGCGAACCCGGTGGTGACCGGCAGCCTCACCGAACCCGCCATGCTCGCCGGCACGTGGGAATCGCTCAAGGTCAATGCCGAGCGAAAGCTGCTGGTGGGCACCGGCGTTCCCGTCGGCGAGGGCGCCGGGTTCCTGTCGGTCTACGACATCTCCGACTGCGCCCACCCGAGGCTGCTCAATCCGGGTGCGGGCACGAATCTGCTGATGCCGCTGCCGATCACGACCCACGAGGGCGGGTTCTCCCCGGACGGCCGGACCTACTGGGCCTCGGGCATCGCGCCCGGTTTCGTCAGCGCGGTCGACCTGACCGACCCGGCGAATCCACACGTGATCTGGCAGGGCCTCACCGGCATCGAGGCGCACGGCTTCGGGATCAGCCCGGACGGCAACCGCATGTACCTGTCCGCCCTGGCCGGTTTCACCGTGCTGGACATCAGCGCGGTGCAGCGCCGGGATCCGAACCCGCAGGTCAACCATCTGGGACGGGTGTTCTGGACCGATGGCTGGGCGACCCAGCACAGCATTCCGGTCACCTATGACGGCAAGCCGTACCTGTTCACCGTGGACGAGGGCGGCGCGGGCGGGGTGAAGCTCATCGATATCTCCGACGAGACCAACCCGACGGTCGCGGCCAAGATCAAGCTGGAGATCAACCTGCCCGAGCATCAGGATTCGATGCTGGCCTCGGCCATGGGCGGCTCGGTGTTCTCCTACGACGCCCACTACTGCGCCGCCGATCGGCCGGAGAATCCGACCGCGCTGGCGTGCGGCTGGGAGGAATCCGGCATCCGGGTGTTCGATGTGCGGGATCCGTTCCACGCCAAGGAGATCGCGTACTTCAATCCGCCCGCCCGCAAGGGCCGGAACCTGGAGCTGTGGAACTCCCCGCACGCCCTGGCCTCACTCATCGGTGTGCCGGTGATGGAGTTCCCGTCGGCGGCGCGGGCGGTGCTGGAGGGCAAGTTCGATCCGAACAAGGCGCTCTCGTCGCGGTCCGGCATGGTCGCCTTCGGTGACCTGTCCACCGACTGGTGCTTCTCCCCGCCGGAGTGGCACGGCAACCAGTTGTGGGCCACCTGCAATGACAACGGCTTCATGGTGTTGCAGCTCGCCGACGACGTGTACACCCCGCCCGCCGACCAGCAGTCCGTGGTGGGATCGTGACGGCTCGCCCGGGCGCTCGGGTCCGGCGGCCGGTGGCGCTGGCGGTGCTCGCCCTCGCCCTGCTGGCGGCCGGGATGCTGCTGCGCCCACTGCTGATTCCCGAGAGCCGTTCCGCGCCACCGGTGCTCAGCCGGGTCGAGATCGGCTTCAGCCAGGACATGACCGCCCATCACGAGCAGGCGCTGATCATGGTGCAGCGCTTGGATTCCGCGGTGGATCCCACGGTGCGCCGGCTGGCCCAGCAGATCGCCGATGCCCAGCGCATGGAGATCGGCACCATGCTCGGCTGGCTGCGCCTGGCCAACGCCTCGCCCGACTCCACCCATCCGATGGCGTGGATGACGGCGGATGCGGCTGCCGCGCACGACCATTCGATGCCGGCCATGACCGGTACGAACGGCACCTCCATGCCCGGCATGGCCACCCAGGCCGAACTCGACTCGCTGGCCGCCGCCCGGGGCAAGGCCGCCGAGGTCCTGTTCCTGCAGCTCATGCTGCGCCACCACCGCGGCGGCGTGGCCATGGCGCAGGCGGCCGATCGGCTGCTCGCGTCGGGTCCGGTGAAGGAGGCCGCGCGGGGCATGATCACGGCCCAGTCGCAGGAATCGGGGCTGATGACGATCCTGCTCGCGCAGCGCGACGCCCAGCCCCTGTCCTGAGGTGCGGCTGAGGCACTGCCTGTCGCCCACGGCCGCAACGGTTTTGGAGTCTTCATCGCTCGACTGGCGGAATCGGACGCTGCCGCGGGACGCCCCTGTCTCCGCCACTCGATGTGCTGTACTGGCGGCATGATCGAATCTGGTGGCCTGACCGAGGCGGTCGACGCGGTGGTCGAACGGTCGTTGCTCGGCGGCCCGCGCCGGTACACCCGCGCGCAGGTGGCCGAGCTGTCCGGTGTGCCCGCCGACCGGGCCCGCAAGCTCTGGGTGGCGCTGGGCTTTCCGGCCGCGGCCAGCGACGACGAGGTGGCGTTCACCGACAACGATGTCGCCGCGATTCGCGCCTTCACCAGCCTGGACCAGGCCTCGATCGCGAACGAGCAGAACCAGATCGCCGCCGCCCGCACGCTGGGCCAGGCGATGGCGCGGCTCGCCGAGTGGCAGGCGGATCTGATCACCCGTGAGATCGGCGGCCGGATCGCGGCCGGCGCCGGGCGGCCCGAGGCGGGCCGGGAGGCCACCGAACAGGCCATCGCGGTCCTCGCCGAATTGCAGGACTACGCCTGGCAACGGCACATGGCCGCGGCGCTCACCCGCTCGCTCGCCTCCGGCGGAGCCACCCGCCACCTGCTGGTCGGCTTCGCCGATATGGTCGGCTACACCCGCCTGTCCCGCCACCTCGACCCCGACGAGCTGACCGAACTGCTGGAGACCTTCGAGTCCGCGACCACCGAGGTGATCACCGCGCACGGCGGCTGGGTGATCAAGAATGTCGGCGACGAGGTGATGTTCGCCGCCGAGGACGCCCGCTCCGGCGCCCGCATCGGGCTGGACCTCAATACGGCGATCACCCGTGCGGCCCAGACGATTCCGGAGATGCCCCAGATCCGGGTGGGCCTGGCCTACGGACCGGTCCTGACCCGCTTCGGCGACCTCTACGGCACGGTCGTCAATGTGGCTGCCCGGCTCACCGGTGTGGCCCGCCCCGGCACGGTCCTGGTCGACGACGGCGCGGCGGCCGAACTCGACGGCGACGATGAACTGACCATCCGCCGTCTGCGCAGCGTGCGGGTCAAGGGCTTCTCCCGCTTGCGTTCCCACCTGGTCCGCGAGCGCAAGCGCCGCTAGCCCGACCGCTCCGCCGCGGCCGGGCCCGGGCAACCGTGGGCCGGCCCCGGTGATTCCCGCCCGAACCTCGGCTGTTCCGGCCGATGCCCGGCCTCGTCATCGCTCTCACCGCGAGTGGGAAATTTCACCGGCTGCGCCCCGGCCTGCCGTGGGTATGGTCGAAGGGATGATCGGCCGACCGGCCGGGAGAGGTTGACTGTCAGCATGACTCGGGCCGAGGCGCTCACCATTCCGACGCATGTCCACGGCTATCCGGAGATCGCGTTCGGCGGCTACCTCGCGGGCCTGCTGGCCGCCCATTCCGGCGCGGACACCGTGCGCGTCGACTTCCGGCGTGCCGTCACGGTCGACACCCCGATTCTGCTCTCGCGTCCCGGCGACGGCCGCGTCGCCTTCACCGCCACCGACGACACCCTGCTGGTCGAGGCCGCGCCCGCGGCGCTCACCCTCGATCCGCTGCCCGCGCCCACTTGGGCGGCGGCGAAATCCGCTGTCGAACTGGGGTTGTCGGGCGACCGGACGGTCACCGACTGCTACGGCTGCGGGCTGGCCTGCGAGCCGGGCCGCGGGCTGCTGCTGTTCCCGTCGGAGCTGCCCGGCGAGCAGATGATGGCCGCCGCCTGGACCCCCGACGCCGGGCTCGCCGACGAGTCCGGGGAGCTCCCGCCCGAGGTGGTCTGGTCGGCGCTCGACTGTCCGGGCGGCCGCGCCGCGTTCGTCTTCTCGCGAATGGGCAGCGGCGCGTTCACCGCCGCCATGACCTCACAACAGCTGCGCCCGATGTACGCCGGGGCCGACTACATCTCGCACGCCTGGGTGGTGGCGCGCGACGGCCGCAAACACACGGTCGGCGTGGCGCTCTCGACCGCCGACGGCGAACTGTGCGCCCTGTCCGAAGCGCTCTGGATCGAACCGCGCCGGGGCTGAGCCCGCGCGCCGCGCGCGCCGCGCCGCCGATGCCGTTGGCCGCGAGGCGGACTCGCCGCAACCGCTGAGCGCGGCAACGGCACGCGTGCCACACTGACCGGGTGGCAGGATCTTCGTCGCCCCAGGCCCAAACCGACGCCATGGCAGCGGTCATCGACTGGAATGTCGTCGGCCCCGCGTTCCACGATTTCTGGACCAGCACCTACGCCCGCGAGATCGCCAACACCGGCCGCCTCACCGGCCGATTCCGCAGCTGGGGGCAGATTCTCCGGTTCATCGCGATGGTCGCCAGCGCCGTGGTGACGGGACTGGCCGGATTCGAGGGCTCCCTCATCCGCGCCGCCACCGCCTTCGCCGGCGGGGTGGCCGTGGTGGCCACCGGCAGCGCCGCCATCTTCCACGCCGACCAGCGGGTGGCGACCAACCGCCGCACCCAGCAGTTGCTGCTCTCCGAAGGCTGGCGCTTCGTCGCCGGCGCGGGCGATTACGCGGGCGGCCCCACCCCCGCGAACGCCACCAAGTTCCTGCTCAGTGTCGAGCAGATCCTCTCCACCTACGTGGACGACTACATCAAGACCATCGACGAACCCTCGCCGGCGCCCTGATCGCCGATCGGCCCGCGGACGAGAGGCACCGGATCGCCCTCGTCCGTGGGCCTTTCGATCAGGCGGGCTAGAGGTTTCCGACGGCGTGCTCGAGCCGGTCGGCCACCAGCTGCCGCGCTTGTTCGCGCAGGGCGGGCCGGAAACCACTGGGGTAGACCGGATCTGCGGGCGCGTAGGTCTTCAGGACCTCCTTCGCCAAGGTGATCTTGTGCACCTCCGTCGGCCCGTCGGCGATCGCCATCACCTGGGCGTAGTTCATCATGTCGAGGAACGGCAGATCGGTGCTGACGCCGATGGCCCCGTGCAGATGCATGGCACGCTGGGCGATATCGTGCATGACCTTGGGCATGGCCACCTTGATCGCGGCGATGTCGTGGCGGACCTTGCGGTAGTCCTGTTCCTTGTCGATGCGCCAGGCGGTGCGCAGCACCAGCAGCCGGAACTGCTCCATCTCGATCCAGGATTCGGCGATCTTCTCCTGGGTCAGCTGCTTGCCGCCGAGCACGCCCTTGCCCATCGGCCGCGACACGGCCCGCTCGCACATCATGTCGAAGGCCTTGCGCACCAGCGCGACCGTGCGCATGGCGTGGTGGACGCGGCCGCCGCCCAGGCGGGTCTGGGCCACGACGAAGCCGAGGCCCTCCGCGCCCAGCAGCGCGTCCGCCGGAATGCGCACGTCGGTGAAACGCAGGTGGGCCTCGTGCTCGCTGAAACCGGGGACGGTGAAGTTCCGCACGATCTCGAGACCGGGGGCGTCAGCGGGCACGATGAACATCGACAGCCGCTGATGCGGCGGCGCGTCCGGATCCGTCACCGCCATGACGATGTGGAAGGCGGCGAACTCGGCCGCGGAGTTGAACCACTTCTCGCCGTTGATGACCCACTCCTCGCCCTCGCGCACCGCGCGGGTCCGGAAGGCCGTCGGGTCCGAACCGCCGGTGGGCTCGGTCATGACGTAGCACGAGCCGATCTCGCCATCGAGCAGGGGCTGCAGGTATTTCGCCTTCTGCTCGGGCGTGCCGAAGTGGGCCAGGATCTCGGCGTTGCCGGAATCCGGTGCCTGACAGCCGAAGACGAGCGGGGCCCACAGGGACGTGCCCAGCATCTCGTTGAGCAGCGCCAGCTTCAGCTGCCCGTAGCCCGGTCCGCCCAGCTCGGGTCCCAGGTGGCAGGCCCACAGCTGCTGCTGTTTCACCTTCTCCTGCAACGGTTTCATCAGCGCCCGGATCTCCGGGTTCCGACGGTCGTAGGGGTTGGGGTAGAGCAGGTCCAGAGGTTCCACCTCGGTCCTGACGAACTCCGCGACCCAGTCCAGTTTCTTCTGGTATTCCGGGTCCGTCTCGAAATCCCAAGCCATGATCAGCCTTTCGTGCTCTTGCGCGGTTGGATGAGTCCGTCCAGGACGGTGGTGCAGAGAATGTCGGCGATCTCGTCGGGGGTGTGCTGCCCGTCCGCCCGGTACCAGAAGGTCACCGAATTGAGCATGCCCAGCACGCCGTTGGTGACCACGTGGTCGTCGGTGCGCAGCACGCCCGTGGCCCGGCCGGCGTCGATGACCTGCTGCCACAGCGCTTGCAGGCGGTCGCGCAGCTCCTGCAGCTCCCGCGCCCGTTCGCCGGTCAGCGCGGTGACGTCGCGCAGCTGGATGGCCACGGCAAGGCGATTGGCGATGATCAGCCGGACGTGGCTGTGGATCAGCTTGCGCAGCTTGGTGATCGGATAGTCGGGGCCGTCCGCGATCTGCTCGGCCTCGGCCAGCATGAGCCGGGTGTAGTCGGCGAGGATCTGCCACAGCAGCTCCTCCTTGGATCCGATGTGGTAGTACAGCGCCCCGCGCTGCACATCGGCCCGTTCCCCGATCTCGGCGACGCCGGTGCCGTGGAAACCCTGCTCCGCGAACAGTTCCAGCGCCGCGCGCACGATCCGCTCCCGGGTCTCCCCCGGTCCGCTCGCCGACGCGGGCGGGCGGCCGCGGCGGCGGGCCGGGACGGCGGCGGTCATCGGAATCCACCGTCCAGGGCGAGGGTCGCGCCGGTGCAGTAGGCGGAGGCGTCGGAGGCGAGGAACAGCACCGCCCCCGCGATGTCGGCGGGCACCCCGATCCGGCCGAGGGCGGTGTGCCGGGCCAGTTCGGCGCGCATCTGCGGCGGCCACGCCTTGGCGATATCGGTGTCGAAGGGGCCGCAGCGGATCGTGTTCACCCGCACCGACGGCCCGTAGGTGTGCGCCAGCCCCACGGTCAGGGCCTCGAGACCGGCCTTCGCGGCGGCGTAGGGCACCGCCAGCGGTTCGGGATGCGCGGCCTCGATGGAAGATATATTCACGATCGATCCGCCGCCCGCCGCGGCCATGCGCGCGCCGATGAGCGCCGAGAGCCGGAAGGGCCCCTTCAGATTGGTGGCGATCACCTTGTCGAACATGGCCTCGGAAACCTGGTCCAAGCTGGGATAGAGCAGGGACATCCCGGCGTTGTTGACCAGTACGTCGACCGTCCCGAACTCGCCGTAGGCGGCCTCGGCGAGCGTCTCGCACTGCTCCCAGTCGCCCACATTGCAGGCCACCGCCAGCGCCCGCTGCCCGGTCTTCGCGCGCACCTCGGAGGCTAGTTCCTCACATGCCCCGAGCTTGCGGCTGGCGATGACGACATCGGATCCGGCCGCCGCGAGCGCCAGCACCATCTCGCGCCCGAGCCCGCGACTGCCGCCGGTTACCACAGAGACCTTGCCGGACAAGGGTTTTCCCATGAATCGCACCTTCGCTCGGAGCGGCCGGAAAATGTTCCAACCAGTACATTAAATATACCGATCGATACAATCAACCCCCATCGTTCGAGGCCTCAACCCCGAGGCCGTGAAATACCGCCCGGTAACCGCGAGTAATATGACGCCCGTACTTTTTCCACCCGGCTTCTCGAAATGAGGCAGTAGATGACAGAGCGGATTCAGGTCGGCGGGCTGCAGGTTGCCAAGGTGCTCCACGATTTCGTGGAGAACGAGGCCCTTCCCGGCACCGGTGTTGATTCCGCCGCGTTCTGGTCGGGTGCCGAGGCCGTCATCAATGACCTCGCTCCCCGCAACCGCGCACTGCTGGCGGAACGCGACGACATCCAAGCCAAGATCGACGAGTGGCACCGCGCGAACCCGGGCGCAGGCTACGACAAGGCTGCCTACAAGCAGTTCCTCACCGAGATCGGCTATCTCCGTCCCGAACCGGCCGACTTCCAGATCGGTACCGAGAACGTGGACGCCGAAATCGCCACCCAGGCGGGACCGCAGCTGGTCGTGCCGGTGATGAACGCTCGCTTCGCCATCAATGCCGCGAACGCGCGCTGGGGCTCGCTGTACGACGCCCTGTACGGCACCGACGCCATCTCCGAGGCCAATGGCGCGGAGAAGGGTTCGGGCTACAACAAGGTCCGCGGCGACAAGGTCATCGAGTGGGCCCGCAACTTCCTCGACGACGCCGTGCCGCTGATCACCGGCTCGCACGTCGGCTCCACCAAGTACTCGATCGAGGACGGCGAGCTCGTGGTCGGCCTCGAGGACGGCACCGAGATCGGCCTGGCCGACAACGACGCGCTGGTGGGTTACCTGGGCGACCCGGCCAACCCGACCTCGGTGCTGCTGAAGCACAACGGCCTGCACATCGAGATCCAGATCGACCCGGCCTCCCCGATCGGTTCGACCGACACCGCGGGCGTCAAGGACGTGGTGCTGGAGTCCGCGGTCACCACGATCATGGACTTCGAGGACTCGGTCGCGGCCGTGGACGCCGAGGACAAGGTCCTCTGCTACCACAACTGGCTGGGTCTGATGAAGGGCGATCTGGCCGAGCAGGTGTCGAAGGTCGGCAAGACCTTCACCCGCACCATGAACCCGGACCGCGTGTACACCGCCCTCGACGGCAGTGAGCTTGTGCTGCACGGCCGTTCGCTGCTGTTCGTGCGCAATGTGGGTCACCTGATGACCTCCGACGCGATCATCGACGCCGCCGGCAACGAGGTGCCCGAGGGCATCATGGACGGCCTGATCACCGTCCTGATCGCCAAGCACGCCCTCAACGGCGAGACCCAGCTGAAGAACACCCGCACCGGCTCGATCTACATCGTGAAGCCGAAGATGCACGGCCCGGACGAGGTGGCCTTCACCAACGAGCTGTTCGGCCGCGTCGAAGAGGTCGTGGGCCTGCCGGTCAACACCCTCAAGGTCGGCATCATGGACGAGGAGCGCCGCACCACGGTGAACCTGAAGGCGTCCATCTTCGCCGCCAAGGACCGCGTGGTCTTCATCAACACCGGCTTCCTGGACCGCACCGGCGACGAGATCCACACCTCCATGGAGGCCGGGCCGATGGTCCGCAAGGCCGAGATGAAGGCCCAGCAGTGGATCAAGTCCTACGAGGACTGGAACGTCGACACCGGCCTGGCCACCGGCCTGCCCGGCAAGGCGCAGATCGGTAAGGGCATGTGGGCCATGCCCGATCTGATGGCCGAGATGCTGGTCCAGAAGGTCGGCCACCCGAAGTCCGGCGCCAACACCGCCTGGGTGCCCTCGCCCACCGCCGCCACCCTGCACGCCACCCACTACCACCTGGTGGACGTGTTCAAGCGGCAGGCCGAGATCGCCAAGGGCGGCCCGCGCGCCACCGTCGCCGAGATCCTCGAGATCCCGCTCGCCCCGAACACCGACTGGTCCGCCGAGGAGATCCAGCAGGAGCTGGACAACAACTCGCAGGGCATCCTCGGCTACGTGGTGCGCTGGATCGACCAGGGCGTCGGCTGCTCGAAGGTGCCCGACATCAAGGACATCGGCCTCATGGAGGACCGCGCCACCCTGCGCATCTCCAGCCAGCTGATGGCCAACTGGCTGCGCCACGCCATCGTGACCGAGGCGGATGTCATCGCCTCCCTCGAGCGCATGGCCCCCGTCGTCGACCGCCAGAACGCCGGCGACTCGTCGTACTTCCCCATGGCCCCGGACTTCAACGCCTCCATCGCCTTCCAGGCCGCGAAGGAACTGGTCCTCGAGGGCACCAAGCAGCCCAACGGCTACACCGAGCCGATCCTGCACCGCCGCCGCCGCGAGGCCAAGGCCTTCAACAAGTCCGTCTAGGACACATCCGCTCCACCTCATGAAACGAATCCCCGGTCGGCAATGGTCGACCGGGGATTCGCTTTAGACTGGCGAAGTTCCCTGATGAAAGGACAGGAGCCGGTGAGTGTCGCCTACGAGGACGGGTACGGCTACGGGCCGTACACCGTGGAAGATCTGCACGGCCTTCCCGATGACGGCAAGGCACACGAACTCGTCGATGGCTGGCTGATCGAATTGCCGCCGAGCACTCGCCACGACTACCTCGCGCGGGTCCTGGCGCGCATCGTGGAACGCGCAGCCGAAGACTCCGGGACCAACTCCTACGTCCAAGCTCCGATGGATATCTCGACACCGTCGGGCGCCCGGAAACCCGATGTAGCCGTCATGAGCGCAGCCGCTGCCAGGAACGCTCGCGACCTGGGGATTTCCCTGTACCCCGGCAATGACGTCCAACTTGCGATCGAGATCGTGTCGCGCGGCTCGGGCAGCGAGCGAGAAGACCGCGGCCGCAAGGTGATCGAATACGCCCGCACCGGAATCGATCAGTACTGGCTGGTCGATTTCGACCCGCATCCACGGATCCAGATCCGCCGCCTCAACGGCGCCGTTTACGGTGACCCGACCATTCTCGAGGAAGCAGACGTCCTCGAGGTCTCCGACCCATTCCCGATCTCCTTCCCCTTGTCCCGCTTGGCCGACTTTTCTTGACTTCTTCGTCAGGTCAGCCGAATACCCCTCAGAGTGAAACAGCGAGCCGCCCAGGGCTTTTCAGCCTCAGGCGGCTCGTCGCGTTCGAGGTCGATCGGGAAGCTGAGCCCCCGCCTCAGGGCCGCTGGCAGCTCGCCCGGGATGATTCGCTTGGCCCTATGGATGCTAGGTTTCGGCTCAGTGGGCGTAGGAAGGAGGGCGGATGTCTCCGCGGGTTGGGTTGACGACGGAGCGGGTGGTCGGGGCGGCGGCTGAACTGGTCGATGAGATCGGGTTCGAGAAGCTCACGCTGTCGGCACTGGCCAAGCGGGTCGGGGTGAAGGATCCGAGTTTGTATGTGCATGTGCGGGGGTTGCAGGACTTGCGGGTGCGGGTGGCGCTGCTGGCCAGTGGGGAGCTGAACGAACGGATCGGGGCGGCTGTTCTCGGTCGCTCCGGGAGGGAGGCATTGGTGGCGTTCGCCGACGCGTATCGAGCCTATGTGCTCGAGTATCCGGAACGCTATGCGGCCACGCAGATTCGGATGGATCCGGCCGAGGTCGCGGATGAGCCGGCGCTGCTGCGCAGTGTCGAGCTGACGGCGGCGCTGTTGCGCGGGTACGGGTTGGGGGAATCCGAGGGGCTGGACGCGGCTCGCCTGCTGCGCAGTACTTTTCACGGATTCGCCACGCTCGAGTCGGCCGGCGGCTTCGCCCACTCACGCTCCCCCGGCGACTCCTGGCCGCACATTGTCGAAGCGCTGCACCAGACGTTGTCGAACTGGCCGTCCTATACATAGCGGCGGGCCATGGCGGCGGTTTCGGTGGCGATGCGGTGGCGGAGGTCTTCGGGGGCGAGGACTTCCGCGCCGGCGCCGAGGCGGAGCAGGTCGGGGATGGCGCGGTCGATGGATTCGATGGGGAGGCGGATGTCGCGGTGGCCGATGGAGGTGGGGTCGGTGGCCGAGTCGCGGGCGGCCTGCGCGGTGGCGGGGTCGAGGAGTTCCGGTAGGCGGTCGAAGGTTTCGGCGGTGACGCGGATCAGGGCCGAATGGTGGTGGCGGCGTTGGTCGAAGGATTCCAGGTAGGTGGTCCAGTAGGCGACGAGGTCGAAGTCGGGTGGACGGGATACGGGGTCGGCGAGGACCTCGAGTTCCATGATCCGGGAGATGCGGTAGGTGCGTAGGTCGGTGGCGGTGTGGCCCACCAGGTACCAGTTGCCGGATTTGAGCACCAGCCCGAGCGGCTCGATGGTGCGGGTGACCAGATGTGGTGTGGCCCAGCGGATGTAGGTGAAGCGCAGGGTGCGTTCGTTCCAGACGGCGTCGGCGACGGTGGTGAGGTGGGGCGTCGGCTCGGCTTCGCTGTACCAGCCGGGGGCGTCGAGGTGGAAGCGTTCGGCGACGCGGCCCGCCCGGTCGCGGAGTTCCGGGGGCAGGGCGGACATGACCTTGAGGTTGGCGGCGGTGACGATGGCGCCGAGTCCGAGATCGGCTGCGGCGCTGGGGAGTCCGGCGAAGAACAGGGATCCGGCCTCGTCGGTGGTCAGCAGCTCGAGCTTCGTGCGGAAGCCGTCGAGGAGGCGGTAGCCGCCGTCGTGGCCCGGATCGCCGTAGACGGGGATGCCGGCGGCGGAGAGGGATTCCATGTCGCGGTAGACGGTACGGATCGAGACTTCCAGTTGGCCGGCGATCTCCTGGGCGGTGACCCGGTCGCGTGTCTGCAACAGCAACAGGATCGACATGAGACGGCTGGCGCGCATATCGGAAATTCTGCCGGAATCCACTGACACTAGATGTCAGTGAAGCCGACATACGGTCCTCCTCGTTCCGAACGGACCCCGTCCGACCATCGAATGAGGAGACACCACAATGCCTTTCGTCGAAACCCGTACCGGCACCTCGCTGTTCTACCGCGATTGGGGCACCGGCCGCCCGGTGCTGTTCCTGGCGGCGGCCGGGATGGACAGCACCGAACCGCGGGGTGTGATGGCCGATCTGGCCGAGCGCGGCTTCCGCACCATCGCCCTGGACCGCCGCGGCCACGGCCGCTCCGATGACCCGGGGCACGGCTACGACTACGACACCCTCGCCGATGATGTCGCCGACCTGATCGACCACCTGGACCTGCGTGATCTCCTGCTGGTCGGCCATTCCATGGGCGGCGGCGAGATCGTCCGCTATCTGACCCGCCACGGCAGCGCCCGGGTGGATCGCATCGCGCTGGTGGCGGCCGCGCTGCCGTTCCTGCTGGCCACCGACGACAACCCGGACGGCGCCCCGCGCGCGGCCGCCGATGCCCTCCGCGATTCCTGGCACCACCATCAGGACCGCTGGCTCACCGACAATGCCGACCCCTACATCGGTGCCGGCCTCCCCGGCTGCGAGGTCTCCGCGATCGCCCGCGACCGCGTCCTGCAATCCATTGCGGGAACATCGATGTGGGCGACCATCGAATGCAACCGCACGGTGGTCGAAACGGACTTCCGCGCCGAGATGCGCACCATCACCGTCCCGACACTGATCATCCACGGCGACTCCGACGCCTCGATCTCACTCGATCTCGGCGGCCGCCGCCAAGCCGCCCTCGTCCCGGACAGCGAGCTCGTCATCTACGAAAACGCCCCGCACGGCCTCTACCTGACCCACCCGGAACGCCTGACCCGCGACCTCCTCGCCTTCGCGACGTCCCCGGTTCCCGCCTCGGCGTAGCGAATTCGCTCCAGCCCGGCCGCCGCCCGCTCCACACCGATCCGGCAGCCGCGGCCCACGCCCCACTCTTGACTCTGTACCCGGGTACAGGGTTGAGAATGGCGGTATGCGCAGCAGCGAGGTGGCCGCCCGCGCGGGCGTGAACGTGCAGACCCTGCGGTATTACGAGCGGCGAGGTCTGCTGGCGGAACCGCCGCGTTCGGCGGGCGGGTACCGCGCGTATCCCGCAGACGCGGTGGCGACGGTCCGGTTCGTCAAGCGGGCGCAGGATCACGGGTTCAGCCTGGACGAGGTCGAGGTGCTGCTGCAGCTCGCCGCGGGCGGCCCCGAGGACTGCGATACGGCGCGGGAGCTGGCCGAGTCGAGGATAACCCTGCTCGCCGAGCGCATCGCCGACCTGCAACGCATGCGGCGATCGCTGGCCGAGCTGGTGGCGACCTGTGAGCGCCCGCGCGAGGACCGCTGCTGCTCATTGCTGGAGACCTTGCACGAGAAGGGAGATCGGTCGTGAAGCTCGAGATACTGCAGGTTCCGGACTGCCCGAGCGTGGCCCTGCTGGAGGATCGCCTCCGGCGGGCGACTGCGGACCGTCGGATCGTGCTCGAGATCAGTCACCGGGTCATCGACGACCCGGACGAAGCGGCCGTGGCGGGCATGGCCGGGTCGCCCACGCTGCTGGTCGATGGCGTCGACCCGTTCGCGGTGCCGGGCCAGGTCCCGAGTGTCTCGTGCCGCCTGTACCGGTCCGAATCCGGTGGCATGGACGGTGCCCCGACGGTCGGCGCTCTCCGCGCTGCCCTGCAACTCGAGTCGATCGATACGCCGGAGGACTCCCGGGCTACCGGCGACTGCTGCGCACCCTCGGAGACCGGGGGCGCCCCCGCGTCCGGACTCACGACCTGGCGCAGCACCGCACAACCGGCGGACCCCGCCGAAAAGGCTATCCACCAGGCCGTTCTGCGCGGCTTCGCCGCCACTGGCCGACCACCGAGTGCAACGGAGCTGACCCACATCGCCGCGCGATTCGACGCCTCCGCCGCATCGGTCCTGGCTCGCCTACATGAAGCGGACGTGATCCGTCTCGATGCCGCCGGCGCTATCGCCTCGGCCTATCCGTTCTCGACCTCGCCGACCCCACACCGCGTTCGAATCACCAACGGCGCAACGGTTTACGCAATGTGCGCGGTCGACGCACTCGGTATGCCCGCGATGCTCGGCACCGATACCGTCATCACTTCGGCGGACCCGACGACCGCCGACCCCATCGAAATAACCATCCACGCAGGCGAACTCACCGCTCACCCGACCACCACGGTCGTCTTCCTCGGCGCCCGAGCAGGCGAGGGCCCCTCCGCAGACTCCTGCTGCAACGACCTCAACTTCTTCACCGACCGCGAGACCGCCGAACGCTGGTCCGAGGCCCATCCCCACCTCGACGGCACGATCCTCGATCTGCCTGCCGCCCACCGACTCGGCAACGACATCTTCGGCACCCAGCTCCAGTGCTAATTCACCTTTGCGCCAACCCATATCGCTCCCAGAATCCCTCGACCACGCTCCGCACCGTCAACCCACCCCGAGCACTGAGGAAACACCGATGGGTTCAACCGTCCTCGACATCGTCAACTTGATCCTGGCCCGCATCAACGCCGGCTGGTCCTGGGCCTCGTCGGGCTCGTCCGGCCCGATGCCGCTGTAACAGCGGTCCCTTCGATTTCGTGAACCCCCTCGCCGCACGCGGCGGCGGGGGTTCGCGCGTCTCCGCGTCAGCCGACCACGATCACGGACTTGCCCGTGGAGTGTCCGGCGGCCAGGTGGGTGATGGCGGCCGTGGCTTCGGGGAGGGCGAAGGTTCGGTCGATGCGGGGAGTCAGCGCGCCTGCGGTGGCGAGTTCGGCCAGGGTGCAGAGGGTTTCGGGTTTGGGGAGGGCCAGGAGGGAGCGCAGGCGGTGGCGGGTGAAGGGTGAGAGGAGTTGGGCGCGGACGGAGCGGCCGAGGCCGCCGAACCAGCGACCGCCGCCTTCGCCGCCGCCGAGCACCAGGGTGCCGGTGGCGGTGAGGAGGGAGCGCAGCAGTGGGAGGGGACGGTTCCCGGCCATGTCGAGGATGAGATCGTAATGGCCGGTGAGGGTTTCGGTGGTGTAGTCGATGACGTGGTCGGCGCCGAGGTCGGTGACGAAGGCGGTGGACGCGCCCGAGCAGACGCCGGTGACCTCGGTGCCGTAGTGCTTGGCGAGCTGGACCGCGAGGTGGCCGACGCCGCCCGACGCGCCGATGATCAGCACGCGCTGGCCGGCCTCGATGCGGCCCGCGTCGCGCAGGCCCGTGAGCGCGGTCATGCCGGAGATCGGCAGGGCCGCGGCTTGTTCGAAGCTCAGATTGATGGGTTTACGCTGGAGTTTCACGGCGGGGGCGCAGGCGAATTCGGCGTACGAGCCGGGGACGGTGCCGAAAACCTCGTCACCGGGCCGGAATTCGGTCACCTGCGGCCCGACCGCCTCGACGACGCCCGCGACATCCCAGCCGCGGACCCGTTCCCGGGGCGCGCGCAGCCCGAGCGCCAGCCGGGCGATCCGTGGCTCGCCGGTCATGAAATGCCAGACGCTGGGATCCACACCCGCGGCGCGCACGCGGACGAGCACGCCGTCCTGCCCGGTGTCGGGCGTGGGAATGTCGGTATAGGACAACATGTCGACGGTGCCGTACGCGTCCTGCGCAATAGCCTTCATGGCTGGTCTTCTTCCGGATACTCGAAGATCTCGTCCAGTGGTGCACGGAACACCCGGGCGATCTGGAACGCCATCTCCAGCGATGGCGAGTACTTGCCCTGTTCGATGGCATTGACGGTCTGCCGGGTCACCCCGAGCCGGTCGGCCAGTTCGGCCTGTGTCATCTCGCCGTGCGAGAAGCGCAGCGCGCGAATGTTGTTGGTGACCCTGGTCGGCTTCACCATGGCCAGGTCCCCCGCCGGTAGGCGACGAGCTTGGCGACCGCGCCCACCACCGCGGAGAGCGTGAAGCCCAGGTAGATCGCATTGGCGATCCAGAACCGGTCGCCGTTGGCCATGGCCAGTACCAGCGCGGTGACCGCGCCGAGCACGACGAAGGCATTGCCGGCCTGCGTTCCACGCATATCGATTTCACGGTCGCGCTGATCCCGGCGGTCCCGGTCTCGTGACCCGATGGCCACGGCGATACTGGCCACGATCGAGACCACGATGGACCCGCCGACCGTCCACAGCAGTGGCTCGACATAGGCCACGTCCACCATCGCGGTGTGCCGCGCACGCGCCAGCACGACGATCAGATAGATCACGTACGAGACCACGGCCGCGACACCCAGGATCCAGGTTCGCTTCTCCTCGTAGGGCATGCACCCAGTGTAAAGAAAACACGACTTCATGTACAGAATCTTTTACATCCAAACGAATTGTCGTTCGCCGCAATCGATTCCATCGACTAGGGTCGCGGTATGGCCGATATCGAAGCCCCGGACCGGATCGAATCCATCAGCCCGGAGTTCTTCGCCGATCCGCACGCCCACTACCGGCGCTGGCGCGAGCACGGGCCGGTGCGGCGAGTCCGGTTCCCCGACGGAGTGATCCGCTGGGTCATCCTCGACTACGCCGCGGGCCGCGCCGCGCTGTCCGATCCGCGCCTGCAGAAGGCGGCCGCTGTCAGCGACGCACTGCTCAGCCGCAAACGCGGTGTGCCGCAGTCGGATCCGAATATGCTGGCGTTGCTATCCCACATGCTCAACACCGATCCGCCCGGCCACACCCGGCTGCGGAAACTGGTGACCCGGGCTTTCACCCCGCGCCGGGTGGCCGCGCTGGGCCCGCGCATCGAGGAGATCACCGGCTCGCTGCTGGATGCCCTGGAGGGCCGCTCCGAAGTGGACCTGCTGCGCGAATTCGCCGAGCCGCTGCCGATCACGGTGATCTGCGAGCTGCTCGGTGTTCCGCTCGGCGATCGTGCGGACTTCCAGGAGTGGACCCGGGCGCTGGTCGCGGTCGCGGGCCTGGACGAGGACCGGGCCCGCGCCTCCGAGGCCATGGCGGCCTACCTCACCCAGCTGGTGCGGGCGAAGGCGGTGGAACCCGCCGCCGATCTGCTGTCCGCGCTGGCCGTCCCCGCCGACGACGGCGATGCCCTCACCGAGTCCGAGCAGGTCGGCATGGCCTTCCTGCTGCTGGTCGCCGGGCACGACACCACCGTCAATCTGATCGCCAACGGCACTCTCGCCCTGCTCCGCAATCCGGCGCAGCTGCGGGCCCTGCGCGCCGACCCCGAGGCGATTCCCGCTGCGGTGGAGGAATTCCTGCGCTTCGACGGCCCGGTGAACATGAGCACCATCCGGCACACGGCCGAACCGGTCACCATCGCGGGCACGGATATCCCCGCGGGCGAATTCGTCTTCGTCGCCTTGGCCGCCGCCAATCGCGACGCCGACCGCTATCCGGCCCCCGATGCCCTGGATCCCGCCCGCGACACCACCGGCCATCTGGCCTTCGGCCACGGTATCCACTTCTGCGTCGGCGCCCCGCTCGCCCGCCTCGAAGCGCGGGTCGCCTTCGCCGCATTGCTGTCCCGGTTCCCGGACCTGCGCCTGTCACCGGCCGCCGAGGCGCTCGCCTGGCATCCGAGCACCCTCATGCACGGGCTGCACGAACTGCCGGTGCTGCTGTAGTACCCGCCGGGGTCAGCGGGCCCGCAGGGTGACCGGCAGCGCCGACGGCGAGAGCACGAAATCCCGGTTCGAGGCCCGCACCCGGTGTCCCGGCACCGGGGTGATCCGCCAGCGGGACAGCAGCGCCGCCGAGGCCAGCGCGATTTCGAGCAGGGCGAAGTGGTCGCCGAGGCAGCGGCGGCGGCCGACGCCGAAGGAGATCATCGCCTTCTTGGCGGTGTCGGCGGCGTTCTCGGCGGACCAGCGTTCCGGATCGAAGGATTCGGGGTGGGTGAACCAGCGCGGGTCGTGCTGAACCATGTAGGGGCTGAACATGATCGCGGCCCCCGCCGGAATGGTGACGTCCCCGACGGTCAGGTCGGCGCTGGCGTTGGCGGCGCTGATCCAGGGTCCCCAGAATCGAATGGTCTCGGAGACGACCTGTTTCAGGTACGGCATGGCGGCCAGGTGTCCGGGCCGCACGTCACCGGTGCCGACCACGGCGTCCAGTTCCGCGTACAGGCGTTCGGCGATGGCCGGTCGCAGGCTGACCTCGTGCCACAGCCACCCGGTCAGCGACGCCATGGATCCGACGCCGCCGGCGAGCATGAGGATGGCCTCGTCGATGATGTGGTCGTCGGACAGCCGCGCCCCGGTCTCGCTGTCGGTGTGCCGGATGAGCGCCGACACCACATCGTTGAAATCCTCGTCGCGCCTGCGGTATTCGCTCACCACCGCCCCCACGGCGGCACGCAGGTGCCGGGACTTGCTGCGCCACCGGTAGTTCGCGATGACCCGCAGCCTGCGCAGCTGCGGCGGCAGTGCGGTGCGCACGATGACCTGACTGAGCAGCCACGGCACACTGTCGCGGATCTCGCGGCGCGCACTGTCACCGAAGTCGGCCGTGAACAGGGTCGCCGACACGGTATCGAGCACCAGTCCGTGCGCCTCGTCCATGAGATTCACCCGCTGACCGACCGGCAGTGCGGCGGCCCAGGCATTGGCGATATCGGCTGCGGCTTCGGCATATTCGGCCAGCCGGCTCTGCCGCAGCGCGGGCGAGATCATCCGGCGGCGCAACCGGTGTTCGGGCCCGCGCAGCACATTGACCGCCCCGCCCGCGATATCGTCGATGGCCTCGCGCAGGTCCTCCCGCTCGAATTCGGCGTCGCTGAGATTGACCTCGCGCAGCAGGTCCGGGGTGGTGAGCACGTAGCCCGTCTGGCGGCCGAAGTGCACGCGCACGATCGGCCCGAGCGCGGGCAGCGAGGTCACGAAGCCGGGTGCGTCGGTGAGCGCGCGCAGACTGTGCCCGAGCACCGGCACGCTGCCCGGGGCGGTGGGGATGTCCGCCAGGCTCCGCGGCATGACGGGCGGCGGCGCGGCGGCCAACCCGGCACCGGCGTCCCGGTAGACCTCCAATACCCGTGCGATCTGGTGTGATTGGCGCACGGTGTCGGCCTGTCCGGCCAGTTGCGCCCGCAGTGCGGCGAGCACCGAGCGGTCCGCCGCCAGCTTGGCGAGGGTCTCGCTCAGCGCCTCGACCGACGGATCCGCCGACCGGATGCCCGCGGGCACCGATTCGGCGAGATCGGGATCGCAGTACACCACCGGTAGTCCGACGGCGGTGGCCTCGAGCAGCACCATGCCCTGGGTGTCGAATCCATTGGAGGGGAACAGCAGTGCGTCCGCCGTAGCCATGGCGTCGAGGCAGGCGGCCTGGCTCACCCTGCCGTGCAACCGGATTCGCTCGCCGAGCCGCCGTTCCACGATGCGTCCGACGGCCGCGCCGCGCAGGTCGCCCTCGCCGTAGATGTCGAGCACGCAGTTGTCGGCGCGCCGCACCGCCTCGATGGCTTCCAGCAGCCGCTTCTCCCCCGACAGCCGCCCGCACCACACCAGCCGCAGCGACCCGTCCGCGGGGCGCGTCACGGCGGTGCGCGCGTCGAGCAGCGCGTCGTCGACGCCGTTGGACACCACGGTGATCGGGCGGGTGAGACCGTGCGCGAGCAGCAGGTCGGCGAAGTGCCGGGTCGGCGCGATCACCTGGTCGGCGGCCTGGGCCTGTCCGCTGATCGTCCACCAGGCGTGCCGGGCGGCGGCCGATTCCCCGGCCCGGTGCGGCATGTGATGGTCGTGCGGCACATAGCGGCCGTGCAACCCGCGCAGCGCCAGCGCGGTGGCGTAGGGCGCGGGCGAGGTGTGCTCGATGAAGGCGTCGTCGCGGCTCTGCGCGGTGTGCACGAGCGGAATCCGGTGCCGCCGTGCGGCTTTCATGCCCGCGATGGCGACGCCGTAGGTGCTCTGGGTATGCACGATATCGATCGGTCCACGAGCGGCGAATTCGGCGTCGATGAGCGCGGCATTGCGCCGGGTCGGTGCGACGACCGCGAATCCGTTCACGGCCGGAACCGGCAGCGGTTGCAGCGCAACGACATCCGGGTCGGGCGCGGCCGCCGGATCGGGCACGGTGAACACGGTGACCCGGTGCCCGGCGCGTTCGAGTCCGCGGCGCAGCCCGGTGACGGCGGTCTGCACCCCGCCGAGCGAGGCCGGGTGGTAGTCCACGAACATGGCGATGTGCATCAGCGCAACCCTACGCAGCGCCGCCCGTCAGTGAAATGCCCACATTTCCTAGGTCTGGACGCCGGCCCGCAGAGCACCCCAGGGTCAAGGGATCCCGTCCCCACGCCGAGAGAGGCCGCATGCGCATCGCGATACCGCTGACCGGAACCCGGGGCGATGTGCACCCGATCGTGGGCCTGGGCGTCGAATTGCAGCGGCGCGGCCATGAGGTGCTCATCGGCGCGCCGCCGAATCTGGTCGAATTCGTCACCGCCGCAGGCCTTCCCGCACAGGCCTGCGGACCGGACGTGCAGCGGCTCTACAGCTCCGTCGAAGGCCAGCGGGCGCTGGCCGCGGGCAACACGCTGCGGCTGATGCAGCTGGTCGGCAAGCAGATGGCCGAGTACGGCGAGCGGATGAACCGCGAGGTCATCGACGTGTGCGCGAAGGCCGATCTGATCGTGGCCAGCACCGTCACCGAGGATCGGGCGTCCTCGATCGCGGAGGCCATGGGCGTGCCGCTGGTCAGCCTGCACTACTACCCGGCACGGATGAACAGCGCCTACCCGTTCCCCGGTCTGCTTCCCGCACACTGGAATCCGCCCGCCCCGGTCAATCGGGCCACCTGGCTGCTGGCCGAGAACCTGCGCCGCGTGGTGTTCCTGCGCTACCTCAACGAGCTGCGCGGCATGCTGGGGCTGCCGAAGTCGTACACCAGCCCGGCCGCGGCGCTGGCGCGGGCGCGGGTGCCCGAGATCCAGATCTACGATCCTGCCCTGGTGCCGAACCTGCCGGAGCAATGGGACGACCGCCGCCCCTTCACCGGCTTCCTGACCCTGGATCACGCCACCCGCGCGGCGGTCGGCGAGCTGTCGGGCAGCCACGACGACATTCTGTCCTGGGTGGAGGCGGGCGAGCCGCCGGTGTTCTTCGGCTTCGGCAGCATGCCGATTCGCGATGCCGCGGCCGTGTTCGCCATGGTGGAACAGGTGTCCACCCGGCTCGGGGTGCGCGCCCTGGTGCACGCGGGGTGGAGCGACCTGGACGTCGCGAACACCGTGACGGGCGACCGGATCAAGCTGGTCGGCAATTTCGCCTACGACCTGATCTTCCCGCACTGCGCGGCCGCCGTGCACCACGGCGGCATCGGCACCCTGTTCGAGAGCCTGCGGGCCGGACTGCCCACGGTGGTGTGCTCGGTGTCGTTCGAGCAGCCCATGTGGGGCGGGCAGGTGGAGAAACTCGGTGTGGGCGCACATCTTCCGTTCACCGCCATGACCGCCGACCGCCTGGCGGGCGCGCTGGCGCCGCTGCTGAACGCCCGGACCCGGCAGCGGGTCGAGGGCTTCGCGGCGACCCTGCGGACCACCGGGGTGGCCGGGCACACCGCGGATCTCATCGAGGCCGCCGCCCGGTGACCGCTCCCATGCTCACGGCGGTACGCCATTTCGTCCCCGACACCCTGGTCATGTTCCGGCGCTGCGCCCGCCGGACCCTGCGCAGCACGGACACGCTGGTCATCTCGCTGACCATGCCGATTCTGATGATGCTGCTGTTCACCTACGTGTTCGGCGGCGCGATCGAGGTCGGCGGCTCGTACCTGAACTATGTGGTGCCGGGAATCATGCTGCTGTGCACGGGTTTCGGCGCGTCGATCACCGCGACCAGCGTGTGCACCGATATGACGCGGGGCAGTATGGACCGCTTCCGGACGCTGCCGATGTTCCGGCAGGCACTGTCGGCGGGGCATCTGAGCGAGGGCCTCGTGCGCACCATGGCGGCCATCGCCATCGCGGTGGGTGTCGCGGTGGCACTGGGTTATCGGCCGGGTTCGGGGCCGTTGGGCTGGCTGGGCGCGGCCGCGCTGATCGCGCTGTTCGTGATCGCGATCACGGCCGTCGCGGTGGCGCTGGGCATGGCGGCGAGCAATCCGGAGGCGGCGGGCGGGCTCACCTACGCGATCACGTTCATTCCGTATGTCAGCAGCGCGTTCGTGCCGACCCGCACCATGCCGGGCTGGCTGCGCGGTATCGCCGACCGGCAGCCAGCGACCCCGGTGGTCGACACCGTGCGCGCGCTGCTGGACGGCACCGCCGCCGATCGGGCGCCGGCGGCGGTGCTGTGGTGCCTGGCCATCGCGGTGGTCGGATTGGCCTGCGCCGCCGTGTCCTTCCGGCGTTTGTCCTACCGCTGATCGGTCAGCCGCGGGTGGCCACCGCCGCCTGCGCGATCAGCGTCAGGTACAGGGTGAGGATGAACAGGACCGCGGGCAGCACCGGGTACTCGTCGTCCCGCGACCGCACGAACCGCCATGCCCCGATCGCCGGGATCAGCGTGAGTGCCAAGGGAATCCAGCCGACGACTGCGGCCGCGCCGTGCCACTCCCACGGCTTTGCGACGGCGATCTCACCCACCGCCGCCGCCAGTGCGCACAGTACCGACGCCCCGGCGCTACCGAGTGCACCGAGCGTGTTCGAGTAGTACATCTCCCCCGGCCGCACGCTGCGCGAGGTCTTGCGGGCGAACTCGAATTGCAGGAAGGCTCCGGCGAACACGACGGCCACCACCGCGACCCGGCCGCGAGGCGCCGCCTCGCCGGTGTCGATGGCCGACAGCACGACATACGCGGTCACCAGCAGCTGCACCGGATAGGTGACCACGAGGTTGAGCATGATATCGGTGCGCACCGTCTCCGAAAGCTGTTCCAGCGCCCAGAGAATCAGGCCGTACGCGAGCACCGCCGCGATGGCCACCGCCGAGCGCACCGACAACGCGAGGCTGCCCGCGATGGAAACCACCGCGATCACCCCCATGGCACTGCGCAATTCGAGCGCACTCACCGCTCCGGTGACCAGCGGCCGGTCCGGATTGTGCACCCGGTCGTACTCGAGGTCCTTCTGCTCGTCGACCATGCGCAGGTACAGCAGCACGATCGCGACGATGCCGATACGGGCGGCGGTCGCGCCGGTCGGATGCCAGGCGACGCCCGGCTGCGTCAGCAGTGCCGCCGTCCCTTCGAGGGCCAGCACCCAGAGGATGCCGTACAGCAGATAGTGCGGCTTGTACATCACCTTGGTGAACCGTGCGATCCGGCCCGCCGAGGTGAGAAGGCCGGTGCGGGACGGGATTTCGGCGAGATCGGTCACGGCGCCGCCACCTCCCCCGGCGTCGGCCAGCCGTCCCAGCCGGTCAGTTCCGCGGCGGGTGTGCGGCGCACGGGTTTGCCGCCGCCCGGCAGCAGGTGCGCGACCGGCAGCATGGCCACCTGGGTGACCTCCTCGAACGGAATGCCCAGCAGCTCGGCGACTTCACGCTCGTAGGCCAGATGCGCTGTGGTCAGCGTCGATCCGAGTCCGCGTGCGCGCAAGGCCAGCTGGAGATTCCAGACCGCCGGATAGATCGACCCGTAGAAGCCGGCCAGCCGCAGCGCCGAGGGTTCGGCGGGCGGGCGGCCCAGCGTGCACACCACGATCAGCGCGGGCACCTCGCCCAGGTGGTCGGCCAGGTGCTGCCCCGAGGCCAGATCGGCCAGCTGATCCGGCCGGGGTGTGCGGCCGGAGAGGTTGGCGGCGAACCCCTTCCGGTAGTACTCGCCGATCCGGGATTTGAGTCCGGGGTCGCGCACCACCACGAACCGCCACGGCTGCCGGTTCGAGCCGCTGGGCGCGTGCACCGCGATCTCCAGGCACTCCCGCAGGTCGCGGTCGTCGACGGGGCGCTGCAGGTCGAGGCGTTTGCGGACCGCGCGGGTGCCGGTCAGCAGATCGGTGTCCATCAGTCGCCGTCCTCCGCCAGTGCCAGGTCCCCCGCGAATTCGAGGTCGATCCGGGCCGCCACGGCGCCGGCCTGGCGGATCTCACAGTGCACCACGGTGGCGTCCACCCCGGAGTCGGTGCGCTCGGCCACGCACACGGCGGGCAGGTCGAGTTCCACGAACTGGTCGAAAGCGCTTGTCACGCTGATCAATCGGCGGTGCGGGCCCACGGTGGTGAGCGCGACCTGCCGGCAGGCCTCGATGAGCAGGTTGCCGGGCACGTGGTCGAGCTGATGGTCGAACAGGATCGGATGGGTGGTGTCCGCGACCAGCGCGGCGCGGGACCGGCCCGGGGTGGACTCCGGCGGCCCGATCACCACATTGCGGGGATTCTCCCGGCCGACCAGCGCCGCGGCGGCCCGCGGGCCCGGCGAGGCGGGAATCTCGAAGGGCCCCAGGCCCAGGTGCTTCCGGTAACCCGCACGGATGGCGGCCCACTGCCGCGGATCCACCCAGGAGAAGGAGCCGTCGACGGTACCCATCGGAACTCCCCGGCAGCTGATGTCGAGGACCAGGTCCAGGCCCTCCAGCCGCTCACCCCGATGGTGTTCGCGCAGCGCCCGCACCCGCAGTTCGAGATCAGCGGGCGCGGAACCGATCTCCCAGATCGCGCCGTCGATGCCGGTGCCGTTGAAGGTGCGCACCAGGAAGGCGCGGTCGGTGGGCACATCGAAGAACTCGTGGGTCACGGCGATGGAGGCCTGCCGGGCGGCCTCCATGACCGCGATCAGGTCGTGGTGCAGGCCCAGCGCGCCGGCGTGATCGCCGTAATGGCCGTGCATGCGCGGCAATTGGGCGCCGGCCACGAAGACGCCGGAGGTCTCGGCCTCCAGCGAGGTCACGAAGACCTCGGCGACCGCGTGCCGGTGCGCGAGCGCGCGCGAGATGGTGCGCAGGTGGGTGGCGCGCACGGCGGCGGCCCGGGTGAGCGGGTGCGCGGTTCTGGGTGGCTGTGTCGTCGTCATGGTCTGGCCTCCAGCCAATCGGTCGCGCTGACCGGGCGCAGGGTCTGCGACCCGGTCCCGGCGCGCATGGGTAGGACGTAGGAACCCAGCACGATGAGCGACCAGGGGTCGAGCTCGCGGCCGCTGGACCACGCCACCTCCAGCAGCGCGGCCTGGGCGGCCGCGGAGCCGGGTTCGGCCGCGGAGATCCGATCGTCCAGGGATTTCATTGCGGCGGAACCCAGTTCGGTGCACAGCCGGGCGATGGCGTCGGAGCGCTCGAAGCTGCGGGCGGGGGCCCGGTCGTAGAGGTCGCGGGCCAGCGCGGCGGCCGCGTCGGTGCGGTCGCGCGCCTCGAGCGCGTGGGCGAACACCTGGGCCCGGGTGGTCTCGTCGAAGTAGATGGCGAGTTCGCGCAGCACGTCGGCGGGATCGTCGGGGGAATGCACGAGATTGAGCAGGTAGTTGTGCCGGCCGAGCAGGTAGCGCAGTTCACCGGGCTGCCGTTTGCGGGGGTCGGTCGCGCCCTTGGCGGCGGTCAGGCGCACCGGTGTCGGCAGGTCGGCGACCGGGCCGCGGACCACGAGCACCAGGACGTCTGAGATCCCCACCAGCAGGTCGGCCAGCCGCCGCCGTTCCGGGGAGGCGATGTTCCACGCGAAGTACCACAGGGCGCGGGCCACATGCCGGTCCACCACCACGCGGCGGGCGTCCACCACCTGGAAGTCGTTGTCCGCCAGCCACGTCAGGGTCGGTTCGACAGCCCGGGCCACGATGGCGTCCGGTTTCAGCAGCAGCAGCGAGTGCTCGCGGGCGAAGGCGGCGGCGTCGATACCGAGCCGCTGTGCCTGCTCGACGGTCTCGAGCACATAGGTGTCGGTGAGGTAGGCGTCGACCTTCTCCTTCGACGGAGTCGCGTCGGCGAGCAGGGTGCGCAGGGCGTCGTCCGTCACGACCGGACCCCCGCTCCCGGTGCCGATGCGCCGATTCCGGTGCGCGCCAGGGTTTCCGCGATGGATGGCAGCGGCGCGCCCAGGTAGCCGGACTCCAGGCAGTGGTCCAGCAGCGCCCGCAGGTAGTCCTTGCCGGTCCGCGGTGGGAGCCGGTCCAGCAGGCGGTCCGCGTTGCTGGTGTCGAAGGACAGCCGGCGCTGGAAGTAGCTGGTGTAGAGCGCGCCGATGCGCAGGTAGTACTCGCGCTCGATGGGGTCGAGATCCTCGGCGCGGAAGGAGGATTCCGGCACGAAGGTCGCGACCTCGAAGGACGGGTACTCGGCCAGCACGTCGGAGACCTCGCGCAGTGACAGCGTGTCCCGGCCCACCGCGTGCAGGGTGGATCCGGCGACACTGTCGAAATCGGTGACCGCTGCGGCGATCACATCGGCGACGTGGTCGACCGGGGCGAGGGCGAGCGTGGCGTCGTAACGGCCCGGCAGGGTGCGCAGCTTGCCCTCGACCATGAGTTTCACCACGGTGTAGAGGTTCTTGTACTCGCGGATCACGCCGTCGCCCAGCGCGCCGGTGACGATGCCCGGACGCACCACCGCCCACCGCAGACCGCGTTCCCCGGCCGCCCGGATCACCTGTTCGGCCCGCAATTTGCTCTGCTCGTAGCCGTTTCCGAAGGATTGGCCCGCATCCAGTTCGTCCTCGCGGATGACCCCGTGCCGCAGGCCGCACACGTAGGCGGTGCTCACGTGCAGCAGCGGTACGTCCCACGCGAGGGCCACTGCGACCGCGTGCTCCGCGCCGCGCACATTGAGCTCGTCATAGGTCTCGGCGGTGGCGTCGAAGGCGGTGGTGGCGGCGCAGTGCACGATGATGCCCACCCGGCCGGCGAGATCGGCGGCCGTCGCGGGGTCCAGCCCGAAGAGCGGCCGCCGGACGTCACCGGTGATCCGCAGGTCCGGCTCGTACCCGCTGCCGTCATTGCGGCGGATGTCCGAATTGCTGTGCAGCACGGCGGCTACCGGGCGGCCGGCGGCGCTGAGCCGGGCGGCGACTTCCGATCCGACCAGTCCGCTCGCGCCGGTGAGCAGGACGGTGTTCCGCTCGCTCATGCGCTCACCTCCAGGGTGCGGGTGACCAGATCGACGACCTGGCCGACCCGCAGCACCCCCATCAGCTGTTCGGGCCGGTAGCGCGGCAGCGCGAAGCTCTGTTCGAGCACCACGGTCAATTCCATCAGCCGCAGCGAGTCGAAGCCGAGGTCCTCGATCAGGCGCAGCTGGTCGGTCCGTTCCCGCGCGTCGGCGGCACCGTCGAATTCGGCGGGCCGCGGGGCCATGGTGGCGATGATGTGCCGGACGCGCTCGGCGACAGTGGCTTCGGTGGTCATGACTGCTCGCTCTCTCGCAGGTGGGGCTGCTGGCCGCCGCTGGCCAGCAGGTCGCGGGCCTCGTCCAGGGGCAGGTCGGCGTCGAGATACCCGGCCAGCCGCAGCCAGTCGTAGCCGAGGGTGAGGGTGCGCTGCCACTGCTCGCGGGAATCGAAAGAGGCCGGGAAGTCCCGGCCCGCACCGGTATCCGCGGCCAGGCGCCGCACCGTGGCGACGACGGCGTCGACACGGGCAAGATCGTTCAACGCGTCGCCGCCGCTTCGCAGGGTGCGCGAGAACCGCACGCGCGCAGCAGATTCCAGTGCCGCGATCAGCGTGTCCCGCTCGGGGGCGTGCGCGGGCAGCAAACCGGCGACCGTGCCGACCGGATCCACATCGGCGGGCAGCGGATGAATGCCGAACGCGCTCAACAGCACTCGCACACTCATGGCGATGAGCCGGTGCGCGGCGACATCGGCGACCTCGCCCTGCGCGTCCTTGACCGCGCCCACCAGATCCTCGCGGGCGTTCTCGAGCACCACGTTGGACCACACCAGATTCAGACCGGCCCCGATGAACCGCCGGGCGGGCAATGCCGACAGCGTGGCGATTCCCTCGCCGCGCGCCGCACCGGTGAGTCCCAGCGCAGGCGTCGCCACCACGGCCACCGGCGTATACGCCTCCACCGGTTTGCACATGGCCAGGGCCGGTTCGAGCACCTCGCCGCCCCGCCACTGCAACCCGACGAACCCCAGCCGGACGAACTCCGCCAGCTCCGCCCCGATGTCGCGCCGAGCGCGCGCCATGACATCCCGGATCGACTGCCGGAACACCACCGACCGCCATGCCTGGGCTCCTGCCTCGGACAGCACGAAAACCTCACTGTCGGAACGCAGCACGTGCAGACGTCCGGCCAGCGGCCAGGTGGTGACGGCGGGACGCCGCGTGAAGATCAGGTCGTGTGAATCATCAGCGACGCCCGCCACCCCGAGCTCTGCGGCCAGGGCCACCGTGGCAGCCCACCGTGCACCTACCCGCTCCCGAGACACCGGGCCGGCAGTGGCGGGGATCGTCGGAGCGATCTCCCTGCCGGAATCCGATGATTCAGTCGATTCGAGCGGCGCGAGCCGCCCGGAATAGGCCTCGCTACTCGCGTCGTCCCGGTCTTCGGCGCGGGTCAGCTCGCGATAGCGGTCGATCAACGCGTCGGGGGCGGTGCGATCGAGTTGCTGTGGCAGCCATTTGGTTTCGAGGTAGGTTTCGCCGCGGCCGGCGAGCCAGGCCTTCATGGCTTGCCGGAGGCCGTCTTCGGCCCAGGCCTCGGCTTCGGTGTGGGCTCCGAAGGCGCGCAGGGCGATGGCGTAGCCCAGGGCATGGCGGGCACGGCTGGCCCACCAGTCGGCGACGAGGGTGGTGAAGGCGTCGTGGGTGAGGATTCCGCGCAGCTGGTCCAGATCGACCGTGCCGGGTCGGATGACCGTGGCGCGCAGGAAGCGCTGGCAGCGGTTGAGGCCGTCCTCGTCCGGGTCGGTGGCGGCCCGCTCGAGTTGGCGGCGCAGCTGGGCCACCGAGCGGGTGCGGACCTCGACCCGGCGGCCGTCGAGGAACAGGACGGTCGGCAGGGTCGGCAGCTCGTCCGCGCCGGGGGCCACCACCAGGAAGTCGATGTCCGAGCCCGCATTGCCGAAACCCTCGGCCAGCGAGCCCTCGAACAGGACAGCGGCGTCCGCGGGAACGACGACCGAGCGCAGCGCGCTGTCCAGGAGCTGTCGCAGCCTGTCCATGGGCATCCCGGGTCGCGGCACGGCTTGTGCCGGGTGCGGTACCGCCTCGGATCCGCCATCCGAGGCGTCGCCGACCTGCGTGAGCCCAGTCGGCTGTGGCTTGTCGACCGCGGCCCCTTCCGGCTCGAGGGAAGTGGGGTGCCCCGCCGCGGTATCCGCCTCGTGCAGTACCGCGCCTGCGAGGGCGCCGTCCCGCAGCAGCTGCCACATGTGGCGGCGGCGGGGTTTGCCGCTGGAGGTCCGGCGGATGAGGCCGCGCGGCCCGGTGACGATGTGCACGGTCTGGGCGGGTCCGAGATGGCCGCGAATGAGGGCGCGGGCCTGCGGAATCCAGTCGCCGGGCGCGGTCTCGGCGAACAGCGCGACCCCCTGGAGTCCGGCCTCGACGAGGCCGACGGCGGCGAGCTTGCCCTTGGTGAGCCCGGTTTCCTGGGCGACCCGGGATTCGATGTCCTCCATGAACACCGAGCGGCCGCGCACCTTGATGCTGGTGCCCATGCGGCCGAGGACGAAAACCTCGCCGCGGTAGAGGAATCCGGCGTCCCCCGAGTACAGGCGGCCGTTCTCCAGGCGGGTGGACGAGGTCGCGCTCGCCTCCCCGGAGTAGCCCAGCGCCACCGAGTCTCCGGTCACCACCATCTCGCCCAGGACGCCGTCGGGCAGTTCCCGGCCCTCGTCGTCGACCACGGTCACGGTGGATTCGGGGGTGGAGAAGCCGAGCCCGGTGATCCAGCCCGCACCCGCCACCCGGTGGGTGTCGTCGAGCATCGCCTCCTCGAGCACCGGAACCGCTTCGCCGAAGCGCAGATTCGGATTGTCCAGCCGCAGCGCGGTGATGGGCCGCCGGGTGGGCGAGGAGGTCACCATGAGCGTCGCCTCGGCCAGCCCGTAGGCGAGGGTGAACGCGCCCATCGAGAAGCCTTGCGGGCCGGTCAGATTCGCGAAGGCCTGTAGATCGGCCACCTCGACCGGTTCGGAGCCGATGGCCAGCGTCCGCCAGCCCGACAGATCCAGCCCGGCGATCTCCTCGGGCCGGACCCGGTGCGCCACATAGCCGAGCGCGAACGACGGCGACGGCGCGTGCTGGGCGTGGGTCATGGCGCGCAGCCAGCGCAGCGGGTCGCGCACGAACTGGTCGGGGCGCATGAGGTACAGGTCGGCCTGGTTGGTGACGCCCTGCAGGAACGCGCCGACCAGGCCCATATCGTGGTACAGCGGCAGCCACGACACCATGGTCTCGCCCGGCCGCCAGTCGATGAGGCGGGTGATCATGGCGATGTTGTTGGCCAGGTTGTGCCAGCTCACCCGCACGCCGCGCGGTGCGCCCGAGGAACCCGAGGTGAACTGCAGCAGTGCCACTTCCGACGCCTCGGCGAGCTCGCGCGTCGCGGGGGCGGCGGCCAGCGCCGCGGCATGGACGACCACCGGTTCGTCGGTGCGACCGGCCGCGAGGCAGGCGCTGCGCACGAAGGTCTCGAACTCCGGGGAGGTGACCACCAGGCGGGGCGCGGCCTGTTCGACGATGCCCGCGATGTGCGCGACGATCTGCTCCAGGTCGCCGAACATGGGCGGCGCGACCGGGGTGAACACCCCGCCGCACGCCCACACCGCGTAGAAGGCCGCCACACACGGGAATCCGGTCGGCATGATCACGCACGCGCCGTCACCGCTGCCGAGTCCCGCGGCCCGCAGCAGGTCCGCAATCGACCACACCTGGTCGGCCAGCTCCCGATAGCTGCGGTACTCCCATCCGTCGGCCTCGTCGGCCAGGTACAGCCCGGTGACGGCCGAGGGCTCGATCAGCCACCTGCGCACGGTCGCTTCGTCGTTCACGTGGTCGATCACTGGTCTCCTTCGGGAAGCACGGTGACGGTGCCGGCGGCCCCATCGACTCGAATACGCATGCCGCTGCGCAGTTGGCGGGTGATGCCGGGCAGCTGGACCACGGTCGGCACGCCCAGCTCACGTGCCACGATGGCCACGTGGGTGAGCGGGCTGCCGCGTTCGATGACCAGCGCCGACGCCGAGGGCAGGGCCGCCACCCAGCCCGGATCGGTGCGGTAGGCGATCAGGATGCCGCCGGCCACGTCGCGGGGTTCGTCCACGATCACCGCGGCCCCCTCGACAATGCCCGCCGCCGACGGGGTTCCGGTGAGCACCGTGCCGGGAGTGGCCGCGGCCGTCGCGGTGACCGGCACCCAGCCCTGCTCGGCCAGTTCGGCATTACCCAGCCGCGGTCCGACGGTGCGGAAGCGGGCCGGGGCCACCAGCGTGGAATCCTTGGCGCGCAGCGACTTCCGCACCGTCACCACCTCGCGCAGCCGGTCGGTGTCCGCGCCCTCGTAGCAGCCGCGTAGTTCCTCGACGGTCAGCTGGAAGACGTCCTCGAACTCGTCGATGACCCCGCGCGCCGCCAGATCCCGGCCCATCACCCGGATCATGCGCTTGACCATGCCGAACGCGCGGGTGCGGCAGAAGCGCAGCCGCTCACGGTGGGCGGCGCAGCGGGAGACCTTGGCGCGCAGGCGTTCGTAGACGTGCCGCCGGACGCCGTGGCCGAGGTGCTCGTCCAGGTAGGCATCGGCCTCGCCGGCGCGGTTCGCGGTCACGGTGTCGCCGACCCGGCCGACCGCACTGCGCAGCATGACGAACAGATTGGCCGGATTCTCGCGCAGATCCGGTGTTTCCAGCTTCAACTCGTCGAGGCTGCGGTAGCCGTAGCGGTCCAGATAGTCGTCGAGGGCGGCGAGGAACTCGGTACGACCGGCGACTCGCAGCGCGTCGTGAATCGCCTCCGGCGCAGTCGAATTGATGATGTCGTTCAGTTCCGGATCAGCGCGCACGACCCGGGCGAGCTCGGTCATGGCGCGGGCCGGCTCGGCGGATTCGACATCCGCGCCCGGGCCGACCACGGCGTAGAGGAACCATTCCGGCGCCTTGGGCAGGAACAGCTTGGTCAGCAGGAACATCAGGCCGGAAAGGGTGAGCAGGACGGCGTCGAGCACCATGAGCGGCCCCCACCGCCGCACCAGGTCGCCCTCCACCGTGCGATAGGAGCGGTAGGCCTGCTCGCCGGTCAGCGCCGTGTAGTCCACGGCGTCGTACTCGTCGTAGACCCGGTAGAAGTCGGTCATGAACTGTTCGACCATGTCGTCGATGCCGAACAGGCGCCGCGCGTAGATCACCGTGGTGCGCGCCCGCGAGCGCAGCCGGGCCGCCGTGCTGTCGAATTCGAAGGGGCGCAGCGTCTTCGCGATATCCGCCGGCAGCGGTTCGGCCACGCCGAGGGCGGCCTCGAGCACCCGCCGGTTGAGCGGGTAGCCGGGCGCGATGCCGACCATGCGGTACCAGTGCAGCAGGTTGTAGTAGACGCGGCCGTGAAAGCTGCCCAGCAGCACGGGAGTCCACGCATCGGTCTGCCGCAGCTGCTCGGGCGGCACCCCCAGGGAGGCCGCGTAGCCGCGGTATACGCGGCCGTAGATATCGGCGGCGGTGGTGTAGGTCAGCGGTGAGGTGACGCCGCTGAAGCTCTCGATGATGTTGGAGTTGTCCCAGATTCGTGCCTCACCGGGACCCACCCGCTCGCCCGCGCCACGCAGCTCGACCTCGCGCGCGGACAGCGTCGACGCGGTCGCGGTGATCGGCCGGGTCTGCAGCAGCCACACGCCGGTGTCGTCGATGGCCCATTCGATGTCCTGTGGCGCGCCACAGGATATTTCGACCTTCCGGGCGATCTCGGCGAGCTCGGCGGTCTCGGCGTCGGTCAGCACCCGCGCGCCGCGTCGGCCGGCCTCGACCTCGACCGTCGCGCAGCCCTGCCCGTCGCCGGGATCGAACCGAATATCCTTGTCCCCCAGTGTGATATCGATCAGTGCGCCGGTGTCCCGGTCCAGGATCATCGAGTCGGCGTCGACCGCGCCGGAGACCAGCCCCTCCCCCAGCCCGTAGACGGCGCTGATCACCAGCTCGTCGTCCGCGCCGGTCATCGGATTCCGCGTGAACACCACGCCACTGGATCGCGCCGAGATCAATCGCTGTAACACCACCGCGGGCGCGTAGGCGCGAGACAGGCCGTGCGCGAACGCATATCGCACCGCACGCTCGGAGAACGCCGACGCCCAGCAGTCCCGCACCCGGGCGATCACCGCTTCGAGACCGTGCACGTTCAGGCGGCTGTCGAACTGCCCGGCGAACGAAGCCTCCGCCCCGTCCTCGGCCGACATGGACGACCGCACCGCGATCGGCTCCGGCCCGAGCCGCGCCCAGGCCTCGCCGATCACCGCCACCGCCGCCTCGGACACCTCCGCGGCCGCCAGCGCCCCGCGCAGCTCGGCGGCCCGCGCCACCGCGGCCTCGACCTCCCCGACCGCCGCGAACCCCGCCAATTCCCTGGTCAGGCCCGCCGCGCTCGCGAACCCATCGAACACCTCCGTGCCGAGCGCCACCCACTCGGGCACCCGCACCCCCACCTCCCCCAGCGCGTACAACCCCCGCGCCTTCCCACCCCCGTACGCGGCGACATCCACCGAATCCGACCAAGGGCCGAGCAACCGCACAACCTCTCCCATCCCCCTGAGGCCAGTCAGATCACAGCGAATGCCGGAGCAAGATCAGGGGTTCTACTTTGAGTAGTCCACGTTTCAAACGCGCACCAGCCCAAGGTTCTTGGGTCTGCCTCACCCCGGTTCCTCGAGCCACCATCACAGCCGAAGCCACGCCGTGCAATTCGCACACCGAATGACACGGCCGGATAGCGTGAAGACCTCCGATAGTCCCCGGCGGGCACCGACGCAACCCGCGAATACCACGTATGCTGTTGCACAGCAACATGTTCCGGTGCAGCGCGCCGAAGCCCGATCGCCAACGGCAAGGTGGTTGGCTTTTCAGGAGAACGGATCAGTGTGGGCGCGCATGCGTTGCTCCCGATCGGGAAAGGGCGCTGCTCGATTCGACCGATAGGCAGTGCCGATCGCCGCGCCATACCGGGCGCCACCGCACCGAGACTGGGTGCAGCACACCGCACGACCTCGGCGAAAGCCGGTGCGGTCCCAAGGAGGACCCGTGCGGTCCCGGAGAGAGGAGAGCGGTGGCCCGGCTGCAGATCGACGCGGTGTCGAAACGATTCGGCGCCGAGTACGCGGTGCGCGAGGTGGGCCTCGACATCGCCGACGGTGAATTCCTGGTGCCGCTCGGCCCCAGCGGGGCCGCATCGTGAACCCGGCGAACATCCTGACCCTGGTCCAGCTCACCGACACCCACCTGCGCGCGAACGGTGAGCGCGTCCTCGACGCGGTCGACACCCATGCGGTCCTGCTGCACGTCCTCGACAAGCTCCGCACCGGCGGGCGGCGCATCGACGCGCTCATCCTGTCCGGCGATCTGGCCGACACCGGCGCACCCGAGGCATATCGGCGGCTGCGCGCGGCCGTGGAGCCGGTGGCGGCCGAGCTCGGCGCGCAGGTGCTCTATGTGATGGGAAATCATGACGAGCGAGCGGCATTCGGGGTCGAACTGTTCGGGCACGAGCCCGGTTCGGCGGCGGCCACCGCACCCTGCGACCAGGTCCTCGAGGTGGCCGGGCTGCGCGTCATCGGCCTGGACTCCACCACGCCCGGACAGCACCACGGCCATCTCGAAGACAGCCAGCTGCACTGGCTGGCCGCCCAGCTCCGCGAGCCCGCGCCCCGGGGCAGCCTGCTGGTGCTGCATCACCCGCCGCTGCCCTCGGCTGTCCCCGCCGCCGAATTCCTCAAGCTGCGCAACGCCGATCGGCTGGCGGAGGTGCTCACCGGCACCGACGTCCGCATGATCCTCTGCGGCCACAACCACATGACCGCGGCCTCCGCGCTGGCGGGCATCCCGGTATGGGTCGGACCCGCGCTGGCCTATCGCATCGACGCCATGTCACCGACGGGCCGTCAATACGGCATCGCCGGTTCGGGTTTCACCCGGATCGACGTCCTGGACACGGCCATCATCGCCAGCGCGGTCGAGACGACACCCACGACCCGGCTCTACGACAAGTCCGACACCGAGGTGCAGGAGCGTCTCCAGGCTCTCGAGTCCGGAAGGGGCTAGCGGTGTTCGTCACTGTCGCCCCGCAGGATTCGCCGCCGATGCCAATCCCGGCACCGGCGGCGCGCCCGCACCGCGCCCGGCTCCGCCGCCTGATCCGCCGGGCCACGCCCTACCCGTACCTCACACCAGCACTGATACTGCTGGTGGTTGGACCTATCAGCCCCTGGTCAGCCGTTGTGTATAGCCGGTCACCGACCAGAGCAATCGATCGAACTGCTGTTGCTCGCGGTGCCCGGCAGCTCGGCCGGGCATCGGACCGGTGTGCACACCGCGGGTGTGGCCGGTGCCGAATTGGGCCTTCGGCCCGACTGTCGTTCGACTGCGGGTAGCTGGTGCTGATGGGTCTCGGCGGAAGTGGACGGAGTATCGGCGGATTGAGCCACGGGTGGCTACGGGTGTTGCCAGAATGGGCTAGGTTGAGGTCGTGACCGACTCGATGGGCTCGGAATCCGCTGCGGCGACGCGGTGGGCGGGCGTGCGAATGGACCAGCGGCGCAGTGAGCGCCGTGCACTGCTCATCGAGGCCGGTTTCGAGCTTTTTGGGACCGAGGGGGAGGGGGCGGTCACGGTCCGTGCGGTGTCGCGCGCCGCACAACTGCACACCCGCTACTTCTACGAAAACTTCGCGAATACAGACGAATTGCTCGGAGCGGTGTACGACGCTGTGGTCGACGCGCTGACCGAACACGTGCGGACGGCGATCACGCCGGACCCGGGGCCCGCGCGGCGTCGGCGTTTGATCGTGCGATCGGTGTTGGAGTTCTGTGCCGCCGATCTACGCCGGGGACGTGTGTTGTTCACCGAGGCACGGGCGAATCCGGTGCTGGTGGCGCGGCGCGAGGCGGGGCAGCGGATGCTGATCGAAGGGGTGCTGGAACGTAGTACCGCCGAACGACCCGGCGAGGATCCCCGCCTCGCCCGCGTCAGTGCCGCGATGTTCACCGGTGCGGTAGTCGAACTGATCCAGGAGTGGATCGCGGGTCGACTGGGTGAGGACCTGGAGGTGGCGGCCGCGTACGCGACGGAATTGTCGCTGCCGCTGCTGGCACCGTTCGAATCGGTGGTCTGACCGGCTGCAATTCGCCTGAGCAGGGCCGCGAAGGCCGACGCGGGTGGTGACTTGTGTAAACGTTCTGGACACAGTCGTATCCAATTGTTCTATTCTGGACACGCATGTAGCCAAAGTTTGATCGGAGCATTCCTTGAAACCGGCAACCGAGATCACCGCCGCCGCCAACCAGGCCGCAGCCGATTACTTCCCCTGGCAGGATCGCGCAGACTTCCACGACGTCGACCGCGGATTCCTCGCGGGCTTCGACGAGGGGCTACTCCGTGACAGGGACGGCCGAATCCACTATGACCAGCAGCCGCTGGACTACATCACCGATGACGCCCCGGCTCCGGCGGTCGTGCACCCCAGCCTGTGGCGGCAGTCGCAGCTCATCAAACGCAGCGGCCTGTACCGGGTGGTCGACGGGCTGTATCAGGTGCGGCTGGGTTCGCATCTGACGATCGTCGATGCGCCGCAAGGGCTGGTCATCATCGACACCAGCACCGGCGTCGGGCTGGCCCGGGCGGCGCTGGAGTTGTTCCGTGCGGAGTTGCGAAACGACAAACCTGTTGTGGCCGTGATCTATACGCACACCCATGCCGACCACTTCGCCGGGGTGAAGGGCGTCGTCGACGAGGCGGATGTGACGGCGGGGCGGGTGCCGATCATCGCGCCCGGCACCATAGAGTCCTTCGACCGGCACGCCTTCGGTGAGAACGTCATCGCCGGCAATGCCATGTTGCGCCGGATGGGCTATACCTTCGGTGGGCTGCTGCCGCAATGCGATTGCGGCAGAGTCACGATGGGTTTGGCGGCCGGATCCGAGAAAATCGGCACCGATATGAGTTATCTGTCGCCGACCGACCCAATCACCCGCACCGGTGAGGTGCGCACGCTCGGCGGATGGACCTTCGAATTCCTCTACGCGCCCGATACCGAGGCGCCCGAGGAGATGCACATCTGGATTCCCGAGATCAAGGCGCTCACCTGTGCGGAGAACGCCAACCACTCGATGCACAACATCCAGACCATCCGTGGCGCCCGCACCCGCGATGCCCGCAATTTCGCCCGCTACCTCGACGAGACTCTGGTGCGCTGGGGCGATGAGGCCGAAGTGCATTTCGGCCCGCACTCGTGGCCGGTCTGGGGCAACGAGAACGTGGTGGCCTTCTTGGAAGGTCAGCGCGACATGTACAAGTTCATCCATGATCAGGCGTTGCGACTGGCCAATCAAGGACTCACCCCCTTGGAGGCCGCCGAGGTCGTCGAGTTGCCGGATGCATTGGGCAAGAAGTGGTTCAACCGCTACTACCATGGCGGTCTGCATCACAACGTGCGCGCGGTGTTCCACAAGGAGCTCGGTTTCTGGGACGGCGACCCGGCCACCATCTACCCGCTTGTTCCGGAGGAGAACGCCCGGCGGCATGTCGAACTGATCGGCGTGGACCGGATCCTGGAGGAGGGACGCAAGGCCATCGCCGCCGGTGATTACCGTTGGGCCGTACAGGTTCTGCACCATCTGGTATTCGCCGACCCCGATCACACCGAGGCCCGCGAACTGCAAGCCGATGCCTATGAACAGCTCGGTTACCAGGCCGAGGTGCCGCAGTACCGGGCGATATTCCTGACCGCCGCCCTCGAACTGCGCGACGGCATCCAACTTCGCGGTGACGTGACCGCCGACGTCCCCGACGTGATCGGCGCGATGCCGATCGACCTGCTCTTCGACTACCTCGCGATCCGCGTGATCGGCGACAAGGCCGCCGACGTCGACATCCGCGTCAACTTCACCTTCACCGACTGCGGCGCCGACTGGACGATGTGGGTCCGCAACGGCGTCCTCAACGCTCGCCCGGGTCATGCCGCCGGCGTCGGGACCACCCTCATCGGAGCTCGCGCAAGCATGGCGGCCCTGCAGCTTCCGGCTGCGGCCCGGGCGGCCATCGAGAAGGGCGATCTCCGCATCGAGGGCGACCCGGCGCCTCTGGTCGCCCTCGCCTCCATCCTGGACGCCTTCGACCCGGATTTCGCGATCGTCACCCCGGATCGCCGGGAGACCACCGGTGGCTGAGCGGTGAAGTGAATCATGTTGCCCGGCCGGATATTTCGATCTTCAGCGGCTTCCGGCCGGGCGGGGAGAGCGGCGCGGGTACGTCTATCTGGTGAACTCGCCCTCACCGTGCGGGCGCAGACAATGCGTGCAAGATCAAGGTGGTGATCTCGACGTAGGCGTCGGCGTCCGACATCCGGAGGCGCTCGACGAAGGTTCCGTCGAGCACGGACTCCAGCAACAGATTCACTGCCAAGCCCAGGAATTCCGCGTTCGCCGGACGGAACGATCCGTCCGAGATGCCTTCGTCGATGAATTCGCGCAACCGGTCGGCCGAGGCGTGGGCGTTGCGGCGGTACAGATCATCGGCAGGCTCGAAGGCTCGCATGTCCGCATAGCAGGCACGCGAGAGGGTCGCCATTTCGTCGCGAACTCCGTTGATATAGTTGATGATTCGTTCTCGCGGTGCGTCCGCCGCGCGGGCTTGCCGATCGATCTTCTCGGCTCGGACGCGAAAGACGCGCTCGAACGTTTTGATGATCAGCTGCTCCCGGCTCGGCGCGACGGCGTACAGGGTGGACTTCGAACACTGCAGCCGGCTGGCGATTTCGTCGATCGTCAGGGAGCCGAAGCCCTCGGCCAGGATGATGTTTTCCAGGTTTTGCAGGATCTCGTCGCGCCGCTCCTCGGTCATCCGGCGCACCGTGCCCGTCCGGCGTGAATTGGTCCGCGTAGCTGGCATCGGTGATCCTTCGCTTCCGACTCTCCATTGGCTCGAAATTCAGGAGCTAATCGTACAGAGACTCTTGACCGGGTACTCATTTGGGTACAAACTTACCGCGAACCGTACCCATGGCTGGCTGAAGGATCCCCATGCCCGAATCAACGGCGATCGAGCGGATACGCGAGGCCGACAGCTTCTGCGAACTGTTTCAGGCCACAGCGGCGGCACGCGCCAACCAGATCGCGCTGCGCACCTCGGATGGCGCGGTGTTGATCACCTGGCGGGAATACACCCAGCGAGTACGGCACATCGGCGCGGGCCTGGCGGCGCTCGGCGTCTCCCGCGGCGACATAGTCGCGATCATGCTGACCAACCGGCCCGAATTCCACCTGGTCGACACGGCCAACTATCACCTCGGAGCGACCCCGTTCTCGATCTACAACACCAGCAGCGTCGAGCAGATCGCCTATCTGTTCAGCAATGCCGAGAACACCGTCGTCGTGTGTGAAGCGCAGTTCCTACCGAAGGTGCTCGAGGCACGCCGCGACGGCAAGGTCCAGCACGTCGTCTGCGTCGACGGAGACGGCTGTCGCGCAGGCGAATTCGAAGCCGTTACGGGTGGAGCAGATCAAGGAGTTCACAATCCTGCCCGTGCACTGGGAGCCCGGCGGAGACGAGCTCACCCCCACCCTGAAACTCCAGCGCGGCCGGATCTCGGCGAAATACGCCAACGAGATCGAAGCGCTCTACACCACGAAAGCGAGTGTCTGATATGAACCAGCCATCGGATTCACCAAAAGGACTGCACGGCAAGACCATCGCCATTACCGGCGGCGCCCGGGGCATCGGCCGGGCGACCGCGGCGGCGTTTCTCGCTGCCGGCGCCAACGTCGCGATCGGTGACATCGACGCCGAACTCGCCGCCGAGACCGCCGCCGAACTGTCCGCCCGCACCGCCGCCCGCATCCTCGGACTGCCGCTCGATGTCACCGACCCGGCCTCCTTCGCGGCCTATCTCGACGCCGCCGAAGCCGGGCTGGGTCCGCTCGACGTACTCGTGAACAACGCGGGCATCATGCCGACCGGATTGTTCTCCGACGAGGATCCCGCGATGACCGCGCGGATGGTGGACATCAACGTGACCGGCGTCCTCACCGGCTCGCGGCTCGCCGTACAGCGGTTCCGGTCGCGGGGCAGCGGACACGTCGTCAATGTCGCGTCACTGGCCGGCGTGACGGTATTGCCGGGCCTGGCCACGTACTGCGGGACAAAGCGTTTCGTCATCGGGTTCACCGAGACGCTCGAGCGTGAGCTGCGCACCGAAGGTGTGGCCGTCACGCTCGTACTGCCGGGCGTCGTGCGCACCGAGCTGTCCGCCGGAACACGAATGCCCAGATGGATGACCGGCATCTCGACCGTCGATCCCGAGGACGTGGCTGCTGGAATCGTCGCGGCGGTCGCGAAAGGCAAACGGCGAGCGGTGATTCCGAAATCGCTCGGCCGACTTCTCGCATCGATGACGATCCTGCCCGCCACCGCACAGTACGCGCTGCTGCACGCGCTGAAGATCGACGTCGGTGCCACGCACGTCGACCCCGTGCTCCGGGAGCGCTACCACCGACGGCTCACCGGCGGCGCGGCATGAGCGCGTCGGGCCCGGAGGCGGTAGCGGAGGAGCGTAACCACGCAGGGACCCCGCTCGTGCCGGAAGAAAACGGCATGAGCGGGTCGGGTGCGGAGGATGCAGCACAGCACGACCCCGGCAGGACCGATGAGATCGAGGTACCGTCTCCGATCCACGGCACGGTCCTGGCCAGGGTGCCGAATGAGCGGCCCGAGGCGGTGGCCGCGATCGTCCGGGAATTGCGTGAGCAGCAACGGGAATGGGAGGCGATCGGGCCTCGGGCCCGGGCCGGGTGGCTGCGCAAGCTCCGCGATTGGCTGCTCGCGCAACAGGACCACATTGCCGATGTGCTGCAGTCCGAGTCGGGTAAGCCGCGTGCCGAAGCGGACATCGAATTGCCGTTCGTGGCCGAGGCGATCAGTTATTTCGCCCGGCACGCAACGGAATTCCTCGCCGACGAACGCGTCCGGCCGTCAGGACTGCTGAGCACACCGAAGCGGATGATGCGGATCCACCGTCCTTACCCGGTGGTGGGGGTGATCTCGCCGTGGAATTTCCCACTGCTGATTCCCGGCGCGGACGCCGTCACGGCCCTGCTCGCCGGTGCGGCGGTGCTGCTCAAGCCCTCGGAGGTGACGCCGTTGACCGCGCTGGAATTGCAGCGCGGCTGGCGGGAGATCGGGGCGCCGCCGGTGTTCGCGGTGGTGACCGGCGACGGCGCGACCGGTGCCGCGGTGGTGGAGAACGTGGACTACGTCCAGTTCACCGGGTCCACCCGCACCGGGCAGGTCATCGCGCACCGGTGCGTGGACCGGATGATCCCCTACAGCCTGGAACTCGGGGGCAAGGATCCGGCGATCGTCCTGGCCGACGCGGACCTGGATCGCGCGGTGCGCGGAATCGCTTGGGGCGCACTGCTCAACTCTGGGCAAGCATGCGTTTCGATCGAGCGGGTCTACGTCGAGGCGCCTATCTACGACCGGTTCGTCGCGAACCTGGTGGACTACGTCGCCGCGCTACGCCAAGGCGACGACCGCGTGCACCACTCCGTCGACATCGGCGCCATGGCCACACCGGCCCAGCACGCGATCGCGCAGCGTCATATCGATCAGGCTCTCCGAGCCGGGGCCAGAGCGCTGATCGGTGGCGGTGATGGCTGCAACGGTGCCTTTCTCGCGCCGACCGTGCTCGTCGACGTCGACGAGACGATGTCGTGCATGCGCGAGGAGACCTTCGGGCCGACCATTCCGATCGTCAAGGTCGCCGACGCCGCCGAGGCCATCCGGCGCGCGAATCAGTCGGGCTATGGCTTGTCGGCGTCGGTGTGGACCCGTGACACGTCCCGCGGCGAGCGGATCGCCCGTGTGCTCGAGGCCGGTGCGATCAACATCAACGACACGGTCGCCAATCTTTTCGAGATGGGGCTGCCCCACGGCGGGTGGAAGCAGTCGGGATCCGGCGCACGTTTGGGCGGAGCAGCGGGCCTTCGCAAGTACACACGGCAGCAGGCGATCACCGCACCGCGCGTGCGTCCCCTGCCCTGGGAACCGCTGTGGTACCCGTACGGCCCGCGAAAGGCGCGGGTCGTGCGCCGGTTGCTCGACGCGGTCGCTGCGGCCGGCAGCGCGTCGATGTGGCGGCTTCCGGCGCGCAATCGATGACGAAACACACAGTCCCCGAACATCAATGAGCATCGAGCAGAGAAAACCGTGAATCCTTTCATCCTGGATGAAGACCACGTCGAATTCCGTGACAGCGTCCGCCGATTCGCGCGCCAGAAGCTGATGCCCGGCTATCTCGGGCGAGCCCAGCGCGACGAATACCCCTACGAGGAGGTCGAGCCGAAGGACCGCATGCTGTTCATCGTCGCGATCGAAGTGCTGAAGTGCCGTGCCGAGGGCATCGTCGCCTCGGACGACCTCGCCGACATCGGCTCCATCTTTGCCGGATTCCCGGCGTCGACCGGCGGCGCACTGCACTTCGCGTACTCCAATCACCTGGGCGCGCAAGGGTTCCTGGCCCGCGCGGCCGGACCCTCCGCCACCTACGACGACCGTTTCGACGCGCAAACACTGGTGAAAGCGGATGCGTTGGCGAACTGATTCCGCGGAACAGCGCGGGGAACGGGGCGAGTGTGGACCCGCCGCACTCGCCTCTCGACCTCGCCGGTCGGCCGGGCTGCCGCCCGATCGACCATCGTCCGAGCACCAGGGAGACCCGTTGTCCATGGAAAACCGTGCCCCGGAGCGCATTCCGGCCGAGAGCATGCGCTCGACGGCGGCGCGGAGGTGGGCCGGCTACCTGCTCGCCGGCGTGACGGTCGGCCTGCTGTGGGTGTTGCAAACCGGGCCGTTGTGGGAACACGGCCTCCGGCTGGGGGTCGTGCTCCTGGTGGTGCCGACCGCGGCGCACCTGATCAGACAGCGGTGGGCGGCCGGCAAGCCCACCACCGCTCCCCGGATATCCCTGCGACGGCTCTCCGCAGCGAAAGCCGCCCTCGTCGCGGCCGCGATGACAGCGACCTGGCTGCTCGAGCCGATGCTGCCCGAGGTCCGTCGGCTCGTCGGCCTCGCACTCGCACTCACCATCGCGGTCGGCGGTCCGTTGCTGCATCGGCACCTGACCGTCCCGCCGGTCGATGCGGGATCCGTCCGATCGTGAAAGGCAGAGCGTCCGCACAAACGACTGCGTTCGCGACCGCAGCCGCATCGGCGCTGGACTACTGCCGCCGCGCCTCAACGCGCAGGTACACCTCGCTGAAGGTCACCTTCGCCACCGCCGCGTGACATAGCCGAAGGTAAGAGCGGGAAAACGATGGAAGGCAGGCGATTTCGTTGAGCGGAACAATACCGATGACGCGCCGATCCCGTGTGACGGACATCGCCACCGAGTCGCGATTTCGGATGCGCTCGGCGGCCGGTGCGGTTATCGACGCCCGCGACGCGGTGTCGGCCGCGATCGCGGCGCTGACGCCGATGGTCCGAGAGCACGCCGAACGCGCCGATCGCGATCACGTTGCAGAGCAGGCGGTGATCACGGCGATAGTCGAGACCGGGCTGTTCACGCTTGTGCGTCCGCTCGCCGAGCATGGGCCCGCGGACCTGCTCGGCTTCTTCGAGGCGGTGCGCACCCTGGCGGCGGCCTGCCCGTCGACCGGCTGGGTTGCCGCGATGCTGGGTGCCGCGACGTGTCATGTCGCACTGCTGGAACCGCCTGCGCGACAGGAGGTGTGGGGATCGACGCCGAATACTCTGGTGACCGCGTCGCACGCGCCTGCCGGGCGGCTCACGCCCACCGAGGGCGGGTATCTGCTGGACGGTGAGTGGTCGAACGTGCCCGCGATCGAGCATTGCGGGTGGGTCATGCTGGCGGCGTTGACAACCGGATCCGACGGAGGTCCGGTCGGCCTCGCGACCGCTGTCGTGCCGCGTTCGCAGCTCGCCCTCGGCGACTATTGGAACACCGTCGGCCTGCGCGGTACGGGCAGCAGGCGCGTGACGGCACGGCAGACGTTCGTCCCCGCGCATCGGATCCGCTTCCCTCCCCAGCCCGGCGGTGCGGACATGGTCGGCACCGAGCCTCCGTCCGGTCCCTACCCACTCGCGATCGTGTACAGCCTGGCCGCGTGCATGCCGGTACTCGGCGCCGTCCAGGGCGCGTTCGAGGAGTACTTGGACCGTGCCGGTCAGCGCGCCGCGTTCAGCCTGGCTGGTGCGCGGTCGGTCACCGATCCAGCGATCCAGGCAGCAGTCGCGCGCGGGCTGGCCGAAATCGACGCGTCGATCCTGCAATTGGAACGGGACGCGAGTGAATCGACCGCCGCGGTGGCCGCCGGCACAGTACTCACAACGGAACTGAGGCTGCGCACTAGGCGCGACCAAGTACGGGCCATCGAGCGCGCGCTCGACGCCCTCGAATTGTTGCGGCGGTCGGCCGGGGCGGAGGCCATCCGCAAGGGCGCAAGCATCGAACGGGTCTGGCGGGATGTGCACACCGCAGCGGCCCACCTGGTCAACCAGCCCGAACCGGCTCTGCGGCTCTATGGCCGATGGGCGTTCGGGCTCGAAATCAGCGACGACATGGTGATCGTGTGAACCCGAGAACTTCCCACTACCCCAAGGAATTACGGTCCGAAACCAGATTGCGCGAAGGCGGGCCGCACGCCGAAGGCCCGCCGCCGTCGATGCTCGAACGCATGACGCTCATCCTCGATCTGTTCGACGATCGGTCGGTGCGCATGCGGCTCGACGAAGTCGTGGCGCACACCGGACTTCCGCGGTCGAGCTGCTACCGCATCCTCGAGCAGTTGGCCGGGCTGCGATGGCTGCGCCAGTGTCCTGGCGGGTATGGTCTGGGACCTCGCGCCCTGCGGCTGGGCGGCGGCCACGACACCGACGAGGATCTGCGCGTCGCGGCGCTGCCCGCACTCGAGGAACTGCATGCGTCCACCGGTGCGACAGCGTATCTCGGCCTCCTCGACTTCGACGAGGTTGTGATACTCGACCGGGTTACCCGACTCCCGTCTGCCTCGGCGGTCCGTGTCGGGCACCGCGCGCCCGCCTATGCGACCGCCCTGGGCAAGGCGCTGCTCGCGGGTATCGACCCGGAGGAGGCCGAGACGAGCCTGGCCGGCCGACTGCGACCGTACACGCCCGCCACCATCACGAGTCTCCCGGTGCTGTACGCCGAGCTTCACCGCATCCGCGCCCGCCATGGGCTGGCGTTCGACTGTGGTGAGCATCTGCCCGGAATCTACGGCGTCGCAACGGTCATCCGCGGTGCCGACGGTATCCGCGGCGCGCTCGGGGTGAGCACGCCCGGCACCGCCACCACCGTTGAACGATTCGCCCCGCTGGTCATCGAGGCGGCCCGGCGGGCGTCGTCGCGGCTGAACCCGGACGGCACCGAGCTGTCGTCATCGACGCCCGCCGACACGCTGGTCGCACAGGTGCTGGCACTGCTCGACGACGATGCTCTGCTGTGAACCGGTCAGCGGTGGGAGGACCCGCCCGAGGATCCGCTGCGGAGCCCGTTGGACGATCCGCTGGGGAGCCGGAGGATCGCGTCGGGGACGCCGGTGCCGTCCGGATCGACCAATCCGTTTTGCGCGTACGGACTTTCGCCCGGCGCGGATTGCAAGGTGATCAGATACTTGCGCACCCCGTCGACCAGTCCCGCACCACCGCCCACCAGAGTTCCCGCCAGTCCGCCCGCTCCGGAGAACACCAGCACCGCGGCCGGCACCGTCGCCACGCAGGCCGGGCCTATCACGGCGCAGGTGCTCAACCCCAGCACACCGCCGATCACCGCGCCCACCGCCATCCCGATGGCGGTGCCGATCAGCGGCCCCCGGCTGAGGCTATTGGCCAGATCGGTGAGCGCGAGCTGATTCTCGATCGGTGACCCGATCGGCCGCAGCGCCGCGGCCGGAACACCGCTGACGTCGGGAGTCAATGTGAGCGTTCGCTTTCCGTCGTCGATGCGCTGAGCCACGGGCACGCTCCCATTGCCGACGAACACCCTCAGCGGAATCGCATCGACCGCCAGTCCCGCGTTGTCGTGCACCTCGATCGACTGCCCGTCGGCGGCCACGGCGAAGCTCCCACCGTCCAGGACGGTCCGCACCGACTCACCGACCGCGCTGACCGTGTAGTGGACCGGCGGGCCGACGTCGGCGCGCCCGGGCCCGGCCGCGACGACGGCACCGGCACCCACCAGCGCGGCGAGTCCCGCGACCCCGAGCGAAGCGGTTCCATTGTGCCGGGCGGTCATCGGTTCTCCTCGGGTGCGCTCGCCGCGGGCTGGGAGCGATTGGGCAGGTACGGCGCGTATTTGCTCTCGCCCGGATTGGCCCGCAGCACCGTGAAGTAATCGAACAATGCCGCTGCCGCAGTGGGTCCACCACCGACCGCCAACCCGACCAGTCCGCCGACACCACCCATGAGGGTGACTACCGGCAACACCACCAGTGCGCACCCGAGAGTCAGGACTACGCAGGAGGCCCCCGCGACCGCGAATCCGACGCCCACACCGACCACCGCGCCGATCGCAGTGCCGATCAAGCTGCCGATCGAGGTGCCGATGCTCACCGAATTGATGAGATCGTTCATCGCCAGCTGATTTTCGAGCGGGGCGGCGACGGGCCGAATGTCCCGGTGGCGCACCGCATCCCAGTCGGGCGTGGAGACCAGCGACCGGCCGTCGGCGGAGATCCGTTGATCGATCCCGATCCGCTGCCCGTCCAACCGGAATGCCGATGGCAGCTCATCCAGGATCTGCCCGGCGACGTCTCGGATGAGGACCGAGGTCCCGTCCGGCGACAACGCGAAGGTCCCGCCATCGAGGGTGGTGGTGACCGAATCTCCGGTCGGCTCGGCGGAATACGACACCGCCGGTGTCGGAGCGGCAGCCGGGGGCGCTGCCGAGGCGCTGACGGAGGTCACCAGGCCACCGATGACGGCGGCGGAGGTGAAGGCGGCGAAAGCGGACGTCGTCGTCCTGCGTGAATTCATGGTGTTCCTCTGTAGCCGAATCATTCGATCAGCTGACGGAATGTGAGAGCGGTCACTTCGACCGAATGGAAGTTAGCGAGCCGTGAGCAGGAGTCACGCCACGATTTCGGTGAGTGGCATCCGACCGCGCCGCGGCCCGAGCCGGAGGTCAGCGGCACCCCGCGACTGTTCCACTCACCGAAACCGGATCTGAAGCAGCGGAATTCACGGGCACCCTGGCGGAGTCTCTCTCGCCTCTGACGCGAAGGCCCAATGCCGGCAACGTCCATCGTCGGCACCGCCGATGTGCAGCCCATTGCTCCGGGCCCGGCCATCGTCGCCCTACGGGCTGAGCCGGGATCTGGTGCCGCACAATTACGTTCGTCACCACGATTGGCCAGGCTTTCAGCCGGCGGCGATGTGGAAGCCGATGTTGCCGGTGACGGATTCGGGGGTCGTTGATTACACATTTAGTCCAGAAACGCGGACTCACATCACAATGGCGGTAACCAGTACCACAGCGGAAGCCATCACGAGCAGGGCCACCACCAGCGGTGTAATCCGGTGCATCCCGCTGTAGCAGTCCATCCGCAAGCGTCGCCCGCGCCTATGACCCGCGGCGGCGACAACCATGAGGACGAGCGCGGGCACCACGATCCCGATCTGGGCGGACCAGCCCACAAGCCGCGTCGAGTAATGCACGAACGCCAACGCCACCCCCATTGCCGAGGCCGCTGTCCGGCGCCAAGCCAACGCCGTTCGTTCGGCCTGCAACCCAGGATCACGCTCGCTCATGCCACCGCCACAGCCACGCCGACAAGCAAGCAGATCATCGTGATCACCCCGGCAAGCAGCACCATCAGGTTCGAGTCCGGCAGCGACCGATCATCACGAATGGCCGTATCCACCGCCCGCCAGCGTACGTACGCGCCCGCGGCCACCACCGCCGCGAGCCCGATCACCGCGGTGGCCACCACCGTGCGCATTACCGGAATAGCAAACGTACGCACCAGCTCGTGCACAGCAACGCCTCCCGCAAGCAATGCCAAAGAGGTTCGAATCCAAGCCAGGAACGTCCGCTCGGCAGCGAGCGTGAACCGGTAGTCGACCAACACGTCTTCGGCCCCGGGAACAGCATTGAGCGGCTTCGATTCTGGGTCACACGGAGAATCCATAGCATGCAGGCTCTCGAGCATCCGCCTACCGAAGAGCGCACGTCTCTCTCACCGAAACAAAGCGAGCCGGGCGACCCCGCGCATGGCGTCCGGGACTGCTGCAACACCGCCCCAGTCAGCGGACAATGATCAATCCCAAACCACCGCCATAAGCAGGCGGCCGAATTATCCACCCATTCCTGGAATCTGCTCCCGACCTCCCCCCTGAGATCCGTGGGCGGGGCGAATTATGAACGCCTGGTGCGACTTCCGGCCTTCTGGTCGGCGATCGGACGGACCGGCATCCCTGGTGTTGCAGCGGCACATCGTGAACGCCTTCGTCCGCTCGGGACTCAAATGATCACAGTCCGAACGCCCGCCGCGCGTTCCCGTCCAGGTACAGCTCCCGGGTCTCGTCGTCCAGGCCCAGCTGCCCCAGCCCGTCGAGCGCGTGCTGCGGCATGATCATCGGATAGTTGGTGCCGAACAGCACCTTCCGCCGCCCGCTCGTGGTCTTCAGATACGCGACCAACGCCGGCGGCAGCCGCTTCGTGGTGTACGCCGAGGTGTCGATGACCACGTTCTCGTGCTTGCGCGCCACCGCGATCATCTCCTCGGTCCACGGATAACCGACATGACCGCACACGATCGTCAGCTCCGGGAAATCCAGGGCGATCCGGTCGATATAGGGAATCGGCCGCCCCGGCTCCGAGGGCCGCAGCGGCCCGGTGTGCCCGACCTGCGTGCAGAACGGAATCCCCAGATCCACGCACGCCGCGTACAGCGGATAGAACCGCGCGTCGGTCGGCGGCACCTCCCACAACCACGGCAGCACCCGCACCCCCTTGAACCCCTCTTCCCGCACCCGATGCCGTAGCTCCCGCACCGACTCCATCGGCCGCCGCAGATCCACCGAGGCCACCCCGATCAGCCGGTCCGGCGCCTCCGCAACCCATTGGGCCACTTCGTCATTCGAGATGAGCACGCCCTCCGGCGCGCACCACGCCGACAGCAGCGCCCGATCCACGCCGCCGGCGTCCATGGCGGCCAGCGTGGCCTTCAGCGGAATCTCCTCCGACGGGATGACATCGCCGGTCCACCGCCGCAGCGAGTCGAAGATGTCACGCTCGAGAAAGCGACCCGTCGGATGCTGTGCCCAGGCGTCGATCGTCATCACTGACCACCCCACTGCTCTCCGGGTCCGCAGCGCTCGCCGGCTCCGGACCGTCCAGACATTCCAGGAACGCGGCCACCGCCGGATTGGTCTCCGCACTGCGCCACACCGCGTACAGATCCAGTGTGGGCACCGGATCCACGATTTTCACCGCAACCGGCATACTTCCCGGTCCACCCATCCCCATGGAGATGGCGCGCGGCAGCGAGGCGAACCCCACCAGCGGCCGCACCGACACCATGTGCGCGGTCGCCCCGGGATCATCGGCGTACTGCGTGACATTCAGCGAGATCCGCGACTGCGCGGCCGCCCGGAAGATGTTGTCGTACATGGCCGGGCACTGCTCCCGCGCGAACAGCACACACTCCTGGTCCTGCAATTCGGCGAACGGCACCCCCGCCCGGTCCGCCCACCGATGCCGCCTGCCCACCACCGCCACCAGCGGCACCCGATGCAGCAGCCGCCGGTACCGGAACTCCGGCGTGCCCGGATGGCCGTACACCATGGCCACATCCAGCGCGCCCTCCGCGAGCGCGGTGAGCTGCGGGCCGGTCCGCTTCTCCCACAGCGACACCTCGATATCGGGATACCGCTCGGTCATCCGGACCAGCGTGCCCGGCAGCACGTGCCGGCTCGCGGGCAGGTTGTAGCCGACATTGACCGTCCCGACCCGGCCGTCCGCCAGGGCCCGCGCCGCCCGTGCCGCCCGATCCAGCTGCGCCACGATCTGCCGGGCCTGTAGCTCGAACTCCCGCCCGGCCGGCGTGAGCCGCACCTCATGGGAGTTCCGCGCCACCAGCGTCACGCCGATCGACTTCTCCAGCTTCTGCAACTGCGCGCTCAGGCTCGGCTGCGTCAGATGCAGCCGCCGGGCCGCGCGCCCGAAGTGCAGCTCCTCGGCGAGGGTGATGAACGAGACCAGATGTCGGATCTCCATGGGCCGGCTCCTCGGTAATACCCGCCACGCTCGTCGCGATACCAGCCACGCTAGCCCCGGCAGGTAACCGGCGATGAATTGCGGATCTCCCCGGAACAAATGGCCGATGGCCTTCGTTGTACCTCCACGGCTCCAGGTCCGCGCTCCACGCGGGCACCCCGGAGTCAGGGGGCGAAAAAATCACCCGACAACGGCAGGTCCGTTGTGCCACCATGTTTTTCACCGATGATCAGCCGACCGTCACGGTCGTGACCAGCAGGAGAGGAGGAGACGGCAATGAATCCGAGGTTCAGCGAACAGTATCCGAGTTCGCCCGAACAGCGCGCCCTACTCGTGCGCCATGCCGAGCGCAGCCTGCGCGGCGGCGACCGGAACATCGGCCGTCTCCAGGCCCACGCGTAAGCGGGCAACTCCCTCCTTCTGTTCCATCCCTTTCACGAAACATGGTGACCCCCATGCTGTTCCGTCACGCCGACGACCCGGAGATAACCACCGACAACTGGATACACGCCGGAGTGCTGCTGCTCAACGCCTCCTACGAGGCGTTGACCACGATCCGCGCCGAGCGCGCGGTGGTGCTGCTGCTCGGCGGCGCCGCCGAGACCGTCACCGATCGGCGGCCGCACTTCCCGATCCGCTCGAAGCACCTGGAGCTGGCGCTGCCGGAGACCATCCGGCTGCACCGCTACATCTACCTCGAGCACCGGATCCTCGTGCACGACGACGACAGCCGCGCCACCCTGGCCGCGGTCCTGCGCCGCGACCGCTACCGCTGCGGGTACTGCAACGACTGGGCCCGCACCGTCGACCACATCCGCCCGCGCTCGAGGGGTGGGCCCAATACCTGGGCCAACCTCGTCGCCGCGTGCGGTCCCTGCAATACGTACAAGGCGGACCGGACTCCCGAGGAGGCCGGCATGCGCCTGCTGTGGGAGCCCAAAGCCCCCAATGACAGAGAACGGGCCCAGCGTCAGGTCTGGAAGGAACTGGCAGCGTCCTGAATCCCGGGACCGGGACCGATCTCGATGAACGAAGAACACCCGCACCGCGTGATCGGACATGAGAGGAGCGAGATCCGATGACGAACACTGCACTTCGGGAGCCGACCCTGGCGGATCTGCTCCCCATCTCCGACTCGAAGGACTACTGGCAGCGCGCGGCCTGCAAGGGTGACCCGAACCACGAGGCGTGGTTCCCGTACCCCTCGCAGGACTTCGACTACGCCCGCACCATCTGCGCGGCCTGCCCGATCCGCCGCGAATGCGGTGACTTCGCGGCCCGCACCGGCCAGTCCGGAGTCTGGGGCGGTCACGAGTACGACCGCGGCAAGCTGATTCGCGACTGACACCTCGGCGGTGACTCCCCTCGGAGTCACCGCCGTTGTCGTCGCTGGCCCGCCGGGTCCAGGCCGGTCGCACTGCGCGTAACCGCCTGGCACAGGTGGCTACCATCCCGTCAACATAGGATGGTCGCTCGTGGGAACTCATCGCGCCGCGGGCGGGTCACGAGGTATCAGCAAGGGACCGGTTATCGCAGTCGTCGCGGTGACAGTGCTAGCGCTGGCCGTCGTCGGCTGGGCGTGGCTGTCGGATCGATCCAAGGAGCGCGACAGCCGCGCCGCCGCCTCCTGCGTGGAGGGCACCGCCACCCTGAACGTGACCGTCGATCCCGACATCCTCACCCCGGTCAAGGCCGCGGCCGACCGCTTCAACGCCACCAAACCGCACGTGCGCGACCACTGCGCCGAGGTGGCCGTGGCCGCACAGCCCTCGGCCGCCATGGTCGCCGCCTTCACCTCCGGCAAGGCGTGGGATCCGGCGCTGGGCCCGCAGCCCGCGCTCTGGATTCCGGAGTCCTCCCGCTCGGTCGAGCAGATGCGCGTACCGGGCCTGATCGCGGGCAACCCGGCCCCCATCGCGGTCAGCCCCATCTCCCTGGCCGTCCCCGACGACCTGCGCCGCGCGCTCGAGACCGCCAAGGTGCACTGGTCGGACCTGCCTCGGCTGCAAGAGGGTTCGCTCGCCGACCTCGGGCTGCCCACCTGGGGCAAGCTGCGCCTGGCCATGCCCGCCGGGGACGGCTCGCTGGCCATCGCGGCCGCGGTCGGCTCGGGCGTCTCCGGCACCGATCCCCTCGACGAGAAGGCCGTCGCCACCGGCCAGGTGGTCTCGGCCATCTCCGGCCTGGCCGCGGGCGCACCCGCCGCCAAGGACGTGGCCGGCGCGCTCACCGACCTCTCGGGAGCCCCCGACCCGGCCACCGCTCCAGTGCACGCGGTGGCCGCCACCGAGCAGCAGATCCGGGCCCGTAACGGGCTGACCGCCTTCCGCCCCGACGGCGCGGGCCCGGTCGCCGACTACCCGGCCGCCCAGCTCACCGGCTCGTGGGTGGACCAGACCCAGAATCTGATCGCGGGCCTGTTCGCCGACTTCCTGCGCGCCCCCGACCAGTCGAAGCTGTTCACCGACAACGGTTTCGGCGCCGCGCCCCCGGCCACCGCCCCGGTCCCGGCGAAGGCGGTCCTGGACAAGGTGGGCCAGATCCTCGCCCATCCGGTGCTCGGTGTGCAGGCCACCGTGCTGCTCGACGTTTCGTCCTCCATGTCCACCACCGAGGGCTACGGCACCCGTCTAGCCAATGCGGCCGCGGCACTGGAGTCCACGATGGGCGTCATGCCGCCGGGCTTCGGCCTGGGCGTGTGGGAGTACTCGAAGAACCTCGACGGGAACAACCCCTACAAGGTCCTGACCCCGACCGCGCCGCTGTCGGACGATCAGCGCACCGCCATCAGCCAGGCCCTGACCACGGTCACCGCGAGTACCTCCAAGCCGGACCGCACCTATCCCACGCTGCAGGCCGCCTACAAGAACGTGCTCGCCAACTACGCCGCGGCCCGCACCAATTCGATCCTGCTGATCACCGACGGCCCCGAGGACGATTCCACGGTCACCGGCGATCAGCTGCTCGCCGACATCGCCGCCTTGACGGATCCGGCGCATCCGGTGCGGATCGACGTCATCGTGGTCGGCGGGCCCGGCACCCAGACCCTGCAGACCCTCACCCAGCGCACCGGCGGCACCTACACCAAGGTGAACACCACCGCGGAGCTGCCGTTCGGCACCGCGGTCTCACAGGCGCTGACCACGCCCTGACCGGCCCTAATTCCAGGGCGGCAAGGGTACGGCAACACGGCGGCAGCGCTTTCCGCATTCGCCAGCAAACCCGTGGCATATTCGGCGAATGGCACAAAGCACTGGTCCCGAACCCACACTGAAACAGGGCTTCGCCGCCGGAACGACGATCGCGGCGGGCATCCTGCTGCTCGTCGTCGGCGCGCTGTCGATCCTGCAGGGCATTTCCGCGGTGGCGTCGGACGACCTGCTGGTCGTCGGCTACGACTACGTCTACAAGATGAACACCACCGGATGGGGCTGGATCCACATCGTCCTCGGCATCCTCGAGATCGTGGTCGCGATCGGCCTGCTCCGGGGCACCACCTGGGGCCGGGTCGCCGCCCTGGTCCTGGCGGCCCTGTCCATCGTGGAGAACTTCCTCTGGATTCCCTACTACCCGGCCTGGTCGCTGCTCATCATCGCGCTCGACGTCGTGGTGATCTGGGCCATCTCCGCCTACAAGCCCGTCACCGTCTGAGCCCCGGCGCGATGACCGTGCCCGCGGCACCGCCGCGCCGATAGTGCCTGCGGCACAACGGTGAAGCGCCCCATCGGCTCCGGAACCGATGGGGCGCTTCACTGTTCGACGGTCAGTCGCCGATCACTCGGCGTACGCGTCCAGCGGCGGGCACGAGCACACCAGATTGCGGTCGCCGTAGGCGCCGTCGATGCGGCGCACCGAGGGCCACACCTTGGCCCGGGCGTGCTTCACGCCCATCGGGTAGACGGCGAGTTCGCGGCTGTAGGGGTGATCCCATTCGCCCACCAGGCATTCCGCGGTGTGCGGCGCGCCGCGCAGCGGGTTGTCCTCGACCGGCCAGACCCCGGCCTCGACCTGGTCGATCTCGCCCTTGATGGCGATCATGGCGGTGATGAAAGCGTCCAGCTCTTCGAGGTTCTCGCTCTCGGTGGGCTCCACCATGAGGGTGCCCGCGACCGGGAAGCTCATGGTCGGAGCGTGGAAGCCGTAGTCCGCCAGGCGCTTGGCCACATCGTCGACGGTGACGCCGGTGCGCTTGGTGATCTCACGCAGATCCAGGATGCACTCGTGGGCGACCATGCCGTTGTCGCCGGTGTAGAGCACCGGGAAGTGCGGATCCAGCTTGCGCGCAATGTAATTGGCCGAGGCGATGGCGGTCAGGGTGGCGCGGCGCAGGCCGTCGGCGCCCATCATGCGGATGTAGGCCCAGGTGATCGGCAGGATCGAGGCCGAGCCGTACATGGCCGCCGACACCGCGTGCGAACCCTTTTCGAGGGGATTGCCCGGCAGGTACTGCGCCAGGTGCTCGCGCACCGCGACCGGGCCCACGCCCGGGCCGCCGCCGCCGTGCGGGATGCAGAAGGTCTTGTGCAGGTTCAGGTGGCTGACATCGCCGCCGAACTTGCCCGGACGGGCCAGTCCGACAAGGGCATTGAGGTTCGCGCCGTCCACGTACACCTGGCCGCCGGCCTCGTGCACCAGCCCGCACAGCTCGGCCACCTCGTGCTCGTACACGCCGTGGGTGGACGGGTAGGTGATCATGATGCAGGCCAGCCGCTCGGCGTGGTCGGCGATCTTGGCGCGCAGATCGTCGAGGTCGATGTCGCCGTTGGGGCGGGTTTTCACCACCTCCACCCGCATGCCCACCATGGCGGCGGAGGCGGCATTGGTGCCGTGCGCGCTGGAGGGGATCAGGCAGGTGTCCCGGTGCGAGTCACCGCGATCCAGGTGGTAGCGGCGAATGGCCAGCAGGCCCGCGTACTCGCCCTGGCTACCGGCATTGGGCTGCAAGGAAACCCGGTCGTAGCCGGTGACCGCGCACAGCCAGCCCTCCAGGTCCTCGATCAGCTTGATCAGGCCCGGGGCGTCCTCGACGGGGGCGTAGGGGTGCACCCGGTTGAAGCCCGGCCAGGTGATGGACTCCATCTCCGCGGCCGCGTTCAGCTTCATGGTGCAGGAGCCGAGCGGAATCATGCTGCGGTCCAGGGCGATGTCCTTGTCCGACAGCGCGCGCAGGTAGCGCAGCATGGCGGTCTCGGTGCGGTACCTGGTGAACGCGGGCGCGGTCAGGTACTCCGAGGTACGGACCTCGATGTGCGGGCGCTGCTTGCCGTGGAAGAGCGCGCCCTCCGGGCCGACCGGGATCTCCGCGCCGAAGCAGTCCAGCACGTCGACGATGTGGGCGTCGGTGGTGACCTCGTCGCAGGCGATCGCCACATGATCGGCATCGACCAGCCGCAGGTTGATCCCGCGCCCCTTCGCCTTGGTCACAATGGATTCCGCACCCGCGGGCACGTGCACCAGCACGGTGTCGAAGAAGCTCTGGTGCACCACCGCGTCGCCGAGTCCGGCGGCCAGCCACTGGGCGTGGCCGTGCACCCGGCGCGCGAGCGAGCGCAGCCCGTCCGCGCCGTGATACGAGGCGTACATGGCGGCCAGGATGGCCAGCAGCACCTGCGCGGTGCAGATGTTCGAGGTCGCCTTCTCGCGGCGAATGTGCTGCTCACGGGTCTGCAGGGCGAGCCGGTAGGCCGGGTTGCCGTCCGCGTCCACGGAGACGCCGACCAGGCGGCCCGGCAGCTGCCGCGCATGCGCGCTGTGCACCGCGAGGTAGCCGGCGTGCGGCCCGCCGAAGCCCAGCGGCACGCCGAAGCGCTGCGTGGTGCCGAAACAGGCGTCCGCGCCCTGCTCCCCCGGCGGCGTAATCAGCGTCAGCGCAAGCAGATCCGCGCCGACCGCCACCAGCGCGCCCCGCGCGTGCGCGGCCTCGATGACCGGCGCCCAGTCCACGATCCGGCCGGACGCGCCCGGCTGCTGCACGATCACGCCGAAGAAGTCGCCTTCGGGCAGCTGCCCGGCCGCCAGGTCGGCCTCGACGATCTCGATGCCCAGCGGCTCGGCCCGGGTGTAGAGCAGCGTCCGGGTCTGCGGGAACAGATCGGTGTCGATGAGCAGCCGCTCGGACTTGCTCTTGCGGTTGGCCCGCTGCAGCAGCGTCATGGCCTCGGCCGCCGCGGTGGCCTCGTCCAGCATGGAGGCGTTGGCGACCTCCATGGCGGTCAGGTCGGCGACCATGGTCTGGAAGTTCAGCAGCGCCTCGAGCCGGCCCTGGCTGATCTCCGGCTGGTACGGCGTGTACGCCGTGTACCAGGCCGGGTTCTCGACGAGATTGCGCAGCAGCACCGGCGGGGTGAGGGTGTCGTAGTAGCCCAGCCCGATCATGGAGGTGGCCACGGTGTTCGAATTCGCCAGCGCCGCAAGCTCGGCGAGCGCCTCGTGCTCGGAGAGCGCGGCGGGCAGCGCGTTCAGCCCGTTGCCCTCGGGCGCATCCAGGATGCCGGCGGGCACGGCCCGGGTGGCGAGTTCGTCCAGCGACTCGACGCCCACGGTCTCCAGGATGCGGCCGGTCTCGGCGCTGTCGGGGCCGATGTGGCGGTCGGCGAAGGATCGAGTCCAGATCACGGCTGTTCTCCAAAGGGGTGGGCGGGGGTCGGCCCGGCGGCCGACGTGTCTTCTGCCCTCCCCCTCTGTCCTCGATGCCTGAGAGATTCGGACCCCGGCCTTGCGGCCGTTGACCTTTCACCATGGGCGGGTGACGCGAGGTCACCACTTTCCAGAGGCGTCGAAACTCCGCACGGTCCCTGGTGCCTGAGAGATTGACGGGGAGGTGCTGCTCCTTCGGCGTCCGAGACTATCCCCGGAACTCTCCCGCACGGCTGCGACGCACTGTCAGTCTAAGCGGCGCCAGGTTACAAGAATGTTGCCTGGGCAGGTTTCAGACTGTGGCGCAGTTCAAAAGGCCCGCCCCGGATACCCGAAACGCGCGCCGCAAGAAGCGACGCGCGTCCGGAAAAGGGTGCCTAGCCGGTCTTGCTCATGCGGGCCTTGCGGCGGAAGGACAGCTCGTCCTCGGGACGGTCCGAGGTGGTCGCGGTCTCGGCACGCTCGGCCGGGAAGTTGGCGATCGCTCCGGTGAGTTCGCGCATGGCGCCGCTGACGGCGATGCCGAACACGCCCTGGCCACCCTGCAGTAAATCGACCACCTCTTCGGCGGAGGAGCACTCGTAGACGGTGGTGCCGTCGGAGAAGAGGGTGATACCGGCGAGGTCTTCGACGCCCCGGCTGCGCAGGTGATCCACGGCGATGCGGATGTTCTGCAGCGAGATGCCGGCGTCGAGGAGCCGCTTGACGATCTTCAGGACCAGGATGTCCTTGAACGAGTACAGCCGCTGGCTGCCGGATCCGGTGGCACTGCGGATGGACGGGACGACCAGTCCGGTGCGGGCCCAGTAATCGAGCTGGCGGTAGGTGATGCCGGCCACCTGGCAAGCGCTGGGCACGCGGTAGCCGACGAGTTCGTCGGGCACCGTGTCATCGGGGAACAGCCCTGGCTGCACCACATCCTGAGGTTGCGGTTGATCTCCCACTGACTACTCCCTTACTGCTTACCTATCAGGGCTCGGGCTCTGTCAATCGACGCTGGAGCGTTGGCCTAACAATCGAGGCTACTCCCCTGATTGTCGCGGCAGAATCGGCACCGGCAAAGCTTGATCAGCCGCGTGTTTTTAACCCTAAACCTGAGGTAGAGACCCTGTTTTGTCCCGTTTGGAGATCATTACCAGGTCAGGAACTGGTCAGCTGTCCGTGGCCTTGAAATCGTCGGGAGATACCGATTCGAGAAACTCCTTGAACTTCTCGACCTCGTCCTCGCGCTCGTCCGGCATGACCAGTCCGGCCTCTTCCAGCACCGGCTCCTCGGCATAGATCGGGCAGCCCACCCGCAGCGCGATGGCCACCGAATCCGAGGGCCGCGCGGAGATGCGCAGATCGTTCTCGAAGACCAGGTCGGCGTAGAAGGTGCCCTCCTGCAGATCCACGATCCGCACCTCTTTGAGGGTGTGCCCGAGCTCCTTGATCAGGATCTTGATCAGATCGTGGGTCAGCGGGCGGATGGGCGTGACGCCCTCCTGCTCCAGCACGATCGCGGTGGCCTCGGCCTGGCCGATCCAAATAGGTAGGTAGCGGTCGCCGGAGACCTCTCGGAGCAACAGTACGGGCTGATTCTGTGGTTGTTCGACACGGATGCCGATCACACGCATTTCGCTCATCGCACTGCCTCCCAAGATCCTCACCGGCCGCCCAACCCGGCTGTAATACCGAGTCTAGGCGAAGAATTCAGCCCCCGAGGGAAGCGCGCACAGAGGTCTTCACCAGGCAGGTGTGCAGAGTCAGCGACAATGCCGCCAACTCGCGGACCGTCTCCTCGGCCCGGGCGCGGGCATCCGCGTCGCGGCTCTTGGCGATCGGCGCCGCGATCTGCGCGACCATGGCGGCCTCGCGATCGGCGGCCAGTTTGAAGGCGCGCAGATGCCTTGCCTCCAAACCGAATTCGCTCAGAGCCTTGGCGGTGCGGGCCAGCGTGACGGCGTCGCCGTCGAAATAGCCTGCGGCACCGGGGGTAATGAGGTTGGCGCGAATCAGCTCGGTCAGGAACTTCTCGTCGATGCCCGCCTGCTCGAGCAGATCCGCCCGGGTGATCCGGATTTCGTGGTCGAACCGGAGCTCCTCGGGCGATACCTCACCGGGCACGGCGGTCAGCCGCCGCAGGCGGCCGCCTCCATTGGGCGACAGACCATCTCTCGTGTCGGGCCCAGGTCTGGAATCGGGCACGGCCCCTCCCACGGCGTTCGCCCGGGCCCGGGCCTCCCGGACCCCGAGCGTCGCCGCCCCACTGTCGATCGCTTCGAGCTGTTCCTTGATCACCTTCAACGGCAGGTACTGATCCCGCTGCGCGGTCAGCACGAAGCGCAGACGCTCGACGTCCGCCACATGAAAGCGGCGGTACCCCGAGGGCGTGCGCTCCGGGCTGATCAGGCCCTCCGACTCCAGGAATCGGATCTTGGAGATGGTGATGTCCGGAAAATCCGGACGCAGGAGATCCAGCACGGAGCCGATCGACATGCCTCCGCGCGTCCACTGCGCTGCGCCAGTCATTCCGCTCGGTCCTATAGACCCGAGTCGCTCGTCGCCGGTCGCGGTCCCGTCAGGAAGACGAGACGGAACTTGCCGATCTGGACCTCGTCACCGTTCTGCAGCTCCGAGGAATCCACCGGCTCCCGGTTGACGTAGGTGCCGTTGAGGCTGCCCACATCGACGACCTGGAAGGTGTCGTCGTCCTGGCGGAATTCCGCGTGACGCCGGCTGACGGTGACATCGTCCAGGAAGATGTCGCTGTCGGGATGGCGTCCCGCCGAGGTGGTCGGCTGGTCGAGCAGGAAGCGCGAGCCGGCGTTCGGACCACGCTTGACCACCAGCAGGGCCGCGCCCGCGGGCAGGCCCTCCACTCCCTGCACCGGCTGCTCGCCGGTCTGCTCGGTGCGCGACGTGTCGACCTCGTTCAGGAAGTCGGCACGGAACACCGAAGTGGTCTCTGCTGCCGTTTCCTGGTAACCCGGGTCCTTGTTCTCGCTCACCCTTGCTCTCCTCCTCGAACCGAATAATCCATGCAAGCAGTTGATGCCCTCAGCGATGCGGCACTCCGGCCGCTCCCCGCTTCGGGTAGGTCCGGATAATCCGGACACCGGCTGCGCGCACTTCTGTTGGCATTGACCGTACCCTGCCAGGGCGTACCCGTGCAGGTAGAACTGTGAAGGCTCCTTCAGCCTCCGATAACTCCTTGATAACCTGCGGCATCGAGGAGCTTTCCGAGCGCTGCTTCGAGCGCCTCGGCGGACTCCGCCTCGACCTCGAAGAGCCACCCGTCGCCGTAGGCGTCGGAGTTGACCGTCTCGGGTTCGGCATCCAGAAGATCGTTCACCGCAACGACTTTCCCGGCCAGCGGGGCGTAGATGTCGGACACACTCTTGGTGGATTCGATCTCGGCGATGCTGTCACCGCTCGCCACGTCGGAGTCCACCGCCGGCAGCTGCACGAACACGACGTCACCCAGCTGCGACTGCGCGTAATCGGTGATACCCACCCGCACCCGGGTCGGACCCACTTTGCTCACCCACTCGTGCTCTTCGGAGTAGCGCAAATCCTCGGGTACTGCGGTCACTGGCAGTGTCCTTTCAACGGGCGTTCCTCTCGGGATCGTCGTCGATCCGTCCGCCGCACACCCTATCGGGAGTGATCATGGTGTGGCACGGGCGGTATCGCTCGGGCCACGGCGACGGCTTTGCGGAGATACAGGATTCCGGTCCAGACGTAGACCGCCGTGCCCCAGATCAAGAATGCCCCACCGAACGCGCGGCCGAAACCTGCCGCCGCCCAGTCCATCTGCCCCGCCAGCAGCCAGGGCAGCGCGGACATCAGCGCGAAGGTGGCGGCCTTGCCCAGGTAGATGACCTCGGGCGGGGGGAGGTTGCGGCGCCGGTAGATGCCGAGGGTGAGGGTCAGGATCGCATCGCGGCCGACCAGGATCAGCACCACCCACCAGGGCAGGATGCCGCGAATCAGGAAGCCGCCCAGGGTCGCCAGCAGGTAGAGGCGATCCACCAGCGGGTCGAGGATGGCGCCCAGTTTGGACGACTGATCCAGCAGCCGGGCCAGCTTGCCGTCCAGGAAGTCGGTGATGCCGCTGAGAACCAGCAGCGTGAAGGCCCAGCCGTCGGCTTTCTCGGCGAGCAGCAGCCACAGGAAAACCGGGACGCCGATCAGCCGGATCACGCTGAGCACGTTGGGCACGGTGAGGATGCGGTCGCTGTAGACCGGTTCGGCATTCCGCTCGGTTGTCACAACCCGGTCATACCCCAATCGCTGCGCCATCTCCATCCGGGCACGCCACCGCGCCGCCGCCGGAGCCCACCGATATGTTCGCTGTCATACTCACCCGATGAGAGAATGACATCAGTATTTTCTCATCGTATTGGAGGGTGCGAATTCGCGGGGCGTGCTGCGGTTCGGGCCCGAGTGGTGAAGGCTGATCGGTACAGCCCAGGGAGAGGAAAGACCATGCCCGACTTCGACTATGACGTCGTCGTTATCGGCTCCGGGTTCGGGGGGAGTGTGAGCGCGCTGCGCCTGAGCGAGAAGGGCTATCGGGTCGCCGTGCTGGAATCCGGCCGCCGCTGGAACGCCGAGGACATCCCCAGGACGAACTGGAATGTGCGCAAGTCGATCTGGGCCCCGCGGCTGGGGCTGACCGGCACCCAGCGCATCAGCATTCTGGGCAAGTGCGCGGTGTTCTCGGCGGCGGGCGTGGGCGGCGGGTCGCTGATCTACGGCAACACCCTCTACGAGCCGCTGCCGGCCTTCTACACCGACCGGCAGTGGGCCCACATCACCGACTGGCGCTCGGAGCTCGCGCCGTACTACGACCAGGCGCAGCGCATGCTGGGCGTGGCCCCGAATCCGCGCATGACCCCGGCCGACGACGTGATCCGTTCGGTGGCAGAGGATCTGGGCGTGGCCGACACCTTCCACGCCACCAATGTGGGCGTGTTCTTCAACGAGGCCGCGCCGGGCGAGGAGGTGGACGACCCGTACTTCGGCGGGGCGGGACCGCGCCGGGCCGGCTGCATCCACTGCGCGCGCTGCTTCACCGGCTGCCCGCACAATGCCAAGAACACCACGCCCAAGAACTACCTGTACCTGGCCGAGCAGGCCGGCGCGCACGTGTTCGAGCTGACCACGGCCACCAAGGTGCGGCCCATGACCGGCGGCGGCTACGCCATCGAGACGCAGCGCTCGGATCGCTGGATCCGCAAGGGGCGCAAGGTGTTCACCGCCGAGCAGGTGGTGTTCGCGGCGGCCGCGCTGGGCACCCAGAAGCTGCTGCACAAGATGCGGGACGAGGGTGTGCTGCCGAACCTGTCGCCGCGGCTGGGCGAGCTGACCCGGTCCAACTCCGAGGCCATCCTGAACGTGGTGAGCAAGGCCCGCGACGACTTCGCCGAGGGCATCGCCATCACCTCCTCGATCCATCCCGAGCCCGACACCCATGTCGAGGTGTGCCACTACGGCAAGGGCCAGAACGGCCTGTTCCCGCTGTCGGTGCCGCTGGTGGACGGCGGCGCGTTCCGGTTCCTGCGCTTCCTGCTGGCCATGCTGCTGCACCCGGTGGTGTTCGCGCGCAGTCTCAATGCCCGCCGGGCGTCGGAGAAGTCGGTCATCCTGCTGGTCATGCAGTCGCTGGACAACTCGCTGACCTCGTTCCGGCGCTGGGGGCAGCTGAAGACCAAACAGGGCATGGGCAAGCCGAATCCGACCTGGATCCCGCTCGCGCACGATGTCGGCCGCCGCTTCGGGGCGAAGGTCGACGGCGACGTGCAGATGCTGGCCATGGACGTGTTCAACATCCCGGCCACCGCCCACTACATCGGCGGCTGCGTCATCGGCGAGGGCCCGGAAAGCGGTGTGGTGGACCCGTATCAGCGCGTGTACGGCCATCCGGGCCTGCATGTCGCCGACGGCTCGGCGGTGACGGCGAACCTGGGCGTGAACCCGTCGCTGACCATCACCGCCCAGGCCGAGCGCGCAATGGCGTTCTGGCCCAACCGAAACGAGGCCGATCCGCGGCCAGAGCTGGGCGCCGCGTATCGTCGGATCCGCCCCGTCGCGCCCAAGCACGCGGTGGTGCCGGACTTCGCGCCCGGCGCGTTGCGACTGCCCCTGTTCCCGAACGATCACGAGCTCTCCGCGAACTGAGCGCGGCGGCGTGCCCGGCGGTAATTTGGGGTGTTGTGCCCGTACCATTTCCCGGTATCGATTCGACGAGGAAGGTGAGAGCCGATGCTCGTCCGAGTGCAGAACGCCGCCGGCAGCCACGCCGAGAAGGTGCTCATCGATTGGCTGCGAACCTGGAAGGGCAGCACCGATCCCAAGGGCGTCGCCACCGTCAATTGCAGTCTGTTCCACGGCGATAAGCTGCATCCGTTCGACGCGGTGGTGTGGACGCCGACCAGCTGTGTGGTGATCGAGGCCGAGGCGCTGTCGGAGCGCATGGACGGCGAGCTCGAGATTCCGGTCAACGGCCCCTGGCGGGTCGGCGACCGGATCATCACCTTCGAAGGCGGCGACAAGCGCAGTCCGCTGGACAAGTCCCGCGATCACACCTTCGCGCTGCAGAACTGGCTGGCCGAACGGGGACTCGGGCAGCGCGTCATCCACGGCATCGTGCTGGTGGTGCCGGCGCCCGGTTCGAATCTGCGGGTCACCCAGCTGTGGAACGATCCCAGCTTCCAGGTGCTGCTGGGCGACGAGCGGCGGCTGCGCGACCACTTCACCAGCCTGCTCTCGCGCGGGCGGCCGCAGTGGTCGGCCAACGACGTGGCCTGGGCGTTCCGCGGTCTGGGCATCCTGCCGTACCTGCCCGCGCCGCAGGATCTGCTGAACGAGGGCTTCCTGGGCCCGGTGGATCCGACGCTGTGGCACGGCGGTCCGCAGCAGGCCCAGGCCGAGGCCTTCGCCGAGGAGCAGGCCCGGCTGGAGCGCGAGCACGCGTCGGCACGCGGTCTGAACATCCCCGAGCCGTGGTTCAGCCCGCGCAAGCTCTACCCGCGCCGCAGCGACCGGATCGAGGTGACCCGCGGGCTCATGCGGGTGATGCTGACGCTCGGCTTCCTGGTGGCTGTGCTGTGGGTGGTGTGGTTCATCATCGCGGGGGCGGCGTCGTATTAGACAGCGCCGCAACCGGTGTAGCCGTGAAGTAGCGGAACGGTAGGTAGAGGGCGGTCACGAGCGCGACCGCGGCCGCCGTTCCGCCCAGGACATCGGTCGGATGGTGGTATCCGAAGCCCACCATGCCGATCATGACGGCCGGCAGCACCACCACCATGACGATCACCGTGCCGGTCCGCACGCGGGCGGATTCGGCCACGAGCGCGAAGGCGGTGACGACCGCGACCAGCTGGACGGTGTGCCCGCTGGGGTAGGCGAGATAGTGGTCGAGCCTGCGGTCCCAGAACGGTTTGAGCGCAAAGGTATTGACGGCCACCACCAGCTCGGGGGCCACCAGGGCGAATCCGGCCTGCCACCATTGGCGGCGGTAGGCGAACCACGCCGCGGAGGCGCACAGCAGCGGCAGGACGACGTAACTGTTACTGGGGAACACCAGGACTCGGTACACCCACGTGTACGCGTCCAGCCCCGAGTGGATATCGCGCTCCAGCACCAGATCCGCGCTCGTCGACCCGCCGCCCGCCGGAAACGACAGCGGCACAAGCACAGTGACGATGACCCCCGCCAGCACGACAGCGGGCAGGGCGGCACGGCGTATCCGGTGATCCGGCGGGGTGGGGGCGGGCGCGGTCGATCGAGTCACGGCTGCACGATACCGACGGCCCGCCCGCGCCTCAGGATCGGCGCTCGAGCAGCATGCGCCGCAGCAGCCCGATCGCATGCCACAGCACCGCGGACATATGGGCGGTGAACAGGGCCAGCAGCAGATAGGCCAGCCAGGAGTGCAGCGTGCGCAACTGTGCGTAGAGGTGCGCGTTCTCCGGCGCGATCGCGGGCAGATGGATGCCGCCCCCGATCCGCACCGGAATCCCGGAGGCCGACACCAGCGCCCAGCCGACGACGGGCTGGAGCAGGAACAGCGCGTACAACGACAGCTCCGACGCCATCGCGATCCGGCGCTCGGCCGGTGACAGCGCCGCCGGGGCGGGCGCCCGCCGCAGCAGCCGGTTGACCAGCCGCGCCACGCCGAGCACCAGGATGGCGATGCCGACCGTCCGATGGACGCTCAGCAGCACGCCGTAATCCCCGACCGATCCGACCAGGGCGGCCCCGAGGAACAGCATGGCCACGATGAGCACGGCCATCAGCCAGTGCAGCGCCCGCGTGGTCAGGTCGAAATGGCCCGCCCGCGGGGTGGGCTCGGCGGGCGCCGTGGCGTCGGCCTCCGGCCCGTCCGGTGTCGTCGGATCCGCTTCGTCGACCGTGGTCCCGGCCGGTTCCATCGCCCCGCTCATGCCAGACCCTCCACCCGCAGCGGCTGCCGGGTCGCGGTCTCGCCCGCCCGGCGTCGATACGACTCGGCATAGGCGGCCGAGCGGGCTTGCAGCACATGGTCGTCCGAGGCCGCAATGCCGTTCGGCAGGACCAGCGGATCGAAGTTGACATCCCGCACATTGGCCGCGGACTCGCTCTGAACCCCGGTCAAAACCAGTGTGCCGGTGTCGATGCCGCGTCGCTCCGCCGGCCAGGGGATGGTCGGGTCGTGTGTCGGATCGGTGCCGCGATTGCCCACCACCGCGATCAGTTTCCAACGCAGCGATTCCCGGCGGAGGTCCCGGACCAGCCCGGTGAAGAGCTGATCGTCACCGGATGCACCGGTGGCGCCGGTGGTTTCGGGTTCGAGCCGCCAGCGGACCGGAGTCCGGGTGCCATCCGCGTCGACGCATTCGAAGGCGTTGAGGCCGTGGAAGGTCGAGGTGGCGAAGCTCGCCGTCGGCGGGTTCCGCTTGATGACCTCCAGTGCGGCAGCGGTTTTCGGGTGGGTGGCCAGATAGGCGCGGACTCGCTCCGGATCCGGTTTCCCGGTGGCCGGGTCGGGCGCATAGGCCGCGGTCCGGTCGTGGAAGTCCTGGGCGGAGGCGTCGGTGAAGACGGGGATATTGAGCAGCGCCAGCCGCCATTCCTCACCGGCGGGCAGGGTGATCCGCAGTCCGAGCCCCCGGCGCGCGTCGAGAACGTCGGGCGCGAACGGCTTGCCGCCCGCCAGCGAGAACCGCCCGTCCACCGGGTAGCTGCCGGGCCGGAACACCGCGGCCGTCGACAGCTCGGTTCCGGCCCCGTTGCTCTCGAAGCGTCCCGCCACCGCGACGCCCTTGGCATGGTTGCGCCGATAGCCCGGGACGAAACCGTTGGCGGCCTGCAGGCCGTCGACGATGCGCCGGGCGGTCAGCCGCGCCGGGCCGATGGCATTCTCCGCGAACAGGAATCCGCCGACGCCGGCGGTTCCCGCACCGGCGATCACCGCCGCGGCCAGCAGCGCGCGCCGATTCAGGCGTAGCGGACCGTTCTCCTCGCCCATTCGTATCTCCTCGTGTCGATCGTCGAAACGGGAGAGACAATGCCGCGCGAGCGGGTGCGGACGCCAACCGACACGGCGGGTATCGGCGCGACTTCACGGTTCCGTAAGAACTCGCGCGCCGTGGACGGTGGCGACGATCAGCCCGACCGTGCCGTCGCGGCTGCGGGTCCCAGCTCGGCATGAGTTCGGTCCGGGGTGAGACGGCCTTGATTGTGTGGATCGTGTGTGCAATCTCTCAACGATGCACGGCGGCAACAGGATTCAGCCGCGACGGCGCTCGGGGTCAGCCGAGCATGGCGGCGCGCAGCAGGCCCTCCGGGACGCCGAGTCCCTCGATCAGGGTGAGCGCGTGCGGCCGCAGCCGATCGACGAGTTCGTTGACGCCGCGGCGCACCGCCTTGGCCCGCTCCACGGACATGAACCGGTGCATGATGTACCAGGCCTGGTTCTGCTCGATGGTCCAGTAGACATACAGGTCGCAGACGGAATCGGCGAGGGCGCGCGCGTCCGGGTCCTCGATCTCCGCGATGCCGTCGATGAAGGCCTCCAGCACCAACCGCTCGATGTGCGCGGTGCCGGCGGCGAGGATGTGGTCCTGGGCATTGTTGAACGCCTCGAAGGGCCCGGTCTCCTTGGCGCGGGCCTGGAGCCGGTGCGCGGCGGTGCGGACCATGTAGTCCTCGCGATCGGCGAACAGCTGCAACTGGACCGACCGCCGGGACAGGTCGGCCTCGTCGACGGATTCGTCGCCGCGGTCGCGCAGACGCTGGATCATCTGCCGCACACCGGATCGCTCGCGCACCACATCGCGCGCCATGGTGGCCGCGAAGCGCACCCAGCCGAGGGCATCGAGGTCGCGCACCTCATCGGCGTAGGCGGTCAGCAAGTCCTTGGCTACCAGCTGGGTCAGGACCACGTTGTCGCCTTCGAAGGTCGTGAACACATCGGTGTCGGCCTTGAGGGTGACCAGGCGGCTCTCGGTGAGATAGCCTGCGCCGCCGCAGGCTTCGCGGCATTCCTGGATCGCCTGGGTAGCGTGGCGGGTCTGGGCGACCTTGAGTCCGGCGGCGCGGTTCTCCAGCGCGCGCTGGGCGCGCGGGTCGGTGGTCTGGCCGGTCTGCACCAGGTGCATGCGGTGCACGAGATCGTTCTGCGCGAAAGCCAGTGCGTAGGAGCGCGCTACGAGCGGCAGCAAACGGCGCTGATGGCTGCGGTAATCCAGCAGCACCGTCTCCTCGCCGGTGTCGGGGTCGGCGAACTGGCGGCGCTGCTCGGCGTAGCGGACGGCGATGCTGAGCGCGACCCGCGTGGCCGCCGAGGCCGCGCCGCCGACACTGATCCGGCCGCGCACGAGGGTGCCGAGGGTGGTGAAGAAGCGGCGGCTGGGGTTCTCGATCTCGGAGCTGTAGGTGCCGTCCGATGCGACGTCGGCGTAGCGGTTGAGCAGGTTCTCCCGCGGAATCCGCACCTGGTCGAACAGGATTCGGCCGTTGTCGACACCCGGCAGGCCGCCCTTGAGACCGCAGTCGGAGGTGGTCACCCCGGGCAGATCGCTGCCCGCCTCGTCGCGGACGGGCACCAGGAAGCAGTGCACGCCCTTGCTCTCGCCGCCGGTGATCAGCTGCGCGAAAACCGCTGCCATGCGGGCGTGTTCGGCCGCGCCGCCGATGTAGTCCTTGCGGGCCGAGGGGGTCGGGCTGTGGACCACGAACTCCCGGGTCGCCGGATCGTAGGTGGCGGTGGTCTCCAGGTTGGCGACATCGCTGCCGTGCCCGGTCTCGGTCATGGCGAAGCAGCCGAGCAGGCGCAGCGGAATCAGTTCGTCGATGTACTCGCGGTGCCGCTCGGTGCCCAGGTTTTCGACCGCACCGCCGAAAAGACCCCACTGCACACCGCTTTTCACCCACAGCGACAGGTCGGTGTAGGCCAGCATCTCCAGCGCGGTGACCACCGCGCCCGGGTCACCCGGGCTGCCGTCCGGGTGCCGGAAGCCGCCCTCTACCCAGCCGAAGGAGGCGACCAGCTGCATCTGGTCCAGCACGCGCGCCCGCGCCGCCTTGATGTCGAGGGCGGGGTCGCCGTAGAGGCGGTCGTCGTCGAGAATGCCCCGCGCGCGTTCGCGCACGTCACGCCAGGGGCCGTCGAGTGCTGCGCGTAGCTCTTCCGAAATAGAAACGCCGCTCGTCGCCATACTCGAAAACACTACTGCCATCGAACTGCTCAACCTGGTGATCTCCCGCACCCGTGTACGTTGCTGTATGTGAGCACCGATGTGGCTATCGAGGCGGAGGCGCCTTCCGGGCTGCGCGCCCGGTGGCGTCGGATGCTGACCGGCGCGGTGGACCGCTTGGTCGCGGACCGCCGCGCGACGGTCGACGCGGTGGTCGAGGCGCCCGCTCCGGTCCGGCCGATCGATGTCACCGACGATGCGACGGTCACCGAGGTGATGGATCTGGCCGAGCGGGTGGGCGAGGTGGTGCTGGCGTCCGGGACCGCGGTCATGGACACCACGACGCAGATCGAATTCATCGCCTCCACCTACGGGCTGTCCAAGTGCGATATCGATGTCACCTACAACTCGATTCGTATCTCCGCCGACCGGGGACCGCGGCTGCCGCCGTACAGCACCATGCGCGTCGTGCATTACCGGTCGCTCGACTTCACCCGCCTCGCGGCGGCCGATCGGCTGACCCGCCGCATCCGCCGGGAACTGGTGCCGCCGCAGGAGGCGCTGGCGGCGCTGGACGAGATCACTTCCGCGCCGCACCCGTACCCGCGGTGGCTCGCGACGGTCGGCTGGGCGGTCATGGCGGCGGCGGTGGCGCTGCTGCTCAATGGCGGCCTGCTCGTCGCCCTGGTGAGCTTCGCCGCCACCACCATGATCGATCGCACCAACCGGATCCTGAATCGGCGCGGTTTGCCGTTCTTCTTCCAGCACATGGTGGGCGGCATCATCGCCACCGTGCCCGCGGTGCTGGTCTCGACCTTCGCCGAGAGCCTGCATCTGGACCCCGCGCTCATCATCGCCGCCGGAATCACGGTGCTGCTGGCCGGTTTACAGCTGGTCGGCGCGGTCGAGGACGCCATTACCGGCGCGCCGATCACCGCGTCGGCGCGCATGCTGGAAGTGATCATGATGACCGGCGGCATCATCGCCGGTATCGCGTTCACGCTGCGGGTGGCGGAGGTGTTCGAGGCGACGGTTCCGATCGCCGACATGACCTCGACCCGCGATCTGACCAATCTGCCCCTGAAGCTGTTCGCGGGCGCGCTCACCTCGGCGGCCTTCGCGCTCGCCTGTTATGCGGAGCGGCGCGCCGTCGCGGCGGCGGCGGTCAGCGGTGCGGCGGCCACGATCGTCTATCTGCTGGTCCAGCACTTCGGATTCGGCCCGATCGTGTCGTCGGGTGTGGCGGCCACGGTGGTAGGTCTGGCTGGTGGTCTGGTGGCGCGCCGCGCCCTGACTCCCCCGTTGGTGGTGGCGGTCGCGGGCATCACTCCCCTGCTTCCCGGTCTGCGCGTCTATCGCGGTCTCTACGCGCTGCTCAACGACGAATTGATCGTCGGGCTCAACCAATTGTTCAGTGCGTTCGCCGTCGGCCTGGCGCTGGCGGCCGGTGTGACCCTGGGTGAGTGGATCGCCCGCGATCTGCGCCGGCCCCGGATCGTGAAGCGGATGGGCTCGCTGCGCCGGCCACGGCTCAGCTCCGGGTGATCACAGCCCGGCGATCCGGCACGGCCTTTCCACCACGATCCATACTTGTTTTCTATCGCTAAATCACGTTCCGGAATTCACTTATTGTATTCTGATACAACGATTTTCACTCCTCGTGATCTTGACTGCTACCGTGCAGTATGACCACGAGAAGCCCGCGTGACCGCGATGTCTTCGCGCTATGGGGAAAACTCGTAGCCAACCACCGTTTTCTCGTTCTGGGTATCGTGGCGGCCGCCCTGCTCGGTCTCGGCGGCTACGCCTGGGGCTTCGAGAGCCGGCTCAGCGCGGGCGGTCTGGACGATCCGAACTCGGAGTCCGCGCAGGCGGCCGTGCTGGCCGCCAAGGCGTTCGGGCCGAACCATGCCGCCGATGTGATCGTGCTCTATCAGGCGCCCGACGGGAAGACCGTCGACGATCCGGATGTGAGCCAGTCGATCGTGGACAGCCTCAACGGGCTCACCCAGCGCTTCCCGAACGACATCGCCGGCGTGTACGCCACGTATTGGCCCGAGGTCTCCGCCATCCGTGGTTCCTCCGCGGCCTTCGCCACCAAGGACCGGACCCGCGCGGTCGCCTCCGTCGCGCTGAAGGACAATGCCGCCACGACCGTCAAGGACGCGTTCTCGATTCCGGGTATCAAGGTGTACGTCGGTGGCCTGCAGCCGGTCTCGACCGCCCTGACCGACACCATTTCGGCCGATACCCATCGCATGGAACTGCTCGCCATTCCGGCGGTGGCGGTGCTGTTGTTCTTCATCTTCGGCGGCGTGGTCGCCGCGGCGCTGCCGCTCCTGATGGGCGTGCTGACGATTCTGGGCGCGAACGGCATCGTCCGGGCGATCACCAATGTGACCGAGGTGAATTCCTTCGTGGCACCGGTCGTTTCGATGATCGGCCTGGGCCTGGCCATCGACTACGCATTGTTCATCGTGAGCCGGTTCCGCGAGGAGGTGGCCGCCGGATACGACACGCCCGCCGCCGTGCGGCGCGCGGTGATGACCGCGGGCCGCACGGTGTTGTTCTCGGCCACCATGATCGTCGCCAGCCTGGGCGGCATGCTGCTGTTCCCGCAGGGTTTCCTCAAGTCCATCGCGTACGGCGCGATCGCCACCGTCACCCTGGCGGCGCTGACGGCCGTCACGATTCTGCCCGCCATGCTGGCGATCCTCGGGCCATGGGTGAATGCCCTGGGCATCAAGCGATTTCGTCGTACCGATTCGGCGCGAGAGGTGGAGGAGGGCTTCTGGGGCCGGTCCACCAGCTGGGTGATGCGGCATCCCCGCGAGATCACCGCGGTCCTGATCCTCGGATTGCTGGTGCTGATCGTGCCGGTCCGCAATATCGCCTTCGGCGGCTTCAGTGAGAAATATCTGCCGCCGGACAATGCGACTCGTGTTGCCCAGCAACAGATCGACACCTATTTCCCGCTCCGCAAGCCCGACCCGATCGAATTGCTCATCACCGCCAGTGACAGCACCGAGGTCGGTCCCTTCATCGAACAGGCGAGCCGCGCTCCCGGGCTGGTCACCACCGGGGTCTCGACCGGTTTCGAGATTCCGACCCGCTCCCAGACGCAGCCGAATGTCTATCGCACCCAGGCCTATCTGATCGATTCCACCAAGTACGACAAGACCATCGACTATCTGCGGGCACTGCCGGTGCCCGACGATATGACGGTGCTGGTCGGCGGCGTGCCGACGGTTCAGCACGACGCCATCGCCGCGCTGCTGAAACGGCTGCCCCTGATGATCCTGCTGGTGCTGGCCATGACCACGCTGCTGATGTTCCTCACCTTCGGATCCCTGGTCCTCCCGCTGAAGGCCGCCTTCATGAGCGTGCTCGGCCTGGGATCCACGCTCGGCATCCTGACCTGGATCTTCACCGAGGGCCACGGCGCGACCCTGCTGAACTTCACCCCCCAGCCGATTCAGGCGAACATCCTGTTCCTGATCATCGCCATCATCTACGGCCTCTCCACCGACTACGAGGTTTTCCTGGTGTCCCGCATGGTCGAAGCCCGCGCGCGCGGCGCGACCACCGAGGAGGCCATCCGCTCCGGCACCGCCCAGACCGGCCGCATCATCACCGCCGCCGCCCTGATCCTGCTGGTGGTCACCGGCGCCTTCGCCTTCTCCGACCTGGTCCTCATGCAGTACATCGCCTACGGCATGATCGCCGCCCTGATCATCGACGCCACCGTTCTGCGCATGCTCCTGGTCCCCGCCGCCATGAAGCTCCTGGGCGACCGCGTCTGGTGGGCACCGGCCTGGATGAAGCGCATCCAGCAACGCATCGGCCTGAGCGAACCGGTCCTGCGCGACGAACCCGCCCATCTACGCCGCACCGAATTGGCAGACGCCCGAAGCTGATTCATCCCAGGAACCGACACCATGATCGACATCCAGGTCCTCCGACCCGACGATTGGCCCCTGTGGCGCGAACTCCGGCTGCGGGCCCTGACCGAATCGGCGGCGGTCTTCGGTTCGACCCTCGCGGAGTGGAGCGGACCCGGCGACACCGAACAGCGCTGGCGCGCCCGGCTGACCGATGTCCCCCTCAACTTCATCGTGCGCCTGGACGGTACGCCCGTGGGGATGGCCGGCGCCTACATCCGAGACGACGAAGCGGCAGAACTGATCTCGCTGTGGGTCGCCGAGTCGGCCCGCGGCCGCGGCGTGGGCGACGCGGCCGTGCGCGCGGTTGTGGACTGGGCGGGCCGGCGCGATGTCGTGCTCTCAGTCAAGTCCGGCAACGACAGTGCGATCGCGTTGTATGTCCGTCACGGATTCGTCGACGCCGGACCGTCGCCGGATGACGACTGCGAACGCTTCATGCGCCGCGTCCACCGGACAGTGGGCTGATCAGTCGGCGACGAGGCCGATGCCGCGGCCGATGTCGGCGAGGGTGGAGTCGAAGAGGACGTCGGGGTGGCTGACCGGGATGGGGTAGTTGCCGAAGACCTCGAGGGTGACGTGGCCGTAGAGGCGGGCCCAGAACTGGATCATGACGTAGCTGACGCCGAGGTCCAGTTTTTCGGCGGGGAACTTCTGACCGGATTCGGCGAGCACGCGGAGCAGGTCTGTCTGGAATTTGATGAGGTCGTCGCGGAGCTCGGGCGGGATGAGGGCCGTGGGCGGGGTGACGACGTCGTAGTCGGTGAGGAGGCGGCCGGCGGCGCCGAGGAAGATGCGGCCGACCGGTTCGCCGAATTGCTGCATGGCGCTGGTGATTCCGGCCCCGACCGGGGAGGCGAAGACCAGGGTGAATTCGCGGGAGTGAGTGAGGGCCCAGCGGCGGAAACCGCGGCAGATGGCGAAGAAGCGAACGCCCGCGTCGTCGGGGAGGCCCTCGATGGCGGCCTCCAAATCCTTTGCCAGATCGGCACATACGTCGGTGCGGACGGCGGCGACGAGGTCGTCGCGGGACTCGTAGTACCGATACAGCGCGGGAGCGGTGATGCCCAGCTCCCGCGCGATGGCCCGCAGCGTGATCGCGTCGGGCCCTTGGTCGACCAGCAGTGACCGCGCGACGCGCCGGATGTCGGCGTCGCTGACCGCCGGCATCCGGCCGCGTCGGCGAGGTTCACTCATGCTGACTCCATAGGTCGAAAGAACGGGGCCCCTACCGGGTTACGCACACTACCTCCTCGGGGCCCGGACGCTCATTCGTACGCGACTTCCCAGCTCTTGATGCCGTTGAGCCAGCCCGAGCGCAGGCGCACCGGCTCGGAGATCTGGTGCAGGTTCGGCATCACGTCGGCGATCGCGTTGAAGATCAGATCCAGCTGCAGCCGAGCCAGATTCGCGCCCACGCAGTAGTGGGTGCCGGTGCCGCCGAAGCCGACGTGCGGGTTGGGGTTGCGCAGCACGTTGAACGTGTACGGGTCTTCGAAGTAGTTCTCGTCGAAGTTGGCCGCGCTGTAGAACATGCCGACGCGCTGGCCCTTCTGGATCAGCTGGCCGCTGAGCTCGACGTCCTCGATGGCGGTGCGCTGGAAGGCGATGACCGGGGTGGCCCAGCGGACGATCTCGTCCGGAGCGGTGCGCGGACGCTGCTCCTTGTAGAGCTCCCACTGGTCCGGGTTGTCCACGAACGCTTTCATACCGTGCGTGGTGGCGTTGCGGGTGGTCTCGTTGCCGGCGACCGACAGCAGGATCACGAACCAGGCGAACTCGTCCGACGCCAGCGACTCGCCGTCGATGTCGGCCTGCAGCAGGGTGGAGGCGATGTCGTCCATCGGGCAGGCGCGGCGCTGCTCGGCCAGGTTCCAGGAGTAGCCCATGACCTCGGCGGTGGCGACCTTGTGGTCACCGTTGAACTCGGGGTCGTCGTAGCCGATCATCTGGTTGGACCAGTCGAAGATCTTGCCGCGGTCTTCCTGCGGGATGCCGATGAGCTCGGCGATGGCCTGCAGCGGCAGCTCGCACGCTACCTGCTCGACGAAGTTGCCGGAGCCGTTCTTCTTGGCCTCGTGCACGATTCGCTCGGCGCGCTCACGCAGCGCGTTGCGCAGCGACTCGATGGCGCGCGGGGTGAAGCCCTTGGAGATGATCCGGCGCAGCTTGGTGTGGCGCGGCGGGTCCATGTTCAGCAGCAGGTAGCGCTGTACCTCGATCTCTTCGCGGGCGATGTCGCCGTAGAAGCGGATGACCGCGGTGTTCTCCTCGTTGGAGAAGGTCTCCGGGCTCTTGGAGATCTCCTTGATGTCATCCATCTGGGAGATGGCCCAGTAGCCGCCATCGTCGAAGCCGGTGAGGCCATTGGCCTGCGGCACCCAGAAGGGCTTGGCCTGCTTGCGGAGTGCGGCGAACTCTTCGACCGGCAGACGCTGCGCGAGCAGGTCGGGGTCGGTGAAGTCGAAACCGGTGGGGATGGACGGCGCGGACACGGAACCTCCTTTGGAACACGTTCGCCACCGAGTGAACCACACCACAGCAGGGTTTGTGAACACCTTTTACTAAAACCCGTTCACTAGATTTTGCCGCCTCCTGAAACAGGACGCGCCCGCTGCGAGGAACGCAGCGGGCGCGTCGGTTTCGGAATTGACGGTCAGTATGCGCCCTCCCCCCTGGTCACCGCGCCGATCGTCTTGGCGATCAGGAGCAGATCCAGGACCATGGACCAGTTCTCCACGTAGGACAGGTCGAGGCGCATGGCATCCTCGGGTGTCAGATCCGAGCGGCCGCTGACCTGCCAGAGACCGGTGACGCCAGGTTTCACCAGCAGGCGGCGGCGCATGACACCGTCGTAGGAGTCGACCTCGCGCTGGACCTGCGGACGCGGGCCGACGATGCTCATCTCGCCGCGCAGCACGTTGAAGAACTGCGGGAGCTCGTCGAGCGAGTATTTGCGGATGACCTTGCCGACCGCGGTCACCCGCGGATCGTCGCGCACCTTGAAGAACAGCGGGTTGCCGCCGTTGCTCTCGATGAGCGCATTGATATGCGCCTCGGCGTCGGCGTACATGCTGCGGAACTTGATCATCCGGAAAGGCCGACCGTCCCGGCCGATCCGCTCGGAGAGATAGAAGACCGGACCGCGACTGGTGACCTTCACCGCGAGCGCGATGGCGGCCAGCGCCGGAGCGATGGCCAGCAGGGCGGCGCAGGCGAAGCAGAAGTCGAAGACGCCCTTGCGAATCGACTTCGCACGGTCGTACTGCGGCTTCTCCACGTGCAGCATGGGCATGGAGGCGACCACCCGGTGGGTGAGCCGGGTGCCGGCGATGTCCACCAGGCCCGGTGTCACGATCAGTTCGGCGCCCAATTCGTCCAGCTCCCAGGCCATCCGGCGGAAGTCGGCCGGGCCGAGGTTGTCGGTGGCGGTGACCGCGACGGTGTCGGCCCCCGTCCGCCGGACCGCCTCGATCACGGCGTGATCGCTTGCGACAACCGGGATCTCCCGTCCGCCCACCTCCAGCGCGGCGTCCGCGACCGCCCCCTCGTCCCGGGTGCACACCCCGATCAGCTGGTATCCGGAGTCACGGTCGCGGGAGAAGGCCGCGAGCATGGCCCGCGCCGCCTCCGGGCTGCCGACCACCAGCATGGCGGTGCGGTAGTGGCCGCGGGCGCGGCGACCGGCCACCCAGCGCCGCCAGATCCGCCGCTCCACCATGAGCCCGATCATGCCGAGCGGCAGGGCGATGGCGAGATAGCCGCGAGCGATGTCGACCCGCAGTAGCAGCGACACAATGGCTATCCCACCGAACAGCTTCAGGGAAGCGGCCACCACACGCCGGTATTCCTCTGTGCCACTGCCGATTACGCGCGGCGACCGGGTGCCGCTGAGAGTCAGCGTGATCGACCATGCCAGTGCCAGCACGGCCGACACCATGGTGTAGCGAACTTCCAGCGGTAGCTGGGAGGCCAGCGGCGGCTCGGCCCCCGCGCCGCCGAAGCGAATCCATTGGGCAAATCCGATGGATAGTACTAAAACGATCAAGTCACTGATAAACAGCCGACGCGCGTAATCCGCTTGCCAGCGTTCACGATCCGAGCGCGGCTCGGGACGTGGAGGCCGGGCCGCGCGCACAGCGCGACCGGCAGAAATTTCGTAACTCATGAAACGAACGCACCTCCCCCACGGGAGAACTCGGTTCCGATCCCCGCTGATCAGTTCCAACGACCGGCCGACGCCGGTTTCCCAAGGGCTTTCAGGACCATGACAACCGATGTGGCCGCCGAGTCTTTCGGTGGCCAGATGCCGAATGTTACACAACCACGGTAGCGCGCAGGATGTAACCCGTAGTGCCCCAACGTTTCCGAAAAGTAACGGGATTCGTGACGACCGGTCTCCCCACCCCTCCCCCTATTTCCCCTATTCGCAAAATCGCAGGTTGAACTACGCAAGATCCACCGTGTGAGCTGGTCGAAACCCTTGCACTGCACGGCTCGAGCGTTTGCCGACCGGACACCTGGTTCTGCGGGTCGCAGAAATCCAGTTGGCTTGGCATCATCGGTCACTCGCCGGGGACCCGAACACCACGCAATCCTGTTGTAACGTAAGGCCGGACCGAGCCGACCACAGGTCATCCGGCGCTGTGCGGGCAGCCCGAACTCGGTGAAAGGTGGGGAACTTCGTGCAATGCCGTCTTTGCCATTCCGATCGACTGCGCAGCGTTCTTGATCTGGGCGCCACACCGCCGTGTGAAAAATTCCTCACCGCCGGCGAACTGGACCTGTGCGAACCGACATATCCGCTGCACCTGAGGCTGTGCGAAAATTGCCTGCTGCTGCAGATTCCGGCGCTCATCACCCCGGAGGATACATTCACGGAATATGCCTACTATTCGTCATTTTCGGACAGCTGGGTTCGGCATGCAAAGCTCTTCGTCGATCACGCAATCACGCAGCTAAATCTGACTGATAATAGTTTCATAATTGAGGTGGCAAGTAACGACGGTTATCTCCTGCAGCACGCCGTGGCCGCCGGCATCCCGTGCCTGGGAATCGAGCCATCGGTGAATGTCGGTGCGGCAGCACGCGACAAGGGCGTACCCACCGAGACCGCCTTCCTCGACGAGGAGCTGGCCGCCCGGGTGCGCGCCGAACGCGGACCGGCACATCTGGTGGTGGCCAACAATGTCTACGCTCACATCCCCGACCTGCTGGGTTTCACCAGGTCACTGCGTGCGCTCATGGCCGACGACGGCTGGCTGTCCATCGAGGTGCACCACGCGCTCAACCTGGTGGCGCTGGCCCAGTTCGACACCGTCTATCACGAGCACTTCCAGTACTACACGCTGCTGTCGGCCCAGCGGGCCCTGGCCACCGCCGGGCTGGCTGTGATCGACTGCGAACTGATTGGCACACATGGCGGTTCGCTGCGCGTGTGGGCCCGTCCCGAGGGCGTCGGCACCCCCACCGCGCGGGTTGCCGAGGTGTTGCGACTCGAGGCCGATGCCGGTCTGCACGAGGTCGCCGGCTACCTCGAACTGCGACCCGACACGGAGCGGGTGCGCCAGGATCTCCTGCGATTCCTGCTCGACGCCAGGGCATCCGGCAAGCGCGTGGTGGGCTACGGCGCTCCCGGCAAGGGCAATACCCTGCTCAACTACTGCGGCATCCGCACCGACCTGCTCGAGTACACCGTCGACCGCAACCCCTACAAACACGGACGGTTCACACCCGGCACCCGCATCCCGATACACGAACCGGAGCGGATCGACGCCGACCGCCCCGATGTGGTGCTGGTGCTGCCCTGGAACCTGGAACGGGAGATCACCGCGCAGCTGCGCCACGTCACCGACTGGGGTGGCGAGATCGTCTACCCGCTCCCCCACCTTCATCATGCGACGCTCGACGACGCCGCCGCATCCACTCATGCAGAAAGGCAAGCGAAGTGAAGGTCGTACTGTTCTGCGGCGGTTACGGCATGCGGATGCGCAACGGCACCGAGGACGTGATCCCCAAGCCGATGCAGATGGTGGGCCCGCGCCCGCTGATCTGGCATGTCATGCGCTACTACGCGCACTTCGGGCACAAGGACTTCATCCTGTGCCTGGGCTACGGCGCCGCGCACATCAAGAACTTCTTCCTCACCTACCAGGAGTCGGTGTCCAACGACTTCGTCATCCGCGGCGGCAAGGTGGAGCTGCTGCAGTCCGACATCAGCGACTGGACCATCACCTTCGTCGACACCGGCGTGGAGTCGCCCATCGGTGAGCGGCTGCGCCGGGTGCGCGATCATCTCGCGGGCGAGCGGTACTTCCTGGCCAACTACGCCGACGTGCTCACCGACGCCCCACTGGACGAGATGATCACCCGGTTCCAGCATTCCGGGGCCGCGGCCTCGATGATGATCGTGCCGCCGCAGTCCTCCTTCCACTGCGTGGACGTGAACTCGGCCGGGGAGGTCAAGAACATCACGCCGGTCTCGGAACTGCCGATCTGGGAGAACGGCGGCTATTTCGTGCTGACGCAGGAGATCTTCGAGCATCTGCCGCCCGGCGGGGATCTGGTGGAGGACGCCTGCGGCGCACTGGCCGCGCAGGGCCGGATGTTCGGCTATCAGCATCACGGGTTCTGGAAGCCCGCCGACACCTTCAAGGAGCGCGCCGAGCTGGACACCGGCTATCTGCAGGGTGACCGCCCGTGGATGGTGTGGGAGCAGCGCAGCGCATGATCCGACTCGACACCGGCGCGATCACCGAGATCGCGCTGCTGGCGGCGCATTGTGACGATCTCGCCATCGGGCTGGGCGGGACGCTGCTGACAATCGCCGAGGCCGTGCCGGGGCTGCGGGTCCGGGCGCTGGTGCTCACCGGTGCGGGTACCGAGCGCGCCGAGGAGGAGCGCGCCGCGCTCGAATCCTTCTGTCCCGGTGCGGATCTGGAGCTGCGAATCCTGGACGTGCCGGACGGTTACGCACCCGCGCACTGGGCGCGGGTCAAGGACGCGGTGGGCGCGCTGCGCCGCGACAGCGCGGCCCAGGTGGTGTTCGCGCCGCAGCGCGGGGACGCCCATCAGGACCACCGGCTGCTGGCCGAGCTGGCGCCCACCGAGTTCCGCGACCACCTGATCCTGGGCTACGAGATCCTCAAGTGGGAGAACGACACCCCACAGCCGGCGGTGTTCCATCCGCTGCCCACGGGCTGCGCGGAGCGCAAAGCCACGCTGTTGGTGAAACACTATCCCTCACAGCGCAATCGGGACTGGTTCGATGAGCAGTCCTTTCTGGCCCTGTCCCGGCTGCGCGGGGTGCAGTGCCGCGCCCAGCACGCCGAGGCGTTTCTGCTCGAGAAGGCCACCATCACTTTCGGAGGTGCATAGTCATGCGCGTGCTCGTCACCGGGCATCAGGGGTATCTGGGTACCGTCATGGTGCCGTTGCTACAGCAGGCCGGCCATGAGGTAACAGGGCTGGACAGTGGGCTTTTCGCGGACTGCGTGCTGGGCGAGGCACCGCCCGCGCCGCCCGCCCTCGCGGTGGATCTGCGCGATGTGACCGCCGATCAGCTCGCCGGTTTCGACGCCGTGGTGCATCTGGCGGCGCTGTCGAATGATCCGCTGGGCGCGCTGGCACCCCGGATCACCTACGACATCAACCATCACGCGTCGGTCCGGCTGGCGCGGCTGGCCAAGGACGCCGGGGTGCGCCGATTCCTCTACGCGTCCACGTGTTCGGTGTACGGGGCGGCCGGGGACGGCCTGGTGACCGAGGACGCGCCGCTGCGTCCGCTCACCCCCTACGCCGAGTCCAAGGTCCGGGTCGAGGACGATGTGGCCGCCATCGCCGACTCCGGCTTCTCCCCCGTATTCCTGCGCAATGCCACGGCATTCGGGTTCTCGCCGCGGCTGCGCGCCGATATCGTGCTCAATAATCTGGTCGGGTACGCGGTGCTGACCGGTGAGGTGAAGGTGCTCTCGGACGGCACGCCGTGGCGGCCACTGGTGCACGCGCAGGACATCGCGCGCGCCTTCGCCGCCTGCCTGGCGGCGCCCGACGAGGCCGTGCACTGCCGCGCCTACAACGTCGGCACCGAGGCCAATAATCTGACAGTCGCGCAGATCGCGCAGGCGGTGGTCGACGTGGTCCCGGAATCCACGCTGGTCATCACCGGCGAGAGCGGTGCGGACCCGCGCTCGTACCGGGTCGACTTCGGTTATGCCCGCAAGGAACTGGGCTTCGAAGCGGAGTGGAGCATTCCGGACGGCGCGGCCGAGCTGTACCGGGAGTACCGCGTGCGCGAGCTCACCGCCGGGGCCTTCTTCCAGCGTTTCACCCGCCTGGCGTGGCTGAAGTCGCTGAAGGAGACCGGGGTGCTGGACGACGAGCTGCGCCGGATCAGGACCGAGGTGTGAGATGAAGGGCGGCGAGCAGCTCGCGCCACGAGCCCGCGCCCGCGTCCCGCTCCGACACCACGGTCACCGGCTGCGGCCAGGTGATGGCCAGGTCCGGATCGTCATAGGCGACGCCCAGGTCCTCGGCCGGGTCATGCGGGCGGTCGATGCGGTAGCACACATCGGCCACCTCGGTGAGCGCCTGAAAGCCGTGCAGGAAGCCGGGCGGGACGTAGAGATGCCGGAAGTCGGTGTCGTCCAGCAGGAATGCCTGCCGGCGGCCGAAGGTCGGCGAGTCCGGGCGGATGTCGACGAGCACGTCGTGCACCGCGCCGTGCGCGCAGCGCACCAGCTTGGCCTCGCCGCGCCCGGAGCGGCCGTGCATACCGCGCACCACACCCCGGTGCGAGCGCGACTGCGAGTCCTGTACGAACGTCGCCGACACCCCGGGCGTGCCCAGGTGGGCGTCGAATTCCTCGGCGTCGAAGGTTCTGGTGAACAGGCCGCGATCGTCGCGGAACGGCTGCGGGATCAGGATCAGGACGTCGGCGAGGTCGGTCGATTCGATACGCACCAGGTCATCGTGCCATGAGCGGCGAACCCCGGTACGGGTGTCGCGGCTGCGGGCTGGGCCCGCTGGCCCGGGTGCTGGATCTCGGGAAAATGCCTGCGGCAGACGACTTTCCGAGTCTCGCCTCGGCGGGCCGGTATCGCGAAGGAAGTAGCCTGGCGGCCGAGGCGGCGCATCCGCTGGCCATGGACCTGTGCGCCGTGTGCGGGCTGGCGCAACTGGCCGAGGACGACACCGTCACCGCCGAACCGCGCGGCGTGGAGCCGCAGGCACTGCGGGATCAGGCGGCGGACGCGGTGGCCCGGGTGGCCGCGGCGGGCCGGCTGCCCGGCGGCGGAACGGTGCGGGAGTTCGGCAGCCCGCACGGCGGCAGCTGGCTGCCGCTGCTGACCGAGCGCGGGTACCGGGTCACCGAGCGGACCGCCGATGTGGTGATCGACTGCTTCGGCATCATGCACGAGCCCGATCAGCGGGCCGCCTTCGCGCAGCGCGCGGCGGCCACCGCGCCGGGCGGGGTGTTGCTGCTGCAGTTCCACTCCTTGCACACCATCGTGCGCGAGGGACAGTGGAATGCGTTGCGGCACGGGCATTTCGCCTACTACACGATGGCTTCGCTACAGGGCCTGCTGCGCCCGGCCGGGCTGGTGGCGGTGACCGCATGGGAGTTCCCGCTCTACGGCGGCACGGTACTGGTGGCGGCGGTGCACGCGCCCGCCGCCCCCGACCCCGCCATTGCGCGGATCCTCGCCGCGGAGGCGGCGGTGGCGGATCCGGTGGCGGTGCGTGGGCTTCAGCACGCCGCCGACCAGCAGGTCCGGTCCCTGCGCGCCTGGCTGGAGTCCGAACGTGCCTCCGGCAGAACCATTTACGCATACGGGGCGGCCTCGCGCGCGGTCGCGCTGCTGCATCTGGCGGGCGCGCATCGCGGCCTGCTGGCCGGGGTGGCCGATGCCTCCCCGGGCAAGCAGGGCCGCCGCATGCCCGGTACCGACATCCCGATCCTGTCTCCGGCGGAACTCGTTGCCGCGCAGCCGGATCGGGTCCTGCTGACTTTGCCCGATCTGTTGCCGGAGGTCTCGTCCCGGTGGCCCGAACTTCACGGGAAGTGGGTGATCGACGTGACCGAATCGCTATGAAAGTCAGCAAATCTCGCCCGGCACGCGCATGAATCCGCCGGGCACGCACCACGTCGGCCTGTGATACCGATCATGGGATCGCGGCCACACGCAGGGTAATCGAGTGGGATAGTCTCAGCGTGGGGGTCGATCATCGGCCGAGGGGACGGGGGACGGCGTCTCGCGTTCCACAACACTGGGGAATCATCAAACACGCGTAGGCAATACGCAGCAACACCTGATGAGGGAATGATATTCATCATGCGCAACAACACGACTGCGCTCTCTCGCACCGCGACCGTCGCGGTAGCGGGCACCATCGGCCTGGTTCTGAGCGGCGGCGCCTCGTCGGCCGCCGTCGACGCCGCCAATTCGATCGTCGACCAGCATGGTCGGACGGTCCAGGCCATCTCCGCCGATACCAAGATCGATTTCGTGCCGCCGCTGGACGGCAACCCACTCACCCGGGAGTGGTTCCACAGCGGGAAGGCCTGCTTCAAGGTCGACCTCCCGGCCGGCGACCCGTGGACCGGCCACATCACCCTCGGCTACCAGGTCGGCTATCCGGCCACGCTGTCGGGCAAGCTGGAATTCCAGTACCAGACTCCCGGCCTCGAGCTGGAGATCGGCAATGACCCCAAAGCCGATGTCTTCAATCTGATTCCGACGCTGGGCGTGACCCTCGACGTCGGCTTCGGCCCGGGCATCCAGTCGGTGGACGCCGCCGGCGGCGATGTGTCCGGCACCGAGGGCTGCATCACCATGTCCGGCTTCCACGGCACCGTGTCCGGGGTGCTGGGCACCACCACCATCCGGCCGTTCGTGCGGCTGGTGAGCAGCAGCGGCGACACCGTTGTCGCCTACGGGCCGCTGTCGAGCATCTAGCGGCGGTCAGTGCAGCAGGTCCGGGCGGCGCGATGCGGTCGCGACCGTCCGGACCCGCACCCGTTCGGCGGCGGCGCGCGCCAGCCGCCAGTCGCCG